>NZ_JBFNQN010000007.1 GCF_040796495.1 Kineococcus endophyticus | reverse complement strand
TTGCTCACGTGTTACTCACCCGTTCGCCACTGATCCACCCCGAAGGGCTTCACCGTTCGACTTGCATGTGTTAAGCACGCCGCCAGCGTTCGTCCTGAGCCAGGATCAAACTCTCCGTCGAAAAACCATCGATCACCAGCCACCAAAGCAGCCGAGCAACCTAGATCATTTCACTTCATAGTTGACCTTGGACTCCAAACCCCGCACCGAGCTGGCAAGCCGGCACGGGGGTAGATCCCAAAGGAACCCCGATCCCCACCCACACAGGAGTGAAGACCATTGGGGGTTAATGCATTGGCATCAACATATTTCTAGCGCACTGTTGAGTTCTCAAGAACCGGACGCACGACTGTCAACCGCTTTCGCGGCTTCTCGTCTGCGGACTTCGTCCCAGCGTACCGGGCTCTTCGGCCCGGTCAGGACGCTCCTTGTTCATCGGCACCCGGTGCACGCTCTTGAGCGAAACCTGGCCGGTGTCCTTGGGAGAGTCCCGATCCACCCGCGGGAACCGGCCGGTTGCCCGTCCGTTCCTCCCCGCTGGGGTGTGACAACTACGTTAACTGCGGGCCAGCAGCGGGTCAAATCCCGCTGTCACGTCCTCCGCCGGCGGGGTGTCGGGAGCGTCGGCGACGTCCTCGACGTGAGCCGCGAGATCCCGCAGCGCCACGCGAGCGGCCGACCGCGCGGCGTGCTCCGCCAGCGGCCTCCCGGTGAGGAGCGCCTCGTCGACGACCACGTCGTCGGGCACGGTCCAGACCCCCTCGACACCCACGACCCGTCGGAGCAGCGAGCTCACGCGCCGGGCGGCGGGGCTGCCCACCGCGCTGGCGCGCAGGCGGTTGACGACGGGGACGACGACTGCGTCCGGGGCCAGGTCCGGCAGACGCGTCCACGCGCGGGCGAAGCGCTGCAGACCGACGGGGTCCGCAGCCCCCACGACGAGGACCACGTCCGCGGTGCCGAGGACCGTCGCCAGCACCGCGTCACGCCCCGACTCCTCCTCCGCGAGGTCGTCCGTCCCGCCGGACAGGTCGACCACCGTCCAGTCGTGCGCGAGCGCCCCCACCTCCAGGACGCGCCGCAGCGCCGTCGGGCGCAGTTCTCCCCAGCGGGCACCGTCGGGGGCCCCCGTCAGCACGTGCAGACCCTCACCGACCACCGCCGCCCGCGCCGCGAGGCCAGCGGCGTCGAGACGACCGTCCGCCGCGGCGCGGACGCAGGCCAGCAGCGACGGCGCGTCGTCGAGCAGCCCCAGGGACTGCCCCACGGACGCACCGCGGGCGTCCGCGTCCACCAGCAGCACGCTGCGTCCCGCCTCGCCCAGTTCGGCGGCCACGTTGACCGCGACGGTCGTCCGACCGCAGGACCCGTGGGGTCCCCACACCGCGACCGTTCGTCCGGGAGCGCCGAACGCCTCCTCGACACCGGTCTCCGCCGGCGACGTCGGGGGCGTCTGCTCCGCTGCGGCCGCGAGCGCGACCTCGCGGGCGACGTCGGCGGGAGGTCGGTCCTCGACGGAGAACCGCGTCGCACCGAGCCCGCGCCACCGCCGTTCGGCGTCCTCCCCGGCCGCCCCGGCGGGCAGCAGGACGACGGTCCCGACGCCCCGTCGTCGCAGGTCCGCGAGCACCTCCGTGTCGACCCCCGGCAGGTCGGCACCCAGGACGACGGCGCGCGCCAGACCCGCACCCACCGCAGCCAGGACGTCGGCGACGTCGGCGCACCGGCGGACGACGACGACCTCGCGCCGCAGCGGCTCCCAGCCGGCGAGCAACCGGGACTCCGCCGGACCGGGGACGGCGACGAGGACGGGCAGGCTCACGCGCCACCGCCGGGAGCGCTGCCGGGCACGGGCACGAGGACGAGGTCGTCGTCGGCCGTGACCGCCTGCAGCACGGCGGGCAGGGCGTCCTGCGGGACGACGACCTGGACGTCCGCGCCGGAGCGGGTCGCGAGCGCCCCGCCGCCGGTGACCACAGACGCCACCTCGGCCGAGGCGACGAGCTGCTCCGGGGCCGGCGCCGCCTGCGCGCCGTCCGTCGACCCGGCGAGGGTGCCGGCGTCGCGCGCCGGGACGACCCAGACGTCGACGAGGGACCCGACCACGAGCCCGGGCGGGACGGCGCCCTCGACCGGCACGGTGACGGGCCGGGCGGACAGGTCGTCCGCACGCCCCACGGAGGCGCGGGGCAGCAGTTCGCCGGCCCCCAGACCGCGCAGCGCAACGGCCCGCTCGCCCAGGGCGGCGTCCGCCGGGGTGTCCGTCGGCACGTACCGCGCGGCCGTCGTGGCGTCGAGGCGCACCTCGACCACCGTCAGGTCGGCGGAGGTGAGGCGCTGACCGGCGCCGACGGCGTGCGCCAGGCCCCACACCGTGGTGGTGTCCCGCGCCTGCCCGACGACGACGCTGCCGAGGACCACGCTGCCCGTCACGAGGAGGACTCCGACGAGCAGCCGCGGGTCGCGCCACGAGGGCGCCACCACCCTGCGGGTCGTCGTTCCGGTCGTGCCCCCCGCGCCGACGTCCCGCCCTCGCACCGGTCGCACCGCTGTCCGCACCCGTCCACCCGTCCCTCGCCCGTCCGTCCTGGTCGACAGTCATGGTGGGGCTCCGCGACCTCGGCCCCCCGCGGTTGTCCACAGGCCACCCGATCGGGCCAGAGGCGACCGGGTGACGTCGTGGCAGGATGCGGACACCGCCGGGTCCCGTGCCCGACAGTGCCCCTCGAGTGCTCAGGAGAGCCAGCGTGCCTGCTCGATTCCTCCCGCTCGCGGACGTCGCCGAGACGCTCGCGATCTCCTCGGCCCAGGCCTACGCGCTGGTCCGGACGGGTGAGCTGCGCGCCATCAAGGTCGGTGGCCGGGGCCAGTGGCGCGTCGAGGACACCGAGCTCGAGGACTACATCCAGCGCATGTACGCGCAGACCCGGGAGATCGTCCTCGCCGGCGGCGAGGACCACACCGTCTGAGTGCGCCCGGGGCCCTCACGGGGCCTCGTGCACCGCCAGCACCGCCGCGAACGGCAGCGTCAGGACCTCGTCCCGGTCCGCCCCCTCCCCCGGCAGCAGGTCGACGTGGTCGGCCCCCACCCGGCCCAGGCGTGCGACGTGCGAGCCCGTGGCCGTGCGCACCCGCACCCGCACCCCCGCCTCGCCGAGCGCCCGCAAGGCCATGAGGAACGTGCGTCGCGCCGCGACCGGGCTCAGCGGCGGGGCGCTCCAGTCCGGCACACCGCGCACCCCGACGACGGCGTCGGCGGGCAGCAGCACCTGACGCCCCTGGGGGCCGTCGGCCTCCGGACCGGCGCCGGCCGTCAGCAGGTACCACCCCGGCCCCGCCGAGAGCACCCGACCCACGAGCGTCGACCCGTCAAGCAGCGACCACGTCAGCGCACCCCGGGCTGCGCGCACGCGGTCGGCGAGGACCACCGTCGCCTGCTCGCGCCGCGTGCGGTCGGCCACCTCCGCCGCGAGGTCCTGCCGGCGCGCGTGCTCGGCCTGACCCTCGAGGTCGTCGAACAGGTCGTCCCAGCGCACGCGTCCCACGGTACGAGCGCACGCGTCAGCACCGCGCGTGACGGCGCCGGTGACCTCGCCTGACGGTGCGTCAGCCGGTGCCCTCCGATCGGGCGCACCCCGGACCGTTCCCTGGTCCGCCGCACAGGGTCTCGGTAGACATGCCGCAGCAAACAGCAGCAAACGACATCCAACCGCCGCCCGAACCCCTCAGGAGCCCCATCGTGCGCCCACCGTTCCTCGGCAGCCAGGACCCCGCCGAGGTCGTCGTCGGTGTGTGCGTCGTGGTCGGCCTCGCGGTGGCGCTGTGGCTCGCCCTCAGCGTCGTGGTCGCGGTCGTTGACGAGGTGCGGGTCCGCCGCTCCCCCCGGCGCGCCGTCCGCCTCACACCGGGGGTGCCGGCCGTCGTGCGACGACTCGTCGCGCTCGTCGTCGGGCTGCTCCTGGGGTCCGCCGCGCTGTCCGCCCAGGCTGCGTCGCCGGCGGTTCCCGAGGTCGGGTGGGCCGCCACGGCGACGCTCGACCCGGGGTGGCCGACGGCGGCGAGCCGTGCGGCGCCCGTGGAGGTCGGGTGGGACGCGCCAGCTCCGCGGACCGCCCCCACCCGGGACGTCGCCGGCGAGGTCGTGGTGCTGCGCGGCGACAGCCTCTGGTCGCTCGCCGAGCGCCGGCTCGGCCCGGACGCCACCCGCGGCCAGGTCCTGGCGGAGCAGGAGCGCCTCTACGCCGCGAACGCCCACGTCATCGGGGACGACCCCGACCGGCTGCTGCCGGGCCAGGTCCTGCGCCTGCCCTGAGAACTCCCCCGACCCGACCGACCCGATCCCGCCGAGGAGAACCCCCGTGCCCAGCACCGCCACCCGCACCGGACGGCTGCCCCGCTACGTCGACGACGAGGACGCCTTCGGCGCCGAGGGGCCGGTCCTCACGCACCTCAGCCCGGACCAGGGCGTCCTCGAGCTGGAGCTGCAGGACCTGCGGCTGCTGCCGCCCGCAGAGCTGCCGGAGGTCACGGGCTGGACGAAGCGGTACCTCGTGACGCTGCTGGAGGTCCTGTCCGGGCAGCGGCCGACGCAGCAGCTGCTGCGCTGGTCCAGCGCCGACATCTACAGCGGTGTCCAGCGCAAGGCGGCCGTGCAGGCCCGGCTGCGCTCACGTGTGCGGCCGGCGGCGCGCGGCGCCGTCCGGGCCGCGCACGTGTCCTCGCTGCGCGTCTCGTTCCCGTTCGACGGGATCGCGGAGGTGAGCGCGGTGCTGCGCGACGGCGACCGCGTCAAGGCGGCGGCGCTGCGCGTCGAGCGGTGCACCGACCGCTCCGGCGACCGGTGGCGGGTCACCGCGCTCGAGACGCGGTGACCCGGCCGGCGCCAGGGGGTCAGACCTCGCGCTGGGCGCGCTCGGCCGCGCGGCGCTGGGCGCGGTTGCCCGTGGCGGCCTCCGTCGCCTGCGCGTCACCGGCGTGCACCTCGACGTCGCCCTCCGCCGTGGGGGCGGAGTACTGCAGCTGCTGACGGACCGGCGGAGCACCGAAACCGGGCGGCGTGGCGGCGACACCGGCCTGGGCGGCCGGCTGGACCTGCAGCGAGAACAGGTACCCGACCGACTCCTCCTTGATGGCGTCGGTCATCGCGCCGAAGAGCTGGTAGCCCTCGCGCTGGTACTCCACGAGCGGGTCCCGCTGGGCCATCGCCCGCAGGCCGATGCCCTCCTGCAGGTAGTCCATCTCGTAGAGGTGTTCACGCCACTTGCGGTCCAGGACCGACAGGACGACGCGGCGCTCGAGGTCGCGCAGGGCCTCGGCCCCCAGCTCCTCCTCGCGGGCGTCGTAGCAGGCCTGCGCGTCACCGCGCATCTCCTCGACCAGTCGCTCGACGGTGAGGTTCCCGCGGCCACCGGCGGCCTCGACGACCTCCTCGGGCGTGATCGAGACGGGGTACAGGCTGCGCAGTGCCGTGAACAGCTCCTCGAGGTCCCAGTCCTCGCCGAAGCCCCGGGCGGTGGCCTCCGAGACGTACGCGGTGACGACGTCGTCGATGAAGTGGCGGATCTGGACGTGCAGGTCCTCGCCCTCGAGCACCTTGAGGCGCTCGGTGTAGATGACCTCGCGCTGGCGGTTGAGGACGTCGTCGTACTTCAGGACGTTCTTGCGGATCTCGAAGTTGCGGCCCTCGACCTGGCCCTGGGCGCTCTGGATGGCGCGCGAGACCATCTTGGACTCGATCGGGACGTCCTCCGGGATGCCCGTGCGGGTCAGGAAGCTCTCGACGAGCGCGGCGTTGAACAGGCGCATGAGGTCGTCGGTGAGCGAGAGGTAGAACCGGGACTCCCCCGGGTCGCCCTGGCGGCCCGACCGTCCGCGCAGCTGGTTGTCGATGCGGCGCGACTCGTGGCGCTCGGTGCCCAGCACGTAGAGACCGCCGAGGTCGCGGACCTCGTCGTGCTCGGCCTGGACCGAGGCGTTGGCCTGCTCGAGGACCTCCGGCCAGGCCGCCTCGTAGGCGTCGGGCGCCTCGTCGGGGTCCAGGCCCTTGTCCTTCATGGCGGCGACCGCGAGGAACTCGGCGTTGCCGCCGAGCATGATGTCCGTCCCGCGGCCGGCCATGTTCGTGGCGACCGTGACGGCGCCCTTGCGGCCGGCCTGCGCGACGATCGAGGCCTCGCGCTCGTGCTGCTTGGCGTTCAGGACGGTGTGCTCGACACCGGCCTTGGTCAGCAGGTTGGAGAGGTACTCGCTCTTCTCCACGCTCGTCGTCCCGACGAGGACCGGCTGCCCCGCGGCGTGGTGCTCGGCGATGTCCTCCACGACGGCCGCGAACTTGGCCTGCTCGTTCTTGTAGACGAGGTCGGGCTGGTCGATGCGGACGGCGGGCCGGTTCGTGGGGATCGGCACCACGCCCAGCTTGTACGTCTGGTGGAACTCGGCGGCCTCGGTCATGGCCGTCCCGGTCATGCCCGAGAGCTTGTCGTACATGCGGAAGAAGTTCTGGAGCGTGATCGTCGCGAGCGTCTGGTTCTCGTTCTGGATCGGCACCCCCTCCTTGGCCTCGATGGCCTGGTGCATGCCCTCGTTGTAGCGGCGGCCCGCCAGGATGCGGCCCGTGTGCTCGTCGACGATGAGGACCTCGTCGTTCGGGGACACGACGTAGTCCTTGTCCCGCTTGAAGAGCTCCTTGGCCTTGACGGCGTTGTTGAGGAACCCGATGAGCGGGGTGTTGACGCTCTCGTAGAGGTTCTCGATGCCGAGGAGGTCCTCGACCTTCTCGATGCCGGCCTCGAGGATGCCGATGGTGCGCTTCTTCTCGTCGACCTCGTAGTCGACGTCGATCGTCAGGCGCCGGACGATCTTGGCGAACTCCGTGTACCACTTCGTCGGGGCGTCGGAGGGGCCCGAGATGATCAGCGGGGTGCGGGCCTCGTCGATGAGGATCGAGTCGACCTCGTCGATGACGGCGAAGTGGTGGCCGCGCTGGACCATCTCGGAGACGTTCCACGCCATGTTGTCGCGCAGGTAGTCGAAGCCGAACTCGTTGTTCGTCCCGTACGTGATGTCGGCCGCGTAGGCCTCGCGCCGCTCGTCGGGGCGCATCCGGGACAGGATGCAGGAGCTCGTCAGGCCCAGGAACCGGAAGACGCGTCCCATGAGGTCGGACTGGTACTCGGCGAGGAAGTCGTTGACCGTGATGACGTGGACGCCCTTGCCGGTCAGCGCGTTGAGGTACGCCGGCAGCGTGGCGACGAGCGTCTTGCCCTCACCGGTGCGCATCTCGGCGATGTTGCCCTGGTGCAGCGCCGCACCACCCATGAGCTGCACGTCGAAGTGCCGCTGGCCCAGCGTGCGGCGAGCCGCCTCGCGGACGACCGCGAAGGCCTCCGGGAGCAGGTCGTCGAGCGTCTCGCCACCGGCGAGGCGCTCCTTGAAGCGGTCGGTCTCGCCCCGCAGCTCCGCGTCGCTCATCCCCTCGAAGTCGGGTTCGAGGGCGTTGACCTGCTCCGCGATGCGGTGCAGACGCTTGACGACGCGGCCCTCGCCGGCGCGGAGGACCTTTTCGACGATCGCTGGCACCCCATCACTCTAGCGGCGCAACGCGGGGTGACGGGGACCTCACGGTGACCCTGGGACAGCAGAGGTGGCTCAGCGCGACTGGTCCAGCATCCTCCGCACGTCGGTGGGCCGCACGCCGCTGATCGGGACGGGCACGGGCGCGGGTCCCCGGCCCGCCGGGGGCGAGGGGGCGAGCGGGATCGCCAGCGCGCCGTCGCGGGGCACGGGGGCCGGGCCGAACTCCCGGGCGAAGAGGGCGGCCGCGTCCAGCGGGCCCTCGTCCGTGCCCTCCTCCCGGGCCTCCCCCGCCGCCTCGTCGGTGAACTCGACGAGGTCGGCCAGGGCCGGGACGGCGGCCGTCGGCTCGACCGGGCCGAGCTCGTCGGCCGTCAGCTCCGACCCGAGCTCGACGACCGAGCGGGGCGCCCCGAGCAGGATGCCCTGGGCGACCGAGCAGCCGGCCTCGGTGAGCAGCACCGCCTGCTCGGTGCGCTCCACGCCCTCGGCGACGACACCGAGGTCGAGGGCGGCGCCGAGTTCGCACAGCGTCCGCACGGCGGCGAGCGCGTCGACGCCGTCGGGACCGTCGATCTCGGCGATGAGCGTGCGGTCGAGCTTCACGCCGTCGACGGGCAGCTGGCGCAGCGGCGCGAGTGAGTGACCCGCCAGGACGCCCCCCTGACCGGGGTCGAGGGTGGCGAAGTCGTCGAGCAGGATCCGCGCCCCCGTCGCCCGCAGCTTCTTCAGCCGTGCGTTGAGCATGTCGGGGTCCTCCGCGAGGAGGCCCGCGGGCACGTCGAGGACGAGCGCGGTGGGGTCCAGGCCGGCGGCCGTGAGCGCGGCGCGGACGTCGTCGGCCGCACCGCGCGTCATGACGTGCGCGGCGGACAGGTTGACGGTGACGGACAGGTCCGGCACCTGCTCCCGCCACGCGGCGGCCTGCGTGCAGGCCGTGCGCAGCACCCAGCGCCAGAGCTCCTCGACGGCCGGCGAGCGCTCCGCCCCGGCGAGGAAGGCGCCCGGTTCGAGGACACCGCGGGTCCGGTGCCGCCAGCGCAGGAGGGCCTCGGCGCCGACGACGGCACCGTCGGCGAGCCGGACGATGGGCTGGTAGGCGAGCTCGAACTCGTCCTCCTGCACCGCGCGCAGCAGGTCGTGCTCGAGCTGGCGGCGCAGGCGGTCGGCGTCGTGCATGTCGGCCTCGAAGACGACCACGCCCCCGGGGACCGTGCCGGCCGCGACGGCCGGACCGGCCGCGTGCGACTCGGCCTTGGCCATGTACATGGCGCTGTCGGCGCGGCGCAGGAGCTCGGCGGCGCCGACGCCGTCCTCGGCGATGGCGATGCCGATGCTGGCCCCGACGCGCACCGTCGTGCCGTGCGTCTCCAGCGGCATCGCCACGTCGGTCTGCACGCGGGTCGCGATGCGCTGGGCGGCGCGGCCGGGGTCGACGTCGCGCACGAGGAGCGCGAACTCGTCCCCGCCGAGGCGGGCGGCGACGTCGTCCCCCCGCAGGCAGCGCCGCAGGCGCCGGGCCACGCGGGACAACACCTCGTCGCCGGCGGCGTGCCCGAGGGAGTCGTTGACCTGCTTGAAGCCGTTGAGGTCCACGAACAGCACGGCCGTCCCGAGACCGTCGGAGTCGGTGACGCGCAGCGCGACCTCGAGCTGGCGCAGCAGCGTCGCCCGGTTCGGCAGGCTCGTCAGGGAGTCCGAGGACGCGGCCTCGACGGCGCGCACGGTGTCGGCGTGGCTGAGGGCCATGCTCGCGTGCTCGGCGAAGGCCCGGAGCACGGTCGCGCCGACGGGGTCCAGCGGACCGCTGTCGCGGGTGTCCAGGACGAGGGCGCCGACGCTGCGGCCGTTGATGTGGACGGCGGCGGCCGCGGGCACCTCCTCGTCGCCGACGGCGACGCCGAAGCCGCCGAGGGCGTTCGCGGCGGCGAGCGCCAGCGCGGGGTCCAGGACGGGGTCGCCGACGGCGGCGACGACGCGCATCTGCATCTGCGAGCGCGGGTCGGCCAGGACGAGGGTGACGGCACGGCCGTCCATGAGCTCGGAGGAGCTGGCGGCGATCTGGACGAGCAGCTCCGGCAGGGGCCGGCGGCTGGAGACGGCGCGCTGGAAGCGGACGGACGTCGTGAGCACCTGCTCGCGCTGGCGCAGGGCCTGCTGCAGCTTCGTGCGCTCGGCGGCGCCCTGGGCACCCTGCTGGCGGTGCCAGCGCTCGCGCTCGCGGCCGTGCCGGCCCAGGACGACGAGACCGAGGACGCGCCCGACGAGCCGGACGGCGGCGAGACCCTCGTCGGGGTCGCGCTGCTCGTCCGAGCGCCCGACGACGAGGTGGACGCCGGACAGGCCGGGGACCTCCACGACGCTCGTGCGCACGCGGCCGAGGCCGGGGACGGCGAAGGCGCCGCCGCCGTCGCGCACGACGCGGGCGAGCCCGCGCTCGGGCAGGAACCGCTGCCCCAGCCCCACCCCGCCGTGGACGTGGGGGCCCTCGCAGACGGCGACGACGTCGGCGTCGACGAGGTCGGCCACCAGACCGGCCGCCCGGCTCAGGACGTCGCGCTCGCTGGTCCCGGCCGACAGCTCCGCGAGCACGTGCTCGAGCAGCCCGGCGGCGTGCTCGACCTGGTCGGCGGGGAGAGCAGCGAGGTCCACCTCCCGTGTGTCGGCGGGACGCGCGGTGATGTTGAGGTTCCCGGGGCCGCACTCACCCGTTCGTGGACCGCCCGCCACCCAGCGCCCGGCTCAGGGTCCCGGCCAGGTCCCCGCGCCCGGCGACGACCACGTCGTCCAGCCCCTGCCAGCGGGCCAGGTCGCGCAGCTCGTCGGCCAGCTCGTCGGCGGTCCGCGGTGGGGCCGTCGGCTCGGCGTGGGCGCCCTCGACGCGCAGGACGCCCGCGCGGCGGTCGGCCTTGAGGTCGACCCGGGCGACCAGGTCCTCCCCCAGCAGGAAGGGCAGGACGTAGTAGCCGTGGACCCGCTGCTCGCGCGGGACGTAGAACTCCAGCCGCACGCTGACGCCGAAGACCTCCTCGGTGCGCGGCCGGTGCCAGACGAGGGGGTCGAAGGGCGTGAGCAGGGCGCGGGCGTCGACCCGGGGGGCGACGGCGCCGACCCAGCGGTAGGCGGGGCGGTGCGCGGCCCAGCCGCGCACGCGGACGGGTTCGAGCCGGCCCTCCTCGACGAGTTCGGCGACGGCCTGCCGGGACGGGCCGGGTGCGAGGCGGAAGTGGTCGCGCAGGGTGGGCTCGGTCGCGACGCCGTTCGCGCGGGCGGCGATCGCCACGAGCTCGCGGACGGCGTCGGCCGGGGCGGGGTCGGGCGCGTCGCGCACCGCCGGCGGCAGGACGCGCCCGGCGAGGTCGTAGCGGCGCTCGAACTGCGGGGTGCGACCCGCGGCGGAGAGCCGGCCCGCGAAGAAGAGGTGCTCGCAGGCCCGTTTGACGTCCGACCAGTTCCAGCCCCAGTGGTCGGTGGGGCGGGCCGCGCCCGAGCTGAGCGCCGCCTCCAGCTGCCGGGCCGTCGACGGACCGTGGGTGGCGAGGTGCTCCTCGACGGCCTCGAGCAGGTCCGGGCGCTCGTGGGCGATGCTGCGCACGCTGCCCCAGGCGTCGGAGGCGGCGCGGTCCATCCGCCAGCGCAGCAACCGGTGGGTCGCGGGGGCCACGTAGGACGCCTCGTGCGCCCAGTACTCCACGAGCCGGCGCGGGGCCCGGTGGGCGGCGCGGTCGACGAGCTCGGTCGGGTACGGGCCCAACCGGCTGAAGAAGGGGAGGTAGTGGCTGCGGCACAGCACGTTGACGCTGTCGATCTGCACGACGCCGAGGCGGTCGACGACCCGGCCGACGTGGGCGGCCGTCACGGTCGCGGGCCGGCGCCGGCTGAACCCGGAGGCCGCGAGCACCGCGCGGCGGGCCTGCCGGGCCGAGATCTCCTCGACGGCGCGCGGTCCGGCCGCCCCCGTCACGACAGTTCGACGATCTTCTCGCGCACGGCGTAGACGACGGCCTCCATGCGCGAGTGCAGCTGCAGCTTCTCGAGGAGGTTGCGGACGTGGTTCTTCACCGTGTTCTCGCTGATGCCGAGCTGCCCGGCGATCTCGCGGTTGGGCAGACCGCGGGCCAGCAGCCGCAGGACCTCCAGCTCGCGCGGGGACAGCCGCGGCGCGCCGGGCAGACCGAGGTTGCGCTCCTCGTCGCGGCGACGCATGGCGTTGAACTCCCCGAGCAGGAGGCCGGCCATCTTGGGCGTGATGAGCGACTGGCCCGTCATGACCGAGCGCACGGCGTCGGCGACCTCCTCGGCCGGCACGTCCTTGAGCAGGTAGCCGTTGGCCCCGGCCCGGACGGCGCCGAAGAGGTCGTCCTCCTCCTCCGAGGAGGTCAGCATGAGGATCTTCGTCGACGGTGCGACCGCCTTGATCTGGGCGCAGGCGTCGATCCCGGAGCGGCGCGGCATCCACACGTCCATGAGGACGACGTCGGGCAGCAGCTCCTCGACCCGCTCGACCGCCTCGGCCCCGTCGGAGGCCTCGCCGACGACGTCGAGGTCGTCCTCGACGGACAGGACCATCTGCAGTCCCCGGCGGAACAGCGAGTGGTCGTCCACGACGACGATCCGGATCGCCTCGCTCACGGCGCCCCCTCCCCTGTTCGCGCTGGACCGGACGCGGGCGGTCCGCTCCCGGGACGACGATCTTGGCACGGACGGCACCGGGCGCCACCCCCCGGTACAGGGAGTGGCGCCCGGTCACGGAATCCCGTGGGTCAGCGCATGGCCGCCGCGACGACGGCCGTCAGCGCCGCGTCGGACGCGGCCCTCCCGTTCGCTGCCCCTTCCGCGGAGCCGTCCTGCGGCGCCTGCTGGACGTCGAGGTGGATGACGCCGTAGTCCCAGCCGCGGCGCCGGTACACCACGCTCGGCGACCCGCTGGCGGCGTCGACGAACAGGTAGAAGTCGTGCCCGACGAGCTCCATCTCGTAGAGGGCCTGGTCCAGCGTCATCGGGACCGCGTCGTGCCGCTTCTCGCGGATGACGACGGGTGAGGCGTCCTGCAGGGCGGCCTCCGGCGCGTCGGCCGTGGGCGGGGTCGAACCGGCCATGACCGCGGGGGTGGGTGCCGCGTCGCCGCCGACCTGCTCGGCCAGCGGGCGGCCGGGGTCGAAGGACCCCGTCAGCACCTCGTCGGACAGGCCGGCCGTGGCCTCGTGGACGGAGGTGGGCCGGTGCCGGCCGTGGTGCACCTTGCGGCGGTCGCGGGCGCGCCGCAACCGTTCGAGGAGCTTGGTGGTGGCGAGGTCGAGCGCCGCGTACGGATCGTCGGCGCAGGCCTCGGCGCGCACGACCGGTCCCTTGTCGCGGACGGTGATCTCCACCCGTTCGCAGTTGCTCGCCTGCCGACGGTTGTTCTCGTGGGAAACCTCGACGTCGATGCGCTGGGCGCGGGGCGCGAACTGGCTGACCTTCGCCTCCAGCTTGTCCTCGACGTGCCGCCGGAACCTCTCCTTGACGTCGGTGTGCCGTCCGGTGACCACAACTTCCACGGGATGCCTCCCTCGTTCGAGCTGGCGGCACCGGCACGTGGGGCCGGCCCGCCTCGGACCGTCACCTCGTGCCGCGGACCACCCCCGGGGGGAGGGCGCGGTGAGCAGGCGGGCAGGGACGGGACCGGGGGTCTGCACCCGTGACGTCCACGGGGGCGACACCCCCTGGGACACCGTCGCTGGCCGCCATGCGCCAACGCTAGACCCCCGACGCCCCGCCTGCCCAGGCGGGACGCGCCGGCCACCCGTCCGGCACCCGTCACGCGCCGTCCTCCCGCCGTCCACTCACGCGACCGTCACCGTCAGCACGCCGTCCACCCGGGCGCCGCCCGCGCGGAGCGCCCGGACGGCCTCGCCGGCGGTCGCCGTCGTCGTGACGACGTCGTCGAGGACGACGCACGGGCCGGTGGGCGGTCCCCCGCGCAGGGCGAACGCGCCGTGGACGTTGGCGCGCCGTCCGGCGGCGTCGAGGTCTGTCTGGTCGCGCACCGCCCGCACCAGGTGCAGGCACCGGTCGACCCCGGCGTCGCGGCCGCCGGCCCGGAGGCGACGGGCCGTGCGCGCGGCGAGGTCGGCGACCAGGTCACCCCCGCGGGAACGGCGGCTGGCCCGCCGGGTGGGCACCGGCACGAGCCGGACCGGACCGGTGGGCACGAGCTCGCGCAGCTGGGCGGCGAGGGCGTCGGCCAGGACCGGTCGGGCCTGCGCCCGGTGGCGTTCCTTGACGGCCAGCAGCAGCTGGCGGGCCGGGCCGTCGTGCCGTGCGCACCCGCGCACGGGGGTGCCGTCGGGCAGCTCGGTGAGGACTCCCGTGCGCACGGCCCGGGCGCAGGGACCGCAGCAGACCGGGCCGGGGCGAGCACAACCGGCGCAGTGGGCGGGCCACACGAGGTCCGCGAGGTCCTCGAGGTCCGCGAGAGCGGTGACGTGGGCGAGGACGGCGCGCTGGGCGGGACGGGGCACGGGGACAGCGTGCGCGCGGACGGACGGGGGCGGTGGGCGCCGTCCACAGGCGGCGCCCGGTCCTCACCCCGGGTAGGCCGGGTCCCGACCGTCCGCGACCGCGATCCAGTCGGCACCGCTGCGGGACAGCAGCTTCCCGTCGGCCGTCCCGACGACGACGTCGCGGTCGGACCAGCCGCCGGCCAGCGAGACGGCCCCGGGGACGTCGGGCAGGCGCGTGCTCGGTCCCGACACCCGGGCGACGACGGGCGCCGTCCGGCCCGTCCCGTCGCGCACGAGCACCGCGACGCCGTCGTCGGCGAGCCACCCGGCGTCCAGGACGTCGCCGGCGCCGGGGGCCAGGTCCGCCGATCCGGCGCCCAGGCGCAGCGGCTTCCCCTCGCCGTCGCGCACGACGCCGTGGACGCGGACGTGCGTCACGCCGGCCGTGTCGCGGACGACGACGAGCAGGCGGGCTCCGTCCCGGGCCACCCGCAACCGCACCAGGGCTCCGCCGAGGCCGTCGGCGGGCGTCTGCACGGTCTGCGCGGGCGTGCCGGGGGCGGCGGTGGGCACGGCGAGGGGGGCCTGGCCGGCCGCGGTCGGCGCGGTCCACACCCACCCGAAGCGGTCGACGGAGGGCGGCACGAGCTGTCCGCGGCCGGTCACCGCGGCCTGCAGCGGGCCGCCGACCGTCTGCACCCGCGCGACGCGGCTGTCGTCGGTGAGCACGGCGTACGTCGACCCGTCCGGTCCGGCCGCGGGGTGCCCGGCCCCGCCGGCGGCCTCGAGCCCGGGCCCCGTCCCGGCCACGGGGACCAGCCCGGAGCGGTCCCAGCGGGACAGCCCCTGCGGCCCGAGCAGGACCAGGCGGGCGTCGACGGGGACGGCCGAGCGCGGCAGGTCCGCACCCGCCGCCCCGCTGCGCGTCAGCTCGGCCCCGTCCACGGTCACGCGGACGTCGGAGACCTCGGGCAGTCCCGTCAGGCTGGCCCGCAGCTGCGCCAGCAGGACCGCCCGCTGCGCGGGGCCTGCGTCCAGCGCCCGGTCGGACAGGTCGACGGTCGCCGTCCCCGCCGCCACCGGGACGGTGCCCACGCGCAGGGACGTTCCGCGCGGCGCGCCCGAGACGACCGCCGGGGCCAGCCACTCCGAGGGACCGTCGAGCAGGGCGCGCACGATGCGGGTCGCGACCGAGGAGTCGTACCCGAACCACCGCACGTCGGCCAGCAGCTGCGGTGTCGGGCCGGCCGTCACGAAGAACACCGGGAACGAGCGCAGCGTGCGCGAGGCGTCCAGCGCCGTCAGCACGATCCCGTCTCCCGGCTCGGCCAGGCGCCACTCACCCTCGGACCCGGACCCGCTCCCACCGCGCACGAGCCGCACCGGCCGCGTCGAGGTCGCTCCCGGGGGCTGCTCGACGTAGTGCCCCGCGGCGTCGACGACCGCGGTCGCCGTCGACGTGATCGAGACGACCGCCTCGTCCGGGTCCTGGGAGACGAGGGACAGGTCCGGGCCGCTCGCGACGACCGTCGTCGCGGCGTCGGCGCGCCAGGACTGCGCGGCCGAGGCCGTGAGGAACTCGCGCGCGACGGCGTGGTCGTCGTCGGCGGCGACCGCGGCCCGCAGGAAACCCCGGACGACGTCGACGGGCCCGGCCCCGGGGGTCGGGCCGTCCGGGATGACCTGCAGCAGACCGACCCGGGGGTCGGCCTCGATGCGGGACCCGCTGACGACGGCGCTGGACCGCGGCACCCCGCCGCACCCCGCGAGCGCCAGCAGCCCCGCGAGCCCCAGCGCGGTGCGGCGCTTCACGGCGTCTCTCGCCGGGGACCGGCGGGCAGGGCCGCGACGGGTTCGCGCCAGCCCAGGGGCACGACGGGCAGCGGGGAGGAACGCAGCGAGCGGCCCGCGACGCGCGGGACGGTCAGGACGAAGTGGCACCCCTGGCCGGGCCGGCCCCACACCTCCAGCCAGCCGCCGTGCAACCGCGTGTCCTCCAGCGCGATCGCCAGGCCCAGGCCGCTGCCGCCCGTCGTGCGCGCGCGGGCGGGGTCGGCGCGCCAGAACCGGTCGAAGACGCGGGGCAGCTGCTGGGGCTGCAACCCGACCCCGTGGTCGCGCACCCCGACGGCGACGGCGTGCTCGTCGGCTGCGACGGTGATCTCGATGGGCCGCGCCTCGCCGTGCTCGATGGCGTTGCCGACGAGGTTGCGCAGGACGCGTTCGATGCGGCGGGCGTCGACCTCGGCCGTGCAGGGACCGGAGGGTTCGGCGACGGAGACGTGCGAACCCCGGCGGTCGGCGAGCGTGGCGGTGAACTCCACGACGCGGTGCACCACGACCCGGACGTCCTGCGGATCCGGTTCCAGCGCAGCGGCTCCGGCGTCGAACCGGGAGATCTCCAACAGGTCCGACAGCAGGGTGTCGAACCGTTCGAGCTGGGTCAGCAGGAGTTCGGCCGACCGCGCCGAGGCGGGGTCGAAACCCTCGCGCGCGTCGTGCAGGACCTCCCCCGCCATCCGGATCGTCGTGAGCGGGGTCCGCAGTTCGTGGCTGACGTCGGAGACGAAGCGCCGTTGCAGGCGCGAGAGTTCCTCGAGCTGCTCGATGTGCTGCTGCATGCCGGCGGCCATCTCGTTGAACGCCCGGGCCAGCCGGGCGAGGTCGTCGGTGCCGCGCACGCGCATCCGCTCGTCGAGGTGCCCACCGGTGAGGCGTTCGGCGGTCCCGGCCGCCTCCCGGACGGGTTCGACGACCGTGCGCGTGACGACCCAGGCGACCGCCCCCACGAGCAGGACCAGCGCGATGCCGCCGCCGACGAACGTGGTGCGCACGAGGGAGACCGTCTGCTCCTCGCTCGCCAGGGAGTAGACGAAGTACAGCTCGTACTCCCCGGCCCGCGGCAGCGTGACGGTGGAGCCCACGACGAGGCTGGGGGCGCCGGAGGCGTCGGGGAGGTCGACGATCTGCAGCTGCTGCACGTCCGAGGCGACGACGGCGCGGCGCAGCGCCATCGGGATGTCGGAGGCGTTCAGCCCCTCGGAGGCGACGTCGCGGACGACGACCTGACCGCTCGCGGCGGTGTCGGGCGCACCCGTCGCCCGCAGCAGGACGACCCCGCGGACGCGGTCCGGGCCGGCGCCCTCCAGGGCCGAGACGACGTCCCCGGCGAGCTGCTCGACCTCGGCCGAACTCGTCGTGGTGGCCGCGTCGAACTGCTGCTGCGCCGTCTGCGCGCTCCGCGCGGCGTCCGCGAGCGCCACCTTCTGCCGTTCCGCGACGAGGCCGTCGGCGATCCCGTCGAGGAGGAACGACCCGACACCGACGACGACCGCGAGCCCGAGCATCGTCGTGAGGACGACGACGCGCAGCTGCAGCGAGGCCCGCCAGCGGGCCAGCAACCGTCCCACCGTCACGTCCCCTGCCGCGTCGGCCGCGTCGTCACAGCGGTCCGGCGCGGTACCCCACCCCGCGCACGGTCACGACGATCTCGGGGTGCTCGGGATCGCGTTCGATCTTCGAGCGCAATCGCTGGACGTGGACGTTGACGAGGCGGGTGTCGGCCGCGTGGCGGTAGCCCCAGACCTGCTCCAGCAGCAGTTCGCGGGTGAAGGCCTGCCAGGGTTTGCGCGCGAGGGTCACGAGGAGCTCGAACTCCAGCGGCGTGAGCGGCAGCGACCGGCCGTCGCGGCGCACCGAGTGGCCGGCGACGTCGATGGTGAGGTCGCCGATGCGCAGCGTCTCGGGCGGGCGTTCCCCGGCCGACCGCAGCCGGGCCCGGACGCGGGCCACGAGTTCCTTGGGCTTGAAGGGTTTGACGACGTAGTCGTCGGCGCCCGCCTCCAGGCCCAGCACGACGTCGACCGTGTCGCTCTTGGCCGTCAGCATGACGATCGGCACCCCGGACTCGGCGCGGATCTGCCGGCAGACCTCCATGCCGTCGGTGCCGGGCAGCATCAGGTCCAGCAGCACGACGTCCGGCCGCGCCGCGCGGAACGCCGCCAGCGCCTCGTCGCCGTCGGCGCAGAAACGCGTCTCGAGGCCCTCGCCCTGCAGCACGATCCCGAGCATCTCGGCGAGCGCGGTGTCGTCGTCCACCACGAGCACGCGTCCCCTCATGGGCTCATCCTGCCTCGCGCAGCGCGTCCGCGGGGTGATCACCACGCCGGGCGACCTCCACGCCCGGGTGCCCCGGCGGCGCGGTACCCCTCTGGCACGATGTCGAGGCATGGGGGACGAGCAGTGGCAGCGGCCTGACGACGGCGGCGGCGCAGCGGGTGAGCAGCGTCCGGGCGGCCGTCAGGAGGGTGCGGTCCCGCCCGCCCCCGTGAGCGGGTGGGGTGCGGCCCCAGGTCCCCAGGCACCAGGGGGTCCGGCCGGCTGGGGAGGTCCCGTCGGAACGCCGGGCCCGTTCCGCCCGCCCGCCCCGCGGCCCGGGATCGTCCCGTTGCGACCGCTGGGCCTCGGGGAGATCTGGGACGGCGCGTTCCGGGCGTTCCGGCAGAACCCCAAGGTCATGGTGGGGCTGTCGGCCATCGTCGTCGTCGCGACGTCGCTGGTGAACCTCGCGGCCTCCGTCGTCACCACCCGGGACACCCTCGGCCTCATCGAACGGCTGCAGGCGGCGCCCGCCGACGTCGGCGTCGACGAGGTGGTCTCGGTGATGCAGCAGTCGCTGCCGCTCATCGGCCTCAGCGTGGTGCTCCAGCTCGTCGCGGTGCAGGTGCTCAACGGGATGCTCATCACGAGCGTGAGCCGCGCCGTCCTGGGCGACACCATCGGCTTCGGCGAGCTGTGGCGGCTGTGCCGGCCGCGGCTCCTGCCGCTCGTCGGGTTGTCGGTCGTGGTGTCGCTGGCCTCGTTCGTCATCGGCGTGGTCGCGCTGGCGCCGGGGATCCTGCTGCTGGTCTTCTCCGACTCCGGGTCGGGCATCGGCCTCGGCGTCGCGGCCGTCGTGCTCGGGGCGCTGGTCTGGGCCGTGGGCGCGGCGTTCCTGTGGATCAAGTGGTCGATGGCGACCCCCGCGATGCTGCTGGAGGGCCTGGGGATCGGGCCGTCGCTGAGCCGGTCCTTCCGGCTGACCCGCCGCTCGTTCTGGCGCCTGTTCGGCATCCAGCTCCTCACCGCGGCCGTCGTGTACGCCGTCGTCGCCGCGGTGGGCTTCCCCTTCAGCATCGTCGGCGGGGTGGTCTCGGCCGCGGCCGGGAACCCGTCGGACACCGGTGCCGTCGTGGTGCAGCAGTCGGTCACGACGCTGGGGTCGATGGTCGGCAGCATCGTGGCCTACCCGTTCCTGGCGTCGGTGACCGCGCTGCTCTACGTGGACCTGCGGATGCGCCGCGAGGGGCTGGACGTCGAGCTGCACCGGGCCGCGCAGCGGTGACGCTCGCGGGGTCCACCCCGGCCGTCGTCGCGGCCGTGCCCGTGCAGCCGGACCGCACCACCGCGCGCGGCTGGCTGGCGCAGGAGCTCGCCGGTCCGGAGTACCGGCAGTCCCAGGGGTCGTGGCTCGCGCGCGCCTGGTCGTGGCTGTGGGACCGGCTGCAGCAGGTGTCGGTGCCCGGGCTGGGCACGGGCTGGACGTCCGTCGTGGTCGTCGTCGTGCTGCTCCTCGCCCTGGTCTCCGTCGTCCTGCTGGTCGGAGGACCGTTGCGCCGCAGCGCGAGGCAGTCCCCGCAGGGCCCCGTCTTCGACACCGCCCCGGAACCGGCGTCGGCCCACTTCGCGCGCGCCGACGCCGCGGCCGCCGCCGGGGACCACGCCCTCGCCGTGGCCGAACGGTTCCGCGGGCTCGTCCGCGCACTCGAGGAACGGGCGCTGCTCGACGTCCGACCCGGCCGCACTGCCGCCGAGATCGCCGCCGAGGCGGGCGCCTGGCTGCCCGACTGCGCGGACGCGCTGCACCGGGCCGCCCGCACCTTCGAGGACGTCCGCTACGGCGGCCGGCCCGCCACGGCGGGGACCGACGACGACCTGCGCGAGGTCGTGCGGCAGGTGGGCGCGGCCCGTCCCGTCGTGCTCGACGCCGCCACCGGACAGCCCGCGTGAGCGCTGCCCCCGCCCGCACGGGCGGCCTGTCGGGCCTGGCGCGCCGGTACCGGGGCGGAGCGCTCCTCGTCCTCGTGCTGCTCGCCACCGCGGTCCTCGTCACGCTGCTGACCCCCCGCACGGAGGAGGCCGCGTTCACCCCCGAGTCGGCCAACCCGGCCGGGGGGCGGGCCCTGGCGCGCGTCCTGGCCGACCAGGGCGTGAGGGTGGAGCAGGCGCGCAGTTTAGACGCGGCCACCCGCGGCGTGGAAGGGGCTGCGGCGCAAGACGTCACGCTGCTCGTCACGCAGCCGGACCTGCTCTCGGCGCAGCGCTGGAGCCGCCTGGCGGCCACGGGCGCCGACCTCGTCCTGCTGCGCCCGGACGAACGGACCCTGGAGGCGCTGACCGGCGCCGTCACCCCCGCGGGCGAGGCGTCGACCGCCGTGCGCGACCCCGGCTGCGACGTGCCCGCCGCGCGCGCCGCCGGCCCGGCCCGCGCCGGGGGCCGCACCTACGCCGCCTCCGACGGCGCGACGTCCTGCTACGGCGGGTCCTACGTGCGCGGCTCGCTGCGCGACGGCCCGGGGACGCTGACGGTCGTCGGGCAGCCGTCGCTGCTGACGAACCGCTGGGCCGCGCAGGACGGCAACGCGGCGCTCGGGCTGTGGACGCTCGGCGCGCACCGCGACCTCGTCTGGTACCTGCCGGACCCGGGCGACACCGACTCCCCCACCGTCCCGCTGTCGGCGCTCGTGCCGCCGTGGCTGTGGCCGTCGGTCGGGGTCGTCGGGCTCGCCGGGGTCGTGCTGCTGCTGTGGCGGGGCCGCCGCCTGGGCCGTCTCGTCAGCGAACCGCTGCCGGTCCTGGTCCGCGCCGCCGAGACCGTCGAGGGCCACGGCCGCCTCTACGCCAGTGCCCGGGCCGCCGACCGCGCCGCGCAGGCGCTGCGGGAGGCGACGCTGCGCCGCCTGCGCGCCTGGACGGGGCTGGACCCGCAGGCCGGGGTCCCCGACGTCGCCGAGCAGGTGGCGTGGGTGACGGGCCGCCCGGCGCCCGCCGTCCGCGAACTGCTCGCCGGGGCCGACCCCCACGACGACCCCGCCCTCGTCCGGCTCGCCCTCGACCTCGACGCCCTCGAACGGGACGTCCGGGCCGGGGCCACGACGCCCGCCACGACGCCCGCCACGACGCCCGCCTCGAACCCCACGGCGAACCCCACGGCGAACCCCGCCACGACCGGGCCGGCCCAGGCCCGCCCGACGCACCCGTCCCGCACCCCCCGACCGGAGGACACCCCGTGAGCGAAACCCCCTCGAGCGAGGCCGTCGAGGACGCGCGGCAGGCCCTGCGCGCCGTCCGGCAGGAGGTGGCCAAGGCCGTCGTCGGCCAGGACGCCGCCGTCACCGGCCTCGTCATCGCCGTCCTGTGCCGCGGGCACGTGCTCCTGGAAGGCGTTCCGGGCGTGGCGAAGACGTTGCTCGTGCGCAGCCTGTCGGCCTCCCTCGCGCTCGACACCAAGCGCGTGCAGTTCACCCCCGACCTCATGCCGGGCGACGTGACGGGCTCGCTCGTCTACGACGCCCAGAGCTCCCGGTTCTCCTTCCGCGAGGGCCCGGTGTTCACGAACATCCTGCTCGCCGACGAGATCAACCGGACCCCGCCGAAGACGCAGGCCTCGCTGCTGGAGGCCATGGAGGAGAAGCAGGTCTCCGTCGAGGGCGAACCGCGCCGGCTGCCGGACCCGTTCATCGTCGCCGCCACCCAGAACCCCGTCGAGTACGAGGGCACCTACCCGTTGCCGGAGGCGCAGCTCGACCGGTTCCTGCTCAAGCTGACGCTGCCGCTGCCGCCGCGCGAGGACGAGGTCGAGGTGCTGGCCCGCCACGCCACGGGGTTCGACCCGCGCGACCTCGCGGCGGCCGGGGTGCGGGCCGTCGCGACCCCGGAGCAGCTGGCCATCGCCGCCGACGCCGTGCGCCGCGTGCAGTGCTCGCGGGAGGTCCTCGGCTACGTCGTCGACGTGTGCCGGGCCACGCGGAACTCCCCCTCGCTGGCCCTGGGCGTGTCCCCCCGCGGCGCGACGTCGCTGCTGGCGACCGCGCGGGCGTGGGCGTGGCTGTCGGGGCGCGACTACGTCTCCCCCGACGACGTGAAGTCGCTGGCGCGGCCGACGCTGCGCCACCGCGTGCAGCTGCGGCCCGAGGCCGAGCTCGACGGGGTCAGCGTCGACGCGGTGCTGGACTCCGTCCTCGGCTCCGTCCCGGTCCCGCGCTGACGTGGCGCTCACCGGACGCGCCGTCTGGCTGGCCCTGGCCGGCCTGGTCCTCGTCGTCGCCTGGCCCGGGTGGGCCGCGGTCGGCGTGTGGACGGCCGTCTGCGTCGTGCTCGTCGGTCTCGACGTCGTCCTGGCCCCGTCGCCGGCCCGGCTGCGGGTCGTGCGGGCCCCGTTGCCGGCCGTGCGGCTCGGGGAACCCCGCACGACGGAGCTGACCGTCCAGAACACCGGCACCCAGCGGCTGCGCGGGGTCCTGCGCGACGCGTGGGTCCCCTCGGCCGGTGCGCGGGGCACCCGGCACGCCCTCGACCTGCCGCCGGGCGAGCGCACGCGCGTCACCGTCGAGCTCGTCCCCACCCGCCGCGGCGACCGCCTCGCCGACCGGGTGACCGTGCGCTCGCGCGGGCCCCTCGGGCTGGGGGCCCGGCAGCGGTCGGCGCCCGTGCCCGGCCGGTTGCGCGTCCTGCCGCCCTTCACGTCCCGCCGGCACCTGCCGTCGCGGCTGGCGCGCCTGCGCGAGCTCGACGGACGCAGCGCCGTGCAGCACCGCGGTCAGGGCACCGAGTTCGACTCCCTGCGCGACTACGTCGACGGCGACGACGTCCGCTCGATCGACTGGCGGGCCAGCGCCCGCCGGCAGGCCGTCGTCGTGCGGACCTGGCGGCCCGAGCGCGACCGTCGCGTCCTGCTCGTCGTCGACACCTCCCGCACGTCCGCGGCACGCCTGGACGGCGAGCACCCCACCGCCCGCCTCGACGCGCAGATCGAGGCGGCCCTGCTGACGGCCGCCCTCGCCGCCCGCGCCGGCGACCGCGTGGACCTCGTCGCCCACGACCGGCGGGTGCGGGCGCGCGTGCGGGGCGGCTCCCGCGGTGACCTGCTGCCCTCGCTGGTGGAGGCGCTCGCGCCGCTCGAACCCTCGCTCGTGGAGGCCGACTGGGACGCGGTCGCGACGGAGGTCCGCACCACCGTCCGGCAGCGCTCGCTCGTGGTGCTGCTCACCGCGCTGGACTCCTCCGTCCTGGACTCCGGCCTGCTCGGCGTGCTGGAGCAGCTTGCGACCCGGCACACCGTCGTGCTCGCCGCCGTCGACGACCCCGCCCTGCGCGCCCTCGCGCACGGCCGGTCCGACGCCGAGGCCGTCTACACCGCCGCGGCCGCCGAGACCGCCACGGCCACGCGCGACCGGACGGCGCGGCTGCTGACGCGGCTCGGGGTCGAGGTCGTGCACGCCGGGCCGGACGAGCTCGCGCCCGCGCTGGCGGACCGGTACCTGGCGCTGAAGGCGGCCGGGCGGCTCTGAGGCGCGGCCGGGCCTGAGGGCCGGCCGGGCCTGAGGGCCGGGGCCGGGCCTGAGGGCCGGGCCGGTCCCACGGGTGCACCCACGTCGGACTGGGCGTGGGAACACCCGTGGGTGTCCCCCCGACGTCGCCAGGACGACCGGATCGGGACACCCATGTCTCACTCCACGTCGGTGCACCCGTGGGTGCACCGCGAGCGTGGGGACGGGCGTCGGACCGGGCGTGGGAACGGCCCCGGCGTCGTCCCCACGACCGCCGAGCCGGTCCCACGGGTGCACCCACGTCGGACCGGGCGTGGGAACACCCGTGGGTGTCCCCCCGATGTCGTCGGGGCCTCCGGATCGGGGCACCCACGCCTCGCTCCACGTCGGTGCACCGATGGTGTCCCCGTGGGTGCACCACGGGCGCGGACGCGACGCGGGACCAGGCGTGGCACAGGCCCCCCGGTTCGCCCGGGACACGAAAGTCTGATGTCCCCCACGGCGGCGGGTGCTAGACCTGCTGACCGTGCTGTTCACCCTCCTGCGAGAACACCTGCGGCCCCACCGCAGGCTGCTGGTCGCGGTCGTCGTGCTGCAGGTGCTGCAGACGACGGCCTCGTTGTACCTGCCCCGGCTGAACGCCGACATCATCGACCGGGGCGTGGCCACGGGCGACACCGCCTACATCTGGCGCACGGGCGGTCTCATGCTCGCCGTCACGGCCCTGCAGGTCGTCGCGACGATCACCGCCGTCTGGTGCGGGGCGCGCGCGGCGATGAGCCTGGGGCGGGACCTGCGCGGTGCGGTCTTCGACCACGTGCTGTCGCTGTCGAAGGCGGAGGTCGGGCGGTTCGGCGCCCCCTCCCTCATCACCCGCGGGACCAACGACGTCCAGCAGGTGCAGATGCTCGTCCTCATGACGTGCACCATGATCATCTCGGCCCCGCTGCTGTGCATCGGCGGCGTGGTCATGGCGTTGCGCGAGGACGTCTGGCTGAGCTGGCTGGTCGTCGTCGCCGTGCCCGTGCTGGTGGCCGTCATGGCCGTGGTCATGGTCCGCCTCGGGCCGCTGTTCGGTCAGCTCCAGCAGCGGCTCGACGCCGTGAACCGGGTGCTGCGCGAGCAGCTGACGGGGTTGCGCGTGATCCGCGGGTTCGTGCGCGAGGACGCCGAGGTCGGGCGGTTCGAACGCGCCAACGCCGACCTGACGGACGTCGCGGTCCGCGCGGGCCGGTTGTTCTCCCTGGTGTTCCCGTTCGTCATGCTCGTCATGAACCTGGCCAGCGCCGCCGTCGTGTGGTTCGGCGCCGGACGGGTTGAGGCCGGGGAACTGCAGATCGGGTCCCTCATCGCCTTCCTGTCCTACCTCGTGCAGATCCTCATGGGCGTCATGATGACGACGTTCCTGGCCGTCATGGGGCCGCGCGCCGCGGTGTCCGCGGGCCGCATCGGCGAGGTCCTGCAGACCGCGCCCAGCGTCCACGACCCGCAGGCGCCGACGGTTCCGGCCGGGTCGTCGCGGGTGGAGTTCCACGAGGTGTCCTTCAGCTACCCCGGTGCCGACCGGCCCGTCCTGGACCGCGTGAGCTTCGACGTCGAGCCGGGCCGCACGACGGCCGTCATCGGTTCCACCGGCTCGGGCAAGACGACGCTCGTGAACCTCGCGACGCGGCTGGCCGACGTCAGCGCCGGGAGCGTCACCGTCGGCGGGGTCGACGTGCGGGAGGTGCCCGACGCCGAACTGCGCCGCCGGGTCGGCCTGGTCCCGCAGCGTCCGTACCTGTTCGCCGGGACCGTGGCGAGCAACCTGCGGTTCGGCCGGCCCGAGGCGACCGACGAGGACCTGTGGGCCGCGTTGCGCACGGCGCAGGCCGAGGACTTCGTCGCCGAGCGGCCCGAGGGACTCGACGCGCCGATCTCCCAGGGCGGGACGAACGTCTCCGGTGGGCAGCGGCAGCGGCTGTCGATCGCCCGCCTGCTCGTCCAGCGGCCCGACGTCGTCGTCTTCGACGACGCGTTCTCCGCCCTCGACACGGCGACGGACGCGCGGTTGCGCGAGGCCCTGGCGCGCGACCTGCCGGGGGCCGCGGTCCTCGTGGTGGCGCAACGGGTCTCGACGATCGTGAGCGCCGACGAGATCGTCGTCCTCGACGGCGGGAAGGTGGTGGGCCGCGGCACGCACGCCGAACTGCTCGAGACCTGCCCGACCTACGAGGAGATCGTCGCGAGCCAGCTCGAGGTGGCGGCGTGAGCGGCCGCGGGGGCCCGATGCGGATGGCGGGCGCGCCGGGGCAGAAGGCCGCGACGTTCGGGCCGTCGGCGAAGCGCCTGCTGCTGCGGATGGGCCCGGACGCGGCGCGGCTGGCCGTCGTGCTCGTGCTGGCGGTGGCGAGCGTCGTGCTCACCGTCCTCGTGCCCCGGCTGCTGGGGAACGCGACCGACGTCGTCGTGGCGGCCGCGTTCGGCGGGCAGGCGCTGGACCGGGCGGAACTGACCCGGACCATCGGCTGGGTCGTCCTCGTGTGCGTCCTGTCGGCGATCGGGTCGTTCCTGCAGGGTCTCCTGCTCAACCGGATCGTGCAGCGCACGGTGTTCCGGCTGCGGGCCGACGTCGAGGCGAAGCTGCACCGGCTGCCGCTCTCGCACGTCGACTCCACCCCGCGCGGGGAACTCCTCTCGCGCGTCACGAACGACATCGACAACATCTCCCAGAGCCTGCAGCAGACGGTGTCGCAGGCCCTCGTCTCGGCGCTGACGGTGGTCGGCGTCGTCGTCATGATGTTCACGATCAACGCGCGACTGGCGCTGCTCGCGCTCGTCGCGGTGCCGCTGACGCTGGTCGTGGTCGTGCTCATCGCCAAGCGCTCGCAGCCGTTGTTCGCCCGGCAGTGGATGCAGACCGGGCAGCTGAACGCGCAGATCGAGGAGGCGTTCACGGGCCACGACATCGTGACGGCGTTCGGCCGGCGCGAGGAGGTGCGCACCCGGTTCGCGCAGAAGAACGCGGAACTGTACGCGGCGAGCTCGGGGGCGCAGTTCCTGTCCGGGACCATCATGCCGTCGACGACCCTCATCGGGAACCTCGTCTACGTCGCGATCGCCGTCGTCGGCGCGACGATGGTGACGAGCGGTTCCATCACCATCGGCGGCGTGCAGGCGTTCGTGCAGTACTCCCGGCAGTTCACCCAGCCGCTCGCCCAGCTGGGGTCGATGGCGAACCTCCTGCAGTCCGGCGTCGCGTCCGCCGAACGCGTCTTCGACGTGCTGGACGCCCCGGAGATGACGCCGGACCCCGTGGACGGCCCGAAACCCTCGGGTCCGGGACGCATCGAGTTCCAGCACGTCTCGTTCAGCTACTCCCCCGACGCCCCGCTCATCGAGGACCTGTCGTTCACGGCCGAACCCGGCCACACGGTCGCGATCGTCGGCCCGACCGGGGCCGGCAAGACGACGCTGGTGAACCTCCTCCTGCGGTTCTACGAGGTCGGCTCCGGGCGCATCCTGCTCGACGGCGTGGACGTGGCCACGATGTCGCGCCGCGACCTGCGGGCCCGGGCGGCGATCGTCCTGCAGGACACGTGGCTGTTCGCCGGGACCATCGCGGAGAACATCGCCTACGCCCGTCCCGAGGCGAGCGAGGCGGAGGTCCACGAGGCGGCCGCCGCGGCGTCGGTGGACACCGTGGTCGCCGCCCTGCCCGAGGGCTACGACACGGTCGTGGACGACGACGCGGGCCGGATCAGCGCCGGGGAGAAGCAGCTCGTGACGATAGCGCGGGCCCACCTGGCCCGGCCGCAGGTCCTCGTGCTGGACGAGGCGACGAGTTCGGTCGACACCCGCACCGAGCGCGTCGTGCAGCAGGCGATGGCCGCGCTGCGCCAGGACCGGACGAGCCTGGTCATCGCCCACCGGCTGTCCACGATCCGCGACGCCGACCTCATCCTCGTGATGGAGGCCGGGCGGGTCGTCGAGCAGGGCCGGCACGCCGACCTCGTCGCGGCCGGCGGGGCGTACGCACGCCTGCACGACGCGCAGTTCGCCGGGGCCGCCGCCGAGGTCGAGTGAGCCGCGCCCGGCTCAGAGCTCGATGCCGCGCTCCAGGACGGTGAGCAGCCGTCGGGCCATGGCCAGGTTCGCGCGGCCGCGGTCCAGGACGAGGTAGAGGAACAGCCCCTGCCCGTTCCGGCTCTGCAGCAGGCGGATCAGGTGGAACTGGGTGCCCAGGGTGGCGAGGATGTCCTCCGGGACGTCGTCCAGACCGAGGCGCTGCAGGGTGCGCAGCTCGGCGCGCACGACGTCGGTGTTCCCGGCGGCGGCGACCTCGAGGTCGAGGGTGCCGCCGCCGGCGGAACCGAGGCACATGCCCGACTCGTAGTCGACGAGGGCGGCCGCGATGGCGCCTTCGATCTCGAGCGCGCCCTTGAGGGTTTCGTCGACGGTGGCCACGGGGGTCCTCCTGGAGAGATGCGGTGTGTGGGGCCGGGGTCCTCCCCCGACACCTCCACCGTCGGCTCCGCGACGCTGCGTGAGCAAGCGACCACTGTGCGGTTACTGCCCCCGGACGAGTGGGGCGCCGCCCGCCGGGTGAGGCCGGGAGGGGCCGATCGGGTGAGAAGGTCGTCCTCACCCCCACGACACCGCTCGCACCGCTCAGTTAGGCTCACCTCACATGTCCTCCCGCCCCGTCCTCGACGTGCTGCGCCGGCACCGTCGAGCGGCCGCCGTCGGCTGCGGGTCCTCGATGGTCCACCAGACCTGCGAGGCCCTCGTGCCCGTCGCGATCGGCCTCGCCGTCGACCGCGCGATCGCCACCGGCGACGTCGGCGCCATCGCGCTGTCCGTGGCCGGGGTGCTCCTGCTGTTCGCCGTGCTCAGCTCCGCCGGCACCTTCGCGTTCTGGGTGGTCGACCGCGCCCAGTTCGACGAGGCCCACCACCTGCGGACGGCCGTCGCCCGGGCCGTCCTGAGCGACCCCGCCGTCCTGCGGGACCGGCAGGTCGGGGACGCCCTGTCGGTCGCGACGTCGGACACCCGGCACACCGCCGAGGCCCTCGGCCTCGTGAGCTTCCTCGCCTCGGGCTGCTTCGGCCTGCTCGTCGCGGCCGTCGTCCTGCTGCGCATCGACGTGGCCCTCGGCCTGGGGCTGCTCGTCGCCGTCCCCGTGCTCGTCCTGGGGTTGCAGGCGCTGACCCCCCGCCTGGAGGCGCGCGTGCACGACCGGCAGCGCACCGCCGGCCTCGCCGCGGCCGTCGCCGCCGACCTGCTCGCCGGGCTGCGGCCGCTGCGCGGGTTCGGCGGCGTGCCCGAGGCCGTGCGCCGCTACCACCACGCCAGCTCCCTCTCGCGGCGCGCGGCGGTGGGGGCGGCCGGTGCGACGTCCGTCGTCGTCGGCGTCAGCACCCTCGCCACGGGCGCCGTCCTCGTCGCCACGGCCGCCGTCGCGGGGACGTTCGTCGCCCGCGGCCGCCTCGACGTCGGCGAGTTCGTCACGGTCGTCGGGATGGCCAGCTTCCTCGCCGACCCGGTGCGCAACATCAGCTCCTGCGTCCAGCAGCTCGCGGTCTCCCGGGCCAGCGCCCGCCGCGTCGCCGAGCTCCTGCACCCGGCGCCGCTCCCGCCCGCCGCGCGGGCGACCCTGGACGTGCCGACGGTGCCCGGCGAGGTCCTCGGCGTCGTGACCACGGACACCGCGACCGCCGACGCCGTCACGGCCGCCTTCGCCGCCGTCCCCGGGGCGCTCGTCGAACCCGCGCACACCGTCCTGCTCGGCGAGAACGTCGCCGACGCCCTCGCCTCCGGCCCCGTGCCGGCCGGTCGCGGCGTCCCCCTGGCCGCGGCGCTGGAGGCCGCGGCCGCCCCGACCGATCTCGACCTGCCGCTGCACGACGGCGGGACCAACGTCTCCGGCGGGCAGCGCCAGCGCATCGGGCTGGCCCGGGCCCTGGCCGCCGACCGGGAGCTGCTCGTCCTGCGCGACCCCACGACGGCCCTGGACGCCGTCACCGAGGACCGCGTCGCCGCCGGGGTGCGCGCGCTGCGGGCCGGATCCGGGACCACCGTCGTCGTGACGTCCTCGCCCCTGCTGCTCTCGCGGTGCGACCGCGTCGTCCTGCTGGCCGCCGACGGCCGGCACGCGAGCGGCACCCACGCCGGCCTGCTCGGCGACCCCGACTACGCCGCGGCGGTGGCCCGGTGAGCCACGACCCGGGACCCACCGCGCTGCCCGTCGCCCCCGGCCGCCGCTCGGCGACCGTCCTGTGGCGCACGGCCGCCGCGCACCCCGCCGACCTGGCCCGCGCCCTCGCGACGACCCTGCTCTCCAGCGCGGGCACCGTCGCGCTCCCCCTGCTGCTCGGACGCGCCGTCGACGTCGTGCGGGACGGCGAGCCGCTGACCCCGCTCGTCGTGCAGCTGTCCGTCGTCGCGCTGCTGACCGCGGTCACGACGGCCCTGGCCCGCCGCGACGCCGAACGGCTCGGCGCCGCGGTCGCCGCCGACCTGCGCGAACGCGTCGTCGACCGCTCCCTGCGGATGAGCCCGCGCGTCCTGGAACGGGCCGGCTCCGGCGACGTCGCCTCGCGCGTCACCGAGGACGTCGAACTGTTCACCGCCTCGGTGCAGCTCATGGCCAACGTCCTGACGGCCCTCGTGACGGTGGTGCTGTCCGCGGTCGGGTTCCTGTCCCTGGACTGGCGCCTGGCGCTGGCGTTCTGCGTCGTCTTCCCCGTCTACGCGGGCAGCCTGCGCTGGTACCTGCCGAAGGCCGGGCCGCTCTACGCGACCGAGCGCTCGGTCGCGGCCGCCCGCTCCCAGGTCGTCCTGCAGTCCCTGCACGGCGCCTCGACCGTGCACGCCTACGGCATGGCCGACCTGCAGGGCGACCGGGTCGAGGTCGCCTCGGAGCGGACCGTCGGCGCCTCCCGCGCGGCGCTGCGGACCTTCGCGCGGTTCTCGATGTCGATGAACGGCGCCGAGGCCGCCGGGCTGTCCGCGCTGCTGCTCACCGGGTTCTGGCTCGTGCGCGGCGACGTCGTCACCGTCGGCGCCGTCACCGCCGCGGCGCTGCTGTTCCACCGGCTGTTCGGTCCGCTGGGCACGCTGCTGCTGTCCTTCGACGAGGTCTCCCGGGCGGCCGCGGCGCTCAACCGCCTCGTCGGCGTCGTCGACCTGCCCGCCGACCCGCCCGCCGACCCGGCGGCCCTCGCCCGCGCCCCCCGTGAACGCGTCGGGCTCGTCGTGCGGGGCCTGACCCACGCCTACGACGAACGCCCCGGCGCCGTGCCCGTCCTGCGCGACGTCGACCTCGACGTGCGGGCCGGGACCTCGCTGGCCGTCGTCGGCGAGAGCGGGGCGGGCAAGACGACGCTGGCCGCACTCGTCGCCGGGGTGTTCCCCGCGAGCGCGGGGACCGTCACGCTCACGGGACCGGAGGGCACCGTCGACCTGGCGGCGCTGGACGCCGAGGCCGTCCGCGAGCGCATCGGCGTCATCGCCCAGGAGTCGCACGTCTTCACCGGCACCCTGCGCGAGGACCTCACGCTGGCCCGTCCCGGGGCGAGCGACGAGAAGGTGCACGCGGCGCTGGCCGTCGTGGGCGCCGAGGACTGGGTGGCCGCCCTGCCCGCCGGGCTCGAGACCCGCGTGGGGCCCGGGGAGCTGCCGCTGTCCCCCGCCCGCGCCCAGCAGCTCGCGCTGGCCCGGCTCGTGCTGCGCGACCCGCCCGTCGTGGTCCTGGACGAGGCGACCGCCGAGGCCGGCAGCGCCGGGGCCCGCGACCTGGAGGAGGCCGCGCTGGCCGTCGTGCGCGGGCGCACGGCCCTCGTCGTGGCGCACCGGCTGAGCCAGGCCGCCGTCTGCGACCGGATCGCCGTCATGGCCGCCGGTCGAGTGGAGGAGATCGGCACGCACGACGAGCTCCTCGCGCTCGGCGGCCGGTACGCCCGTTTGTGGGAGACCTGGGCGCGGTCGGGGCAGCCAGCTCAAGCACCGGCGACGGCGGCCGACACCTAGCAGGTGGGGACGGGACGGTGGCGGGCGAGCGCGAGCGCGCAGCTGGCGGCCTTCCTCCTCCTGCACTCGCTCGCCGTCGTCGCGGGCCGGGCCTCGCGCACCGGCGGCAGCGAGACGACGACGTTCTGGCCGGCCGCCGCGGTCGCCTTCGTCTGGCTCGGCACCGTCTGGCACCAGCGGGGCCGTCGTCGCACGGCGGCGGCGGGGATCGCCGTCTCGGCCGGTGCGGGCCTGGCGCTGACCGGGTTGGCGGTGCCGGTCGCGCTCGCCTGCTCGGCCGCCGTGCTGGCGCAGGCCTGGGTCGCGGCGTGGCTGTTCGCCCGCCGGCGCCCGTCGCTGCGGCTGGTCGCCCCGGCGGACGCGTGGGGTCTGACGGGGGCGGCGCTGGCGGGGTCGGTCGTCGGCGCCCTGGTCGCGACGGTGTCGGTCGGCCTGCTGCTGGGGGACGTCCACGCCGCGGCGGTGCTGTCCTGGGTCGTGCGGATGAGCACCGCGGTCGTGGCGGCGGGGTTGTGGCTGCTCCTGGCCGACAGCTCCACCGACCGGGCGCCGGTGCAGGCGCGCTGGGGCGAGCTCGTGCTCGTCAACCTCGGGGCGCTGGGCGCGTTCGTGTGGCTCTTCGACGTCGAGCAGGTGTACTCGCTCGCGTTCCTCACGGTGCCGGTCACGGTCTGGATCGGCGTCCGCTTCCCGCTGCGGGTGGCCGCGGCCAACACCCTCGTGGTCACGGTCTTGGACGCCGTGATCTCCCTGCACGGGCTGGGGGCCTTCGCGGCGGCACCGCCGGCGGAGCGGGTGCTCGCGGTGCAGCTGATGGTCGCCCTCATGACACTGCTGACCCTCATGCTCGGCCTGCAGCGCGACGACCGGGGACGGCTCGTGGAGAACCTCCGCGCCGCCCGCCAGGACGCCGAGGGCCAGGCGGACCTGCTCCGGACCGTGTTCCAGACGACGAGCGACGGGATGAGCGTCTACGCCGCCGACGGCACCCTGCTCATGGCCAACGCCGCCGCCGGCCGGCTCTACCCGCGCCTGCCCGCGGGCGTGCCCACCGAGCGCTTCGCCGACTACGTCGAGGTCCTCGACGCGGCCGGCGCGCCCGTCCCGGGCGCGCGGATGCCGCTGCTGCGCGCCCTGTCCGGTGAGCGCATCGACTCCGACGACATGACCTTCCGCAACCTGCTCGACGGGTCCGTCACCACCGTCAACGTCGCCGCGCACGGGCTGCCGCGCAGCGCGGGGGCGTCCTGGTCCGGCGGGGCGATCATCGCCTTCCGCGACGTCACCGCCCAGCGCGAGGCGGCCGCGGAGGTCGCCCGCGCGCACGACGTCTACGCCGGGATCCTGTCGGGGGCGACCGAGCAGCTCATCGTCGCCGCGGACCTGCGCGGGACGGTGACCGTCGTCAACGAGGGCGCGCGCCGGCTGCTCGGGGTCCGGGCCGACGCCGCCGTCGGCGGGGACGTCTGCGACCTGCTGGACCCGGCCGAGCTGGCGGACCGTGCCCTCGACCTGGACGTCGACCTGGACGTCGACCTGGACGTGCGCGCCGGGGCCGAGGTGCTCGTCGAGGACCTGCGCCGCGCGGGCGGCGCGCTCACCCGGCACTGGACGCTGCGCCGGCACGACGGCGCCGCCCGGCGGGTGGCGCTCACGACGAGCTGGTTGCTGGACCCCGACGGCCGGCCCTCGGGGATCCTGGCCATCGGCACCGACGTCACCGAGCAGGTCGCCGTCCAGGACCGCCTGGCCGACTCCGAGTCGCGGTTCCGCACGGCCTTCGACACCGCGCCCGTGGGGATGCTGCTCGTCGGCGTGGGGTCGGCCGCCGGCCGCATCCTGCAGGTGAACGCGACGATGACCGAGTTCACCGGGCTGGTCCCCGAGGAGCTCGGGGTCCTGGACGTCCACGCGATCGTCCCGTGGGCCGACCGCGACGAGTTCGCCCGGCACCTCGACCCGTTGCTGGACGGCGCGGTCACCGACGCGCAGTTCGAGCACCGCTACCTGCGGGCCGACGGCGGGTCCGGCTGGGGACGCACGACGGCCACCCGCGTCGTCCCCGAGGGGTCGTCCGGGGGTCCTTCCGAGGGCGGGGCCGAGCCGTACCTGCTGTGTCTGGTCGAGGACGTCACCGCGCGCAAGGCGGCCGAGAGCGCCCTGGTGCACCAGGCGCAGCACGACGCCCTGACCGGCCTGCCGAACCGCGTCCTGCTGCGCGAACGGCTCGAGGCCGCCCTGCACGACGCCGCCACCGGCGGCGGGCCCGTCGGCGTGCTCGTCATCGACCTCGACGGGTTCAAGGCCGTGAACGACAGCGCCGGGCACGCGGCCGGGGACGCCCTCCTGCGCGAGGTGGCCTCGCGGTTGGCGACCCTGACGCGCGCGGAGGACACCGTCGCCCGGCTGGGTGGGGACGAGTTCGCGGTCGTGTGCCCGGGCACCGACGCCGCCGACCTCGAACGCCTGGGCCGCCGCGTGCTCGACGCCGTGCGCGAACCCGTCGACCTGCCCGGCGGGACGGTCACGGTCGGGGTCAGCGTCGGCAGCGCCGTCCACGACCCGTGTCCCGGCAGCGCAGAACCCCGGGACGGCGGGACCCCGGACCGGTTGCTGCAGAACGCCGACCTCGCGATGTACGCGGCCAAGCGCGCCGGGAAGAACCGGTCGTTCGCCTACGACCACCGCGACCGCGAACGCCTCGACCGGGCCGAGCGGCTGCTGCCGGAACTGGCCGCGGCCGTCGGCGCGGGCGAGTTCGAGATGTTCGGCCAGCCCATCGTCGACCTCGGCAGCGGTCGCGTCGACGCGGTCGAGACCCTGCTGCGCTGGCGCCGCGCCGACGGGACCGTGCTGGCCCCCGGCGCCTTCCTCGACGTCCTCGAGGCCTCCCCGCTCATGCCCGCCGTCGGGGAGTTCGTCCTGCGCACCTCGTGCGACCTCGCGGCGCAGTGGGAGCGCGCGCTCGGACCGGACGCCCCGGCCGTGCACGTCAACGTCTCGGCCGAGCAGCTCGGCGGGTCGCTCGCCGAGCAGGTCGACCGGGTGCTCGCCCAGACCGGCCTGTCCGCGCACCTGCTCGTGCTGGAACTCACCGAGACGCACACGACGCGCATCACGGACGCGCTGCTCGGGGACCTCGAGACCGTGCGCGCCCGCGGGGTGCGCATCGCCATCGACGACCTCGGCACGGGGTACTCCGGGCTTGCCCGGCTGACCGAACTGCCGGTCGACCTGCTGAAGATCGACCTGCAGTTCGTCGCCGGGCTGGGCCGGGACCGGCGCTGCGACGCCGTCGTGCGCGCCGTGCTCGGCATCGGCCGGGCCCTCGGGATGCAGGTCGTCGCCGAGGGCGTCGAGACCGCTGCGCAGGCCGACCTGTTGCGGGCGTACGGGGCGACGACGGCGCAGGGCTACCGCTTCGCCCGCCCGGTCCCGGCCGCCGACCTGCCGGCTCTGCTCTCCCGGGTCCCGCTGGCGGTGTGAGGGCCTGTCCAGCGCGCGCCGAGGCTTCGCGCCGGGGTTGCTTCGCGGGGGTTCGCCCGGCACTGGAACTCGACGACGGGTCGCGAAACGTTCCTCGGTGGGACCGGGGAACGACCACCTGTGGACAACTCCTCAGCAGCAGTGAACTGCGTGCGAAGCGTTGCACCGCAGAAAGTTACGATCGCCTCTACCTGTCGCCACAGGGCTTGTTCGACTATCCTGGAACACGTGACCCCCACCGTCCAGGACCGCGCAGCCGACGCCCTCACGCGTCTCGCCGCCGCGCTGGACGACGTCCTCACCCTGCCCACCGGAACCCTCGACCGCGACGACGTCGACCACCTCGCCCGGTCGCTCTACGCCCTCGGCAACCGCCTCGACGCCGCCAAACTCCACCTCCTGCGACGCGCCCTGGAGCACGTCCCCGAGAGTTCCGTGGTGGACCTGCTCGCGACCTCCCCGGTGAACCTGTCCCGCACCCTGGCGCGCAAGGACGTCGCCGCGGCCCGGCACACCGACCCCGACGTCCCCTGGGACGGACGCATCGGCGGACTCGACGTGGACCGCGGATCCCTCGCCCTCATGGGTGGGGAACTGGCGTGCGGGAACACCACCCTGGCGCACGTGCACGGCGCCGTCACCGCGTTGCAGTCCATTCCCACGCACCTGCGCCGCGGCACCATCGCGGTGCAAGTGCGCCAGGACGACGGACGGCGCGTGTGGACCACCCAGCACCGCGGTGAGGTGCTCGACGGGTTCTTCACGACCTCCATCGCTCCCCAACCCCTGGGCACCGCCACGGCCCTGGTCGAGGACGTCCTGACCCTTGTCGATCCCGACCGCAGCGACCGGCACGTCCGCGACCTCGAACCGGACTCCGCCAGCCGCCGCACCCTCACCTTCACCCGCCACCACGGCATGCTGCGCATGACCCTCGACCTCGACGAAGCCGCCGCCGTCGTCGTCCGCTCCGCCCTCGAAGCCGCCGCCAAACCCCTGCCCACGGCATCAGGTGACGACACCCGCTCGCTCGGGCAACGCCGCCACGACGGCCTCGTCGACCTCGTCACCACCGGCGCCCACCACCCCGCCAGCAGCACCGACCCCGCCGTCGCGCACAAGGCCACCGTCGTCCTGCGCGCCACCCTCGACGACACCGGGCAGCTCCAGAACGGCACCGCCACCGCCGACACCCACGGCCCCATCACCGACGCCACCCTGCGCGCCGCCTCCTGCGACGGCGACGTCACCGTCGCCGTCATGGACCGCCTCGGCCGGCCCCGCCCCCTGCACACCCTGGAACGGCACGCCACCGACAACCAGCGCCTCATCGTCGCCGAACGCGACCGCGGCTGCATCGCCCCCGGCTGCGGGGCCCCGGCCTGGGCCTGCCACCTGCACCACGTCGTCCACTGGTCCGACGGCGGACCCACCAGCATCGACAACCTCGTCCTCCTCTGCGGCAGGGACCACCGAGCCCTCCACGCCGGCCGCCTCGAAGCCCGGTTCGGCGAGGACGGGCTACCCGAGGCCAGACGCCTCCAACGGGACCTGGGGAAGCTCATGACCCCCGGACCGTGGACGCGCAACGACCACCCCGCCCTGCTGCAGAGGACGCGGGAACTCGCCCGCGCCCTCGAACAGGACGACGCGGCGTAGCGTGCGGACGTGACCGCAACCGCGACGCCCGCGCCGTCCCCGGACGACGTCCTGCGCGACGCGCTCGCGGACGGACTGCGGCGCAGCCTGTTCACGGGCGCGACCGCGGCGTTCTCGGACGCCACCGGGCGGGTGCACCGGGCGGCCGCGGGAACCCTGGGGCTCGACGACGCGACGCCGGTGGACTCCGCCACCCGGGCGGACCTCGCGTCGCTGACGAAGGTGCCCGTCGCCGCGGTCGCCCACGCGCTCGCCGACGTCGGGGCGGTCGACCTCGACCGGCCCACCGAGCGGGGTTTCACCCCGCGCCAGCTCGTCGCGCACACCTCGGGACTGCCCGCGGAGTCGGACGTCTGGCGGCGCGGCGACCTGCGTCCGGCCCAGCGGTTGCAGCGCGCGCTGGACTCACCGCTGGTCACCCCGCCGGGGGCGGTCTTCCGGTACTCCTGCGTCGGTTTCGTCACCCTCGGGCACCTGCTGGAGGAGGCCACCGGGCAGGGGCTGGACTCCCTCGTGGAGGAGTTCGTCAGCGGGCCGCTGGGGATCCCGGGCCTGGACTGGGGCCTGGTGGACCGACCCGCCACGGGGCCCGTGCTCGCGACGGAGAGCGGGACCCCGCGCGGGGTGGTGCACGACGAGTTCGCGCAGTCGCTGGCCCGGCCGGCGGGGAACGCGGGGTTGTTCGGCACCGCCGACGACGTGCTGGCCGTCGGCCGCGCGCTGCTGGCCGGGACGCTCGAGGTCGGCGAGGGGCTGCGCACGGGCGACGCGACGTGGATGACCGGCCCCCACCAGCGCGGGCACACGGGGTTCACGGGGACGTCGCTCCTCCTGGACCCGGACGCGGGGACGTGCCTGGTCCTCCTGACGAACCGCGTCCACCCTGACCGCGCGCTGGTCGACCTCGCGCCGTTCCGGAAGTCCCTGGCGCAGCGGCTGATGCCGCCGTCATGATCGGGGCGTGGACGACGAGACGATCGACCTGGCCCGGCTGGTCCGCCGCTACCTCGAAGAGGCGGTCCACTCCCCGCTGACCGAACCGGGGCAGGGTGGGCCGCAGATCGGGGACGTCGTCGGGGACCACCTCGGCGTCGCCGTCCAGGACCTGCCGGTCGTGCGCGAAGAGGTCCCCGAGCACCAGTTCGTCGACCTCGACATCGCGCTCGCACTGCTGGCCGAACGCGGCGGCGGGGAGCGCGTCGTCGGCGTGGGCGGTGGCGACCAGCGCGCGCACCACTCCTTCTCGGACATGCTCGGGAGCCGGTGGGCTCGGTTCGGCCTGGGTGCCGTCGACCGCGTGAACCTGCCGACAGGACCGGACGCGAGCCGGCGCGCCGTGGGCTTCGGGGTGCGGATGCTGCGGTACTCCGGGACGCCCGTCGCGCTGCTGCAGCGCGCGGCGCAGCGGCAGTTCGGGCAACCCAGCTGCTTCGAGGTCGTCTGCCCCGACGAGGCCGTCGTCGCCGAGTTCATCACCGAGGTCCGCCGGCTCATGGTGGAGCACAGCGTGCTGCGGGGGCAGGTCCTGTCGTTCTCGGGGTCGCCGTTCGAACCCCAGAACGCGGGGATCACGTTCCTGCACCGGCCGCAGGTCGCGGCCGAGGACGTCGTGCTGCCGCCGGGGTCCCTGGACCGCATCGCCCGGCACGTCGTCGGGGTCGGTGCGCACGCGGCGCGACTGTCGGGCGCCGGTCAGCACCTCAAGCGCGGGGTGCTGCTCTACGGGCCGCCCGGGACCGGCAAGACGCTCACGGTCCGCCACCTCGTCGCCCGCGCGGAGGGCACCACCGTCGTCCTGCTCGCCGGGGAGTCCCTCGCGCACGTCACGACGGCGGCGCACCTGGCCCGCGCCATGCAACCCGCCGTCGTCGTGCTGGAGGACTGCGACCTCGTCGCCGAGGACCGCGGGTTCGACCCCGGTCAGCGGCCGCTGCTGTTCCAGCTGCTCGACGCCATGGAAGGGCTCGACGGGGACGCCGACGTCGCGTTCCTGCTGACCACGAACCGCGTCGACCTGCTCGAACGCGCCCTGGCGCAACGGCCCGGCCGCGTCGACCTCGCGGTGCAGGTGCCGCTGCCGGACCGGGCGGCCCGCAGCGCGCTGTTCCGCCTCTACGCGCGGGACCTGCCGCTGTCGGAGGCGGTGCTGGAGGAGGCCGCGGACCGCACCGAGGGCGTGACGGCGAGCTTCGCCCGCGAACTCCTGCGCCGGGCCGTGCTCGTCGGGGCCGAGGCCGGGCACGACGTCACCGACGACGACGTCCGTTCCGCGCTCGACGAACTGCTGTCCGACGCCGAGGAACTCACCCGCAGTCTCCTGGGCAGTGCGGGTCAGCCGGCCGTGGGCAGGGAGTCGCCCGCGTAGCGCTCCTCGAGGTCGCCCGTCTCCCCCGCGCGGGCGGCGGGCCGGCCCAGGACGAGGCAGTACGTCCAGAACACGAGTTCGGCCAGGACACCGATGCCGATGCGCGCCCACGTCGGCAACCCCGAGGGCGTCACGAAACCCTCGATGATCCCGGAGACGAACAGCACGACGACGAGACCGAGGGCCACGCCGAACATCGCGCGGCCCTCGGTCGCCAGCGAACTCGACCGGCTCCGGGGTCCTGGTGCGACCCACGCCCAGAACAGCTTCAGACCGGCTCCGGCGGCGACGAAGACCGCCGTCAGTTCGAGGATCCCGTGCGGGAGGATGAGGCCGAAGAACACCTCCCCGCGCCCGTTCTCGATGAGCAGACCGCCCTGCAGGCCCACGTTGACGGCGTTGCTGGCCAGCGCGGCGAGGACGGGCAGACCGGTGATGCCCAGGGCGATGCACGTCGCGGCGACCCAGGCGTTGTTCGTCCAGACCCGGCCGGAGAACGCGGCGCTGCTGTACTCGCTGTAGTAGTTCTCGAAGTCGGAGTACACGAGCTGACGGATGTTCTCGTCGGACCCGAACAGGCTCGCCTGCGCCGCCGGGTTCCCGGCGATCCACACCCCCGCGGCGACGGCGATGACCGTGGTGAAGACGAAGGCGCCGGTCGTCCACCACCGCAGCCGCCACAACGCCGCGGGCAGCCCGCGCGTCGCGTAGTGCACCAGCTGGCGCCAGGCCGTGTACCGGGACCCGGTGAGGCGGGCCCGCGCGCGGACGAGCAGCGTGGACAGCTCGTCGAGCAGCACGGGTTCGGACTGCGCCGACCGGAGGGCCGACAGGTGGGTCGCGGTGCGCTGGTAGAGCACGACGAGCTCGTCGGCCTCGGCCCCGTCGAGGCGCCGGCGCGCGACGAGGCGGCGCAACCGCGACCACTCGTGCTCGTGCACCGCTCGGAAGGCGTCGACGTCCACCCCGGCAGGCTAACGTCCGGGCATGGGTCCGGAGGCGTCGCCCGCACCGCTGCACCGGGTCGCGGTCCTCGTCCTCGACGGCGCCAAACCGCTCGACGTGGGCATCCCGGCCCAGGTCTTCTCCCGGCGGCCCTCGATGCCGTACGAGCTGCGCGTGTGCGGCGCCGCGCCCGGGCTCGTCCGCGGCGGCGAGGGACTGGCGTACTCGGTGGAGTCCGGGCTCGAGACGCTGGCGTGGGCGCAGACGGTGTTCGTCCCCGGCTACCGCGAACCCGCCACGACGGAACCGCCCGCCGCCGTCGTCCAGGCGCTGCGCGCGGCGCACGACCGCGGCACCCGGCTCGCCGCCATCTCGACGGGCGCCTTCGCCCTCGCCGCGGCGGGGGTGCTCGACGGCCGCCGCGCCACGACGCACTGGCACTACACCCGGGCCCTCGCCCAGCGCTTCCCCTCGGTCCAGGTCGACGAGAACGTCCTCTTCGTCGACGCCGGGGACGTGCTGACGTCCGCGGGGGCCGCCTCGGGCCTCGACCTGTGCCTGCACCTGCTGCGCCGCGACCAGGGCGTCGCTCACGCCAACCACGTCGCCCGCCGCCTCGTCGCCGCGCCCTACCGCAGCGGCGGGCAGGCGCAGTACGTGCCCCGCAGCGTGCCCGAGGGTGTCGGGGAGGTGTTCGCGGGCACCCGCGAGTGGGCGCTGGCGCGCCTCGGGGAACCGCTGACCCTGGCCGACCTCGCCCGGCACGCGCGGGTGTCGACGCGGACGTTCTCGCGCCGCTTCGTGGAGAACACCGGCTACACGCCGATGCAGTGGGTGCTGCGGGCCCGCGTCGACGCGGCCCGCGAGCTGCTGGAGCGCACCGACCTCGGCGTCGAGCAGGTCGCCTCCCGCGTCGGCCTCGGGACGGGCGCGAACCTGCGCCTGCACTTCTCCCGGATCCTCGGGACCTCGCCCAGCGACTACCGCCACACCTTCGCCCCCTGACCCTCCGGAGGCCCTCCGGGGGGCTCAGGTGGCGAGAAGCTTGCGGACGACGGCTGTCTCGCCACTGGTCGGGCGCCTCCGCGCCGCCGATCGTGGAGCCATGACCCGCATCGCCATCAACGGCTTCGGCCGCATCGGCCGCTCCTCGCTCCGCGCGCTCCTGGCCCGCGACGCCGTGACCCCGACCGGCCTGGAGGTCGTCGCGGTCAACGACCTCACCGCTCCCGAGGCCCTCGCCCACCTGCTGCGCTGGGACTCCACGCTCGGCCGCTTCGCTGGCACCGTCGAGGTCGACGGGGACCACCTCGTCGTCGACGGGCACCGCATCCGCGTGCTCGCCGAACGCGACCCGGCGAACCTGCCGTGGGCCGAGCTGGACGTCGACCTCGTCCTGGAGTCCACCGGGCGGTTCACGTCGGCCGACGCGGCCAAGGCCCACGTCGCGGCGGGGGCGCGCAAGGTCCTCGTCTCGGCCCCGGCCGACGGCGCGGACGTCACGCTGGCCTTCGGCGTGAACACCGACGCGTACGACCCGGAGCGGCACGTCGTCGTCTCGAACGCCTCGTGCACGACGAACGCCCTCGCCCCGCTCTCGAAGGTCCTCGACGACCTCGCCGGCATCGAGCACGGGTTCATGACGACGGTCCACGCGTACACCCAGGAGCAGAACCTCCAGGACGGCCCGCACCGCGACCTGCGCCGGGCGCGCGCCGCCGGCGTGAACATCGTCCCGACGAGCACGGGCGCCGCCAAGGCCATCGGGCTCGTGCTGCCGCAGCTGGACGGGAAGCTGTCGGGCGACTCGATCCGCGTCCCGGTGCCGGTCGGCTCGATCGTCGAGCTGAACACCGTCGTCGCCCGCGACGTCACCCGCGAGGACGTCCTGGCCGCCTACCGCGCGGCGGCCGACGGTCCGCTGCGCGGCGTCCTGGAGTTCTCCGCCGAACCCCTGGTCTCCAGCGACATCACGGGCAACCCGCACTCCTCGGTGTTCGACTCGGCCCTGACCCGCGTCGACGGCCGCCACGTCAAGGTCGTCGCCTGGTACGACAACGAGTGGGGGTTCTCGAACCGCGTCGTCGACACCCTGCGGCTGCTCAGCGCAGGCTGAGCCGCGGGATCCCCGGCGGGTCGAAACCCCAGACCTGCCCGTAGAACGACAGTTCGGCCTCCAGGCTGGCGATGACGTTCTCGGCCCGCCGGAACCCGTGCTGCTCGCCGGGGAACACGACGAGCGCGTGCGGCAACCCCTTGCGGTGCAGCGCGTCGGCGAAGACCTCGGCCTGCTGCCGGGGGACGACCGGGTCGTCGGCCCCCTGCAGCAGCAGGACGGGGCACATCAGCCCGTCGACGTGGTGCAGCGGTGCGCGCTGCGCGTAAACGTCGGCGGCCTCCGGCAGCGGCCCGACGAGGGAGTCCAGGTAGCGGGACTCGAAGTCGTGGGTGTCCTCGGCCAGCGCCCGCAGGTCGGCGACGCCGTAGTACGACGTCCCCGCGGAGAACGCGTCCGTGCCGGTGAGGGCGGCCAGGACGGTGAAACCCCCGGCGCTGCCGCCGCGGATCCCGACCTTCCCCGGCGCGGCCAGGCCCTCGGCGACGAGGTACCGGGCGACCGCCGCGCAGTCCCCGACGTCGACGATGCCCCAGTTCCCGTCCAGCGCCTCGCGGTAGGCGCGGCCGTACCCCGTCGACCCGCCGTACTGGACGTCGACCACGCCGATGCCGCGGGAGGTGAAGAACGCGACCTCCGGCGAGTACGCCGCGAGCGACTGGGCCGTGGGCCCGCCGTGCACGAACAGCACGTGCGGGGCGGGACCCGCCTCGGCGTGGTCGGGGTGCGTGGGCGGGTACCGGTACGCGTGCACCGACCGGCCGCCCTCGCTGGGGACGGTGAGGAACTGCGGCACCGGCAGGTAGGCCGGGTCCGGCGACGGCCCGGCCGTCCGGACGGTGAGGACCGCCCCGTCGTCCACCCCGGTGCGGACGACCCGCGCCGACAGTTCCGGGGACGCGGCGACCGCCCCGATCCAGCCCCCGGCGGCGGACACCGCGGGCAGGTACGCCGTGAACGGCAGGTCCAGCACGTCGAGGCGGCCGCTGCGACGGTGCAGGACGTCGAGCCGGTACCCGACACCTTCCCCGGTCGCGGCGTGTAGCAGGGCGACCCGGTCGTCGTCCGGTCCGTCGCCCAGGGCGGCCCACGACGTGGTCCCGAACGTCCACGGCGGGAAACCCTGCTCGGCGTCCTCGGGCAGCAGGGCCCGCAGGTCCCCGCCCTCCCCGACCTCGCACAGGTTCCAGAACCCACTGCGGTCGCTCACCACGAGCACGGTGCCGTCGGGGGCGAAGCCCGGGTGGACGAGGGACTCTCGACCTCCCTCGCCGGTCAGGACGCGGGCGTCCCGCAGCCGCGGGCCGTCGGGGCCGGACGACAGCTCCGCCGTCCACAACTGCGTCCGCTGCCACGGCATGTCCGGGTGGTCCCAGCTGGTCCACACGAGCCGGCGGCCGTCCGGCGAGACGCGCGGGGCGGCGAGGAAGCCCGGCCCGGTGAAGAGCTCGGAGGGACCGGCGGTGACCGCGGACCCGTCCAGGGGGACGTGGACGAGGCTGCGCCGCAGCGCACCGCCGCGGCCGGTCGCGTCCTGCTCCTCGGCGACGAGGAGGACGCCGTCGCCCCAGGGCACGGCATCGGCGTAGCGGACGCCGTCGGCCGGCACGAGGGCGCGGGGTGCGGCGCCGGGAGCCGCGACGTGGAACCACCGCTGGTCGGTGGCGGAGGCCAGCACGAGTCCGCCCCCGGGCACGGGCGACCAGGAACCCCCGCCGTACTCGTGGACGCGGGTGCGGGCGTCGAGGTCGGGGGCGAACTCCTCGATCGAGTCCGCGTCCACGTCCGGGGCACGGCGCAGGACGGCGACGCGGCCGCCCTCGGCCGGGCGGCCCTCGGCCCACCAGACGGTGCCGTCCGCCTCGACGGCGACGCCGGAGAACCGCAGGCCGGCCGCGGCGACGTCGGCGGCCTGCACCGGTGAGGTCCACGCTCCGTGGGAGTCCACCGACCCACCGTAGCCCCGGCCGCACCACGCTCCCCGCGGGCCTGCGTCGGTACCGTGGACGCGTGAGCACCCCCGCCCCGCCGCCCGTCGACGACCAGGCCGCCCCGGCCGTCGCGCCGCCGGCCGGGGAACCCGTCGGGTTGCCCGTCGCTGGGATCGTCGGTGAGCCCGTCGGGGAGATCGTCACGGGGGAAGCGGTCGTCCTCGGGCTGCGCGCGGCCTCGTTCGCCTCCCGCATCCTGGCCGCCGTCCTCGACGCCGTCCTCGTCGGGATCGTCCTCCTGGCGGCCGTCGTCGGGTCGACCTCCTTGCTGAGCGACAGCAGCGAGGCCACGACGGCGGCGCTGGGGCTGAGCGTCACGGTGCTGTGCCTGGTGGGCATCCCGACGGCCGTCGAGACCGCGACGCGCGGGCGGTCCGTCGGCAAGCTCGTGCTCGGGGTGCGGGCCGTCCGGGACGACGGGGGGCCGGTGCGCTTCCGGCACTGCCTCGTCCGCGCCGTCACGGGGTTCTTCGAGCTGTGGGCCCTGGCGGGCAGCCCCGCGATCATCTGCTCGCTCGTCAACGCGCGCGGCAAGCGCCTCGGGGACCTCCTCGCGGGGACCTACGTCGTCCGCGAGCGGACCGCGGCCCGCCACCGGCCGCTGCCGCCCATGCCCCCGGAGCTCGCCGGCTGGGCCCGGTCCGCCGACATCGGGCGGCTGCCGCTGGCGACGACCACGGCGGCCCGGCAGTTCCTCGCCCGCACCGGGACGCTGAACCCCGCGTCCCGAGAAGCCCTGCGCGTGCAGCTCGCCGACGCCCTGCTGCCGCACGTCTCCCCCGCGCCGCCGCCCGGCACCGACCCCGAGCGGTTCCTCGTCGCCGTGCTGGTGGAGCGCCGGGACCGCGAGCACGCCCGGATGGAACGCCGCGAGAACCGGACCCGCGAGCTGGAACGGACGATCGGGCGGCTCTGACGCCACCCGGTGGCCTCCGACTCAGAGCAGCCGCAGGACCTCCTCGGGGGTCCACGGCCGCAGCGTCAGCACCGTCGTCGTCTCGGGCAACCCGGCCTGCGGCCAGGACACCGTGAGCTCCAGGCGGTTCCCGGACAGCTCGTCCGGCAGGACGTCGATCCAGAAGTTCGCGTCGAGGTCGTAGGCGTCGTCCCCGGCCGAGCCCCGGGCCTGGGCGGGGTCGGCGAACCCCTCGTGCTTGCCCACGCGCACGACCACCACCGGTTCGGACCACCCCTGCGGTCCGTCCTCGTCGACCGCACCCCACTGGCTCTGCCGCGACGCCGCCTCGGCCTGGACCCCCTCGGCGCGCAGGACGAAGGGCAGTGACAACCCTTCGGAGTGGGCGAAGACGCAGCGCAGGGCCGCGACGATGCCGGGAGCGCGAGCGAGGACCACGGGGCCGTGGACGACGGCCCCGAGGTCCTCGGGTTCGGCGGCGGGCGGCCAGCGGTGGGGTCTCAGCACCCCACGATCGTGCCAGCCCGCACGAGACGCGTCAGGCGGACCGCAGCACCGTCGTGGACCACTCCCCCACGAGCAGTTCGGCGACCTCGCGGCCCACCTCCTGCTGCGGGTCCGAGGACACGACGAGCTTCCAGGGCCCGCCGGGCGCCGGCGGGACGGTGAACTCGACGGGGTTCGTGGCCCCGTTCACGAGCAGCAGCACCGTCGCCGACCCCTCGGCCTGGAACTGCACCGCGTAGGCGCGGGCGTTGGTGTCGTCCCACTCCGCCTGCCCCATCGGTTCCCCGTCCGCGCGCAGCGAGACGGTGTTCGGGCCGGCGGTGCCGGAGTACCACTCCGGCCGCAGGGCCGGCGTCTCGCGGCGCAACGTGAGGAGGTCGCGCGTGAAGGCGAGCAGGTCGGCGTCGACGGCCGACCAGTCGAACCACGACAGCTCGTCGTCGTGGCAGTAGGCGTTGTTGTTGCCCTGCTGGGTGCGGCCGAACTCGTCGCCGCCGAGGATCATCGGGACCCCGGAACTCAGCAGCAGCGTCGTCAGCAGGTTCCGCCGCTGCCGGGCGCGCAGGGCGTTGACCCCCTCGTCGTCCGTGGGCCCCTCGGCTCCGCAGTTCCACGACCGGTTGTCGCTCTCGCCGTCGGCACCGCCCTCGCCGTTGGCGTCGTTGTGCTTCTCGTCGTAGGCGGTCAGGTCGGCGAGGGTGAAACCGTCGTGGGCGGTGAGGAAGTTCACGCTGCACAGCGGTGAACGGCGGTCGGCCTCGTAGACGTCGGGGCTGCCCGTGAGGCGCTGCGTCAGTTCGCCCAGCGACCCCTGACCGCGCCAGAAGTCGCGGACCTCGTCGCGGTACTTCCCGTTCCACTCCGACCACCGGGCCGGGAACCCGCCCACCTGGTAGCCCTGGGTGTCCCACGGCTCGGCGATGAGCTTGACGGGGGCCAGGACCGGGTCCTGGTGCACGATGTCGAGGAACGCGGAGTGCACGTGGGCGTCGCCCCACTGGCGCGTCAGCGTCGTGGCCAGGTCGAAGCGGAACCCGTCGACGTGCATCTCGCTCACCCAGTACCGCAGCGAGTCCAGGACGAGCTGCAGCGCCGCGGGGTGGGAGACGTTGAGGGAGTTGCCGGTCCCGGTGGTGTCGAAGTAGCTCTCCGGCTCCTCCTCCACGACGCGGTAGTAGGAGCCGTTGTCGATGCCCTTGAGGGACAGCGTCGGGCCCAGGTGGTTCCCCTCGGCGGTGTGGTTGTAGACCACGTCGAGGACGACCTCGAGACCGGCTGCGTGCAGGGCCTTGACGAGCTCCTTGAACTCCGCGACCTGCCCGCCACCGTCGCCGGCTGCGCTGTACTCGTTGTGCGGGGCGAAGAAGCCGATCGAGTTGTAGCCCCAGTAGTTCCGCAGGCCCTTCTCGGCGAGGTGGGAGTCCTGGACGAACTGGTGGACCGGCAGCAGTTCCACCGTCGTGACCCCGAGGTCGACGAGGTGCTGGATCGCGGCCGGGTGCGCGAGCCCCGCGTACGTGCCACGGATCTCCTCGGGCACGTCGGGGTGCTGCTGGGTGAAGCCCTTGACGTGCACCTCGTAGACGACCGTGTCCGCGTACGGCACGCGCGGCGGGGCGTCGTCGCCCCAGTCGAAGGACGGGTCGACGACGACGGCCTTGGCCACGGACGCGGCCGAGTCGGCGTCGTTGCGCTGCTCGGGGTCGTCGAAGGTGTGCCCGAAGGTCTCCTCACCGGCGCCCCAGGACCCCTCGACGGCCTTGGCCCACGGGTCCAGGAGGAGCTTGGCGGCGTTGTGGCGCAGCCCCTCCCCCGGTTCCCACTCGCCGTGCACGCGGAACCCGTAGCGGGTGCCGACGCCTCCCGGCACGAGGCCGTGGAACACGTGCCCCGTCCGCTGGTCCAGCCGGTGGCGCGTCTCGGCGCCGTCGGAGTCGAAGACCGCCACGTCGACGGCCTCGGCCGTCTCGGAGTACACGGCCACGTTCAACCCGTTCTCGCGCAGGGTGACGCCGAGGGGGTAGGGGGTGCTGTCGCTCACCGTCCGATCCTGCGGGCAGTTCGAGCCGTCCGCGCGCCGGAGGTCAGCCGCGTTCCTCCCGGCGGGTGCGCAACCGCCCCGTGGCCCACAGCAGACGCCACCGGGCCCGCACCCACGTGAACCACCGCAACCGGCCCGAGTCGAGCCCCTGCTCGGTCCGTTCCCAGCGGCGCTGTTCGCGGTGGTGGTACTTCATCGCGACGAGGACGCAGCCGCGCAGGAACGCGGCGAGCACCGCGACACCACCGGCGATCGTGGCCCACGACGCGGCGTCCTCCAAGCTCATCGGGCCATGGTCCCAGACGGGGCCCTCACCGCGGTCCGTGGACAGCGCGCGCCGCGGCCCGCACGAGCGGTGCCACGTCGGCGGCGATGCGCCGGTACCCGGCGGAGGAGGGGTGGAAGCGGTCGGCCGAGAACATCGAGGGGTCGCGGGCGAACTCCACCGACGCGCCGGAGGTGTCCGCCACCGCCACACCCAGCTCGACCGCCGCGCGGGTCTGCGCCGCGCGGAGGTCCGCGCTGGCGGTGCGGGCGAACTCCCGCAGCGCCGGCGGGACGTGGGCGACGACGGCGAGGTCCGGGGCCGGCACGAGGACGACCTCGACCCCGGCCCCGCGCAGGCTCCGCAGCGCGGCGGTGAGTTCCGCGACCGCCTGGCCCGCCGGGACGGCGTGGGTGAGGTCGTTGGCACCGACGACGACGACGGCCACCTGGGGCCACGCCCCCGCCGCCGCGACCTGTCCCGCGAGCGCCGAACTGCGCGCCCCGGACACCGCGAAGACCCGGTGCTCGGCCGCGACACCGGCGGCGGCGAGGTCGGCGATCAGCAAGGGCCCCAGGGTGTCCGCCGTCGAGCTCGCCCCCACGCCTGCTGCGAGGGAGTCGCCGAAGAGGGACAACCGGAGGGTTTCGGACGACACCTGACCAGTCGACCAGGGACGACGACGCCCGGCACCCCGAGTGGGGTGCCGGGCGTCGTCAGGCGTGGGGCGGGAGCGCTCAGTAGCGGTAGTGCTCCGGCTTGTACGGACCCTCGACGTTGATGCCGATGTACTCGGCCTGCGACTTCGTGAGCTCGGTGAGCCGGACCCCGAGCGCGTCGAGGTGCAGGCGCGCGACCTTCTCGTCGAGCTTCTTGGAGAGGCGGTGCACGCCGACCGGGTACTCGTCCGGCTTGGTGAACACCTCGATCTGCGCCACGACCTGGTTGGCGAACGAGTTCGACATGACGAAGCTCGGGTGCCCCGTCGCGTTGCCCAGGTTCAGCAGGCGGCCCTCGGACAGCACGATGACGCTGTGCGCCTCGACGCCGTCCGCCCCGGCGGGGATGCGCCACTCGTGCACCTGCGGCTTGATCTCGACCTTCTCGACGCCCGGGATGCGGGACAGGCCGAGCATGTCGATCTCGTTGTCGAAGTGGCCGATGTTCCCCACGAGCGCCTGGTGCTTCATCTTCGCGATGTCGGCCGCCATGATGACGTCCTTGTTGCCCGTCGCGGTGATGAAGATGTCGGCGGTGCGCACGACGTCCTCGAGGCGGACGACCTGGTAGCCGTCCATCGCGGCCTGCAGGGCGTTGATGGGGTCGACCTCGGTGACGACGACGCGGGCGCCCTGGCCGCGCAGCGACTCCGCGCAGCCCTTGCCGACGTCGCCGTAGCCGAACACGACGGCCGTCTTGCCGCCGATGAGGATGTCGGTGCCGCGGTTGATCCCGTCGATGAGGGAGTGCCGCGTGCCGTACTTGTTGTCGAACTTCGACTTCGTCACCGAGTCGTTGACGTTGATGGCCGGGAAGGGCAGCACGCCGTTGCGGTGGTACTCGGCGAGGCGGTGCACCCCCGTCGTCGTCTCCTCGGTGACGCCGCGGATGCCGTCGGCGACGCGCGTCCAGCGCTGCGGGTCCTCGGTGAGGCTCTTCCGCAGCAGTTCGAGGACGACGGCGTACTCCTCGGAGTCGTCCGGGGTCGTCGCCGGGACGGCGCCCGCGGCCTCGAAGCGCTTGCCCTCCAGGACGAGCATGGTGGCGTCGCCGCCGTCGTCGAGGATCATGTTCGGGCCGACGCGGTGGCCCTCGGCGTCGGTGCCCCAGTCGAAGATGCGCTCGGCCAGCGCCCAGTACTCCTCGAGCGTCTCGCCCTTCCAGGCGAAGACGGGGACGCCCGCGGGCGCCTCGGGGGTGCCGGAACCGACGACGACGGCCGCGGCGGCCTGGTCCTGGGTGGAGAAGATGTTGCAGCTGGCCCAGCGGACTTGCGCGCCCAGGGCGACGAGGGTCTCGATGAGGACGGCGGTCTGCACCGTCATGTGCAGGGAGCCGGCGATGCGGGCGCCGGCCAGCGGCTGGGACTCGCCGAACTCGGCGCGCAGCGCCATGAGCCCGGGCATCTCGTGCTCGGCCAGACGCAGCTCGTGACGTCCGGCCTCGGCCAGGGAGAGGTCCCGGACCTGGTACTCGAAAGACATTCTCGTCCTCTCGTGACGGTTCGTGACGTTCCCCCGGCACGGCCCCTCTGGGCCTCGTGCGGCATCCCCGCGCGCCGGAGCGTCCTCCAGACTACGCGGCGTGGACGTCCCCGACCTGCCCGGTCCGGTGTGCTGTGGGCCACCCGGAACGCTGCGCAGGCCGGACCTGGCGGGGCCGCGCTGTCAGCCCAGCCGGTCCTTGAGGTCGGCGACCTGCGGCGAGACGGCCGGGTCCGTCCCCGACGCGAGCGCCAGGTAGGCCGCGGCGAAGTCGGTGCGGGCGATGAGCTGGGCGAGCCGCTGGGGCGGGGTCCCGTCGTCGGCGACGACCTCCGAGGTCCGCACTCCCGCGTCGGAGGCGGTCTGGGTGACGGCGTCGGCGAGGCGGCGGTCCTCGTCGCGCACGGCACCGGGGGCGTCGCGCAGGACGACGAGCCGCTGCCGCGGGCCGCTCGGCCCGTCGAGGAACGGGTCGGCGAAGACGTCGTCGACGCCGCCCGTGGCGAAGGGGCCGCCGAACGTCGCGACGACCTCGCTGGCGTCGTCCGGCAGCGCCCCGCTGACGGCGGGCACGCGGGCGGTGCGGGCCAGCATCGACGCGGCGCGCCGGGCCGCGGCGGCCGTGAGGTCGCCGTCGGCCAGGACGACCGGGACGGCGCCGGACAGCTCCAGCGCGAGGTTCTTGGCCGGGTTGACGAAGGTCTCGGTCCACGGACGGGACGCCTCGGCCTCGGCGTCGAGGCGGTCGGCCACCCCGGCGAGGTCGGCCGGGGAGGCCTTCAGCAGCGTCATGGCGTCGCAGGCGAGGAGGACGGGGGTCAGGAGCGACCACAGCGCCACGCGCGAGGACCGCGGGTCGCCGCCGTCGGCGCGGACGCCGCGGGCGGGCCGGACCTGCACGTTGCCGTTCCGCGCGCCGACCTCGGCCAGCGGGGAGCCCTCCCCCGCGACCGTGACGACGCGGGCCCCGCGGCGCGAGGCCTCCACCGCGAGCGCCACCGGGCCGGGCGCGCGCCCGGACAGCGAGACGGCGATGACGAGGTCCAGTGGTCCGACCCAGCTGGGCAGCGGGCCGCCGTGCCGGACGACGACCGGGACGGGGCAGTTCCGGCCGGCGAGGGCCAGGAGCACGTCGGCGACGGCGGAGCTGCCCGCGAGCGCGGCGACGACGACGGCGCGGGGCCGGTCGTCGTCGGCCAGGCGCGCGACCCCGGCCTCGGCAGAGAGGTCGAGCGCCTCGCGGACCTGGGCCCCGGCGCTGGCCAGGGCCCGCAGGACACCGCCGACGTCGGCCGCGGCGAGGGCGTCGCCGTCGGCCAGCAGCGTCTCGTCCAGGGCGGTCACGACGCCTCCCCGGCAGTCCCGGGGACGTCGAGGGCGGCGTCGGCCAGCAGCACGGGGACGCCGTCCACGACGGGGTAGCGGATGCCGTCAGCGGTGGCGAGGAACGGCGCGCCGTCGACGGTCACGGGGTGCAGCGGCTGACCCGTCAGCGGGCAGCGCAGGAGCTCCAGGACCCAGTCGGTCGCCTTCGAAACCTCGGCGGACTCCTGCGGGGCGCTCACGCCGACTCCCCGCGGACGATCGCGAGCACCCGGTCGCGGATCACGGCCATGGTGGCCTCGTCGGCGCCCTCGGCGTTCAGCCGCAGCAGGGGTTCGGTGTTGGAGGCCCGCAGGTTGAACCACCACATCGGTTGCGCCTGCGACGCCGGGTGGAACACCGTCACCCCGTCGAGCCGGTCGACCTCGAGCGTCTCCCCCTCGGCCGCGGCGGTCGCCGTGACCGCCTCGACGACGGCCTCGGTGACGGCGGCCGCGTCGTCGACGGTGGAGTTGATCTCCCCGCTGGCGGCGTACAGCTCGTACTCCGCGGCGAGCTCGGACAGCGGCCGGTCCTGCTCGGCGAGCGCGGCCAGGACGTGCATCGCCGCGAGCATGCCGGTGTCGGCCGACCAGAACTCGCGGAAGTAGTAGTGCGCGGAGTGCTCGCCGCCGAAGACGGCCCCCTCCTCGGCCATGCGCTGCTTGATGAAGGAGTGCCCGACACGCGTGCGGACGGGGGTTCCGCCGTCGGCGGTGATGATCTCCGGCACGGCCCGGGAGGTGATGAGGTTGTGGATCACGACGGGCTGGCGGCCGGCGCGCAGTTCCTTGGCGATCTCGCGCCGGGCGACCATCGCGGTGACGGCGCTGGGGCTGACGGGGTCGCCCTTCTCGTCGATCACGAAGCAGCGGTCGGCGTCGCCGTCGAAGGCCAGGCCGATGTCGGCGCCCTCGGCGGGGACGGCCCGCTGGAGGTCGACGAGGTTCGCCGGGTCCAGGGGGTTCGCCTCGTGGTTGGGGAACGTCCCGTCGAGCTCGAAGTACATCGGGACGACGTCCAGCGGCAGGGCGGGCAGCCCGGCGTCGTCGCCGAGGACGGCGGGAGCGGTGAACCCGCCCATCCCGTTGCCGGCGTCGACGACGACCTTGAGGCGGCGGCCCCCGGTGAGGTCGACGAGGGAGCGCAGGTGCGCGGCGTAGGCCTTCAGCAGGTCCTGCTCGTCGACGGTCCCGACGGCGCCGGTGCCGTCGGGGACCTCGCCGGAGTCGAGCCAGCTCTGGGCCAGCTCGCGCACGGCGGACAGGCCGGTGTCCTGGCCGACGGGCTTGGCGCCCGCGCGGCAGAGCTTGATGCCGTTGTACTGGGCGGGGTTGTGGCTGGCCGTGAACATGGCGCCGGGGACCTGCAGGAACCCGCTGGCGAAGTACAGGCCGTCGGTGGAGCAGAGGCCGATGACGGTGACGTCGACCCCGCGGGAGGCGACCCCGTCGGCGAACGCGGCGGACAGCTCCGGGGAGGAGGGCCGCATGTCGTACCCGACGACGGCCTTGGCGCCCTGGCCCGCGGGCGTCTCGGGCAGGACGACGACCTCGGCGAAGGCGGCGCCGATGGCGCGCACGACGCGGGCGTCGAGCTGGTCGGGGACGGTGCCCCGGACGTCGTAGGCCTTGATGACGGACGACAGGTTCACGGTCGGGGCGGTCACGCTCGGGAGCCTACAAGCGACACCCCGCAGCGCCCCTGTCGTGGAGCCCCGCGCTGCCCCGGCCGGGTGGTCCCGGGTGCTCTCAGCGCTTGCGCGACCGTTCCAGGACGCCGTCGACGGTGATGGGGCCGGCGGCGGACATCCAGCTGCGCTCCTCGCAGACGTGGCAGGACACGAACTGCACGGGGGTGCCGTCGGTGAGGGACATCGACAGCTGGGTGACGCGCTCGCTGCCGCAGTGCGCGCACACGGCGGTCTCGCGGTGGGCCGCCTGGGTCAGCGAGCCCAGCGGCGGGGCGGTGCGGGCGGCACGGGGACGGCGGGAGGCGCGGGGCGCGTTGGCGGCGGGCACGGGACTCCATCGGCAGGGTGCCCGCCGGGTTGAGTCCTCCGACCGGGTGACGCGAGGGAACCGGCCCCGGCGGCGCCGGGAGGGTCTCAGACCTGGTCGCGGTCCCCGATGACCCGCAGGTGCCCGCGGCGGACCGCGGGGGCGTCGGGGTCGATGGCCCGGGCGCCGCGGCCGGCGAGGGGACGGTCGCGGACGGCGTCCACGAGCGCGTCGAGGTCGTCGTGGTGCTTGGCCGCCTCGAGCAGCTCCGGGGCGAGGCGGACGACCTCCCAGCCGCGGGGGGCCGTCAGGCGCTCGGCGTGGACGGCGCACAGGTCGTAGGTGTGCGGTTCGGCGAACGTGGCGAGCGGACCCAGGACGGCGGTGGAGTCGCTGTAGACGTAGGTCAGGGTCGCCACGGCGGTGCCCCCGCAGGCGGTCCGCGAGCAGCGCCGGGCGCTGGGTGCGGTGGATCGGCCGGCTCCCGGGCGGGAGGCGTTCGTTCCTGGGGTGCGGGTGGTCACGCGCGGCACGCTACCCCGCACCCGGGGCGGTTGCTGTGCACCGTCGGGAGGGCGCGTCGCGGGGGACGGTCGCGGGTACTCTCGCCCGGTGGTCCTCCGACGCCGGGCGCAGACGCGCCCCCGCCGACGCCGTGACCGCCACGGTCGCGGCCTGCGCGGGCCGCTGCTGCCTGCGTCCCTGCCCGCCGCGCGGACGCGGGCCGAGCGCTTCGACGACCTCGTCCTGGACGCCGTGGAGCTGCTGGAGCGGCGCTGGGCCGAGCAGCTGGCGGGCGTGGAGTTCGCCGTGGAGGACGTGCCCCCGTCGGACCCGGCCCCCTGGGAGGACGACGTCGTGCCCCTGGGCCGGTTGTTCCCGGCCCAGGGGCAGCGTCCCGCCCGTGTCGTGCTCTACCGCCGGCCGCTGGAGACGCGGGCCGACGGCGACGACCTCGACGACCTCGTCGCCGACGTCGTGGTCGAGCAGGTGGCGCACCTGCTGGACCTGCCGCCCGAGGACGTGGACCCCCGCTACGGCGAGTGAGCCCTCGGGTGTCGAGCCGGTCAGGCCGCCTTGGCCCGCGACAGGATGAGCTGCAGCAGGGTGAGGACGGCGCGCTTGACGTCCTCGCGGCTGCGGGCGTCGAGGGCGACGACCGGGACCGCGGGGTCGACGTTGGCGGCGGCGCGGACCTGGTCCAGCGTCAGCTGGTCGCGGCCCGCGAAGGAGTTGACGGCCAGCACGAACGGCAGGCCGATCTTCTCGAAGTAGTCCAGCGCCACGAAGCAGTCGTCGATGCGGCTGGGGTCGACCAGGACGATGCCGCCGAGGGCCCCGTCCGCGAGGTCGTTCCACATGAAGCCGAACCGGTCCTGCCCGGGGGTGCCGAACATGTACAGGATGATGCTGTCGTCGATGGTGACGCGGCCGAAGTCCATGGCCACCGTCGTCGTCGTCTTCTGGCTGCCCTCCCCGGCGTAGTCGACGCCGAGCGAGGCCGAGGTCATGGCGGCCTCGGTGCTCAGCGGCTCGATCTCCGACAGCGCGCCGACGGTCGTGGTCTTGCCGACCCCGAACCCGCCGGAGACCAGGATCTTCACCGGGATGGGCGGTCGTTTCACGGCGACGGGAGCGGACGGCCGGACGTCAGAGGGCAGCGACACCGTTGATCAACCTCTCGATGAACGAGACGTCGAACGCGAGGGACTTCGCGGTGGACGTCGTGATGAGCAGTTCACGGCCGACGAGGTCGCCGACCAGGACCTGGGCGACGCCCAGGGGGATGCCGACGAGGGCGGCCACCTCGGCGACCGACCGCGCCTGCGCGCAGACCTGCAGGACCTGGCCGGGTTCGAAGGCGAGGGCACCGGAGGCCACCGCCTGCTCCCCCTGCGGGGTCAGGACGGCGGTGGTCTCCATGGCGATCCCGGCCGTGCCGCCGCCCGTGCGACCGCCCGTCAGGAGGTAGGCGCGGACCTCATCGTGCGCCTCCCCCGGCTCCTCGGCCGGCCCGGCCTCCGGGTGCCCGGCGGCCGGAGCGGTGGTGGGGGCGGGTGCCCCGGCACCGAGGAACGGGCGGTCGAACTCGTCGAAGTCGTCGAACTCCGCGAACTCGTCGGGGTTCACAGCTGCAGGGACGTCTTCAGCTCGGTGACGAGCTCGGGCGTGAGCAGCGAGCCGACGCGCTCGACGAGCATCGTCGTCTCGTAGCCGACGAGCCCGAGGTCGCAGTCGGCGGAGGTGACGACACCGAGGCAGGCGCGCCCGGCGATCGAGGACACCAGCAGGTACCCCGAGCCGAACTCGGTGATGACCTGGCTCAGCGGGCCCTTGGACAGCAGGCGGGAGGCCGAGACGGCCAGCGTCGTCAGGCCCGACACCGTGGCGGCGAGCTTGTCGGCGTCGGCGCGGACCAGGTCGGCCCGCATCGTCATGAGCAGCCCGTCCGAGGACACCCCGATGGCCTGTTCCACGCCGGGGGTCTGGGCGACGAAGCGCTCGAGCAGGAAGTTGACGTCCTGCGCGTTCTGGCTGACGGTGCTGACGGTGCTGACGGACATGGTCACTCGCTCTCGGGGGACGCGTCGGAGGACTGCTCGGCGCTCTCGCGACGGGCGCGGGAGACACCGCTCTGCAGGCCGGACAGGCCGCGGCGGACCTGCTCGGCGGAACGGGACGTGGTCGCCGTCGCGGCGGCGTCCTCCCCGGTGTCCGGCAGCTGGGCGCCGCGGACGCGGGTCGGCACGACCGGCGCGGCCGGGGCCGGCACCTCGACGGGCAGGGAGGCCACGACGGGGCCCGACCCGGTGTCGGCGGTGCGGCCGAGGTCACGGCCGAGCTCGCCGAGCTGGGCACCGCGGACGCGGGCCGAGGGGACGGCCGGGGCCGACTCCTGGACCGGAGCCGGCGCGGGGGCCGGGACCGGGGCGGGCGCCGCGACGGGAGCGGCCGGGGCGACGGGAGCGGCCGGGGCGACGGGCGCCACGTGGGCGACCGGAGCGGCGACCGGAGCGGCGACCGGAGCAGCCGGGGCCACGGGGGCCTCGACGACCGGGGCGGCCTGGACCGCCGCGACGGCGGCGACGAGCGCGGGCTCGGCGACCGGGACGACCGGCGCGGTCACCGGGGCGACCGCGGCAGCGGCCTCGACGGGGGCCTCGACCGGGGCACCAGCCGGGGCCTCGACGAGGAGCGACGGCGGCAGGGTGACGGTCGCGACGATGCCGGCGCTCGCACCGGCGGACAGGACGACGCCCATCGACCAGCGGTCGGCCAGCAGACCGACGACGTGGTGACCGAGGAGGCGGGAGTCCGGACGGGTCAGCGCCGCGTAGGCGATGCGGCTGTTGGCCTCCTCGAGCTCCTCGGCGCTCATGCCGATGCCGGCGTCGGCGATGGCGATGCGGTAGCCGCCCTCGAGGGTGGCGGTGCCGGTGACGACGACGCGGGTGCTGCCGGCGGAGAAGGCGGTGGCGTTCTCCAGCAGCTCGGCCAGGAGGTGCGTGGTGTCGGCGGCGGCGCTGCCGTGCAGCGTGACGTCGTCGAGGGTGGACAGGTCGACGCGGGAGTAGTCCTCGATCTCGGCCAGCGAGGCGCGGACGACGCTGGCGACCTTGACCGGACGGGTCTTCGCGCGGGTCTGCTCCGCACCGGCCAGGACGAGCATCGACTCGGCGTTGCGGCGGACGCGGGTGGAGAGGTGGTCGAGCTTGAACAGCTTGTCGAGGACCTGCGGGTCCCGCTCGTTGCGCTCCAGGTCGGCCAGGAAGGCCAGGGTGCGGCTCAGGAGGTTCTGGTTGCGGCGGCCGAGGTTGACGAGCATCTCGGCGGCGGCGCGGTCGGCGCGGTGCTGCTCGACGGCGAGGTCGAGGGCGCTGTCCTGCACGTGGTTGAACGCGACGGCCAGGTCGGCCAGCTCGTCCTTGGTGGTGACGGAGAACGCGGGCAGCGTGGGCGGCGTCGCGTCGGCCGGCAGCGCGCGGACCGCGGTGATGGCCTCGGGCAGGCGCTGGGAGGCGACCTCGTCGGCGCGGGCGGTGAGCGCGCGCAGCGGGACGACGACGGTGCGGATCAGGGCCAGCAGCATGAGGGCCACGAGCACGACGGCCAGGACGGCGAAGCCGACGATGAAGCCCTGGGCCAGGCGCGCGGTGTGCGCGGCGGAGGCCTGGGCGGCGGCGTCGCGCGCCTCGACGGACGCCTTCAGCTGGTCGGTCAGCGTGACGATCTTGGCGAAGGTGTCGAGGCCGTTCTGCAGGTAGCCCTCGGCGTCGGCGACGCGGTTGTCGCGGTAGGCGATCTGCGCGCGGTTGTTGGCGTCGATCCAGTTGTCCCACAGCAGGATGAGCTGCTTGTTCATGGCCTGCTCGGACGGGGTCATGATGCTGAGCGGGGCGGTGAGCAGGTCCAGCCGCAGGCCCGCCTTGTCCTTCTCCAGGCCGACGAGGCTCGGGGAGGCCGGGTCCAGCGCAGCCTGCGTGCCCTTGCGGTAGGTGTCGAGCGCCAAGCCGGTCTGCCAGCCGGAGACGTCGGCGCCCCAGAACTTCTGCTGGCTCGCGTACGCCACCACCTTGGCGGTGTTGCGGGTCTGCTCCACGGCCTCGGTCTGGGCCTGGTTCCCGACGTAGGCGACCACGCCGGTGAGCAGGGTCAGCGCCAGGATCACCCCGAACGCGATGGCGAAGCGTGCGCCCACCCGGACGCGACGCAACAAGAAGGTCATCCTTGCTCCTCTTCCAGCGGGCGTCCTCGGACGAGGCGCACCGGACAGTCGTCGATGACGTGCTCGCCGGGGAACCGGCGCTGGATGAGTGATCGTCGGATCTTCTAGGGGCCTTCAGCCGCCGAACGGATGATTCGTGAATCGTTTTTTCTAGAAGATCGGCGTTCGGAGCGGGCCGGTCAGCGCTGCCAGAGGAGGGCGGCCAGCTCGGAGGCGACCGCTGCCGGGGCGGGGTCCGCGCCCGCCTCGGACTCCCGCGTCGTCAGCTCGACGACCTGCACCTGCGCCAGACCGTCCGGGCCGGCGTGCACGCGGACACCGTGCCCGCCGGAGGACAGTCCGAGGAGGACGTCGAAGCCGGGGGTGTCGGCGGCGAGGTGGGCGACGGCCATCACCGCGCGCCCCAGGTGCCCGTCCGGGTCGACGTCGTGGGCGTCGAGCGAAGCCGCGGCCAGGGCCGTCTCGAACTCGTCGCGCACCTGGCGCTCCTGGCGGACGTGGCCCTCGAGGCGGGAGGCGACGGCTTGGCGTCGCTCCCAGATCGACTGGTTCATCGCTTCCCTCCCGTGCTCGGCGGACCGGCGGTCCACCCCGACCTGTCTTCTCGGCACGTCGGGGCCCCGACTTCAGCAGGGTCGCGCCACCACCGCCCGGGCGCCCGGGAAGGACACCCGGTCAGCGGTGCGCCGCGCGGTGGGTCAGCTGATGCGGCGCTTGAGGCGGCGGCGCTCGCGCTCGCTCAGACCGCCCCAGATGCCGAAGCGCTCGTCGTTGCCGAGCGCGTACTCCAGGCACTCCTGGCGGACCTCGCAGGACTGGCAGACCCGCTTGGCCTCCCGCGTCGAGCCACCCTTCTCCGGGAAGAACGCCTCGGGGTCGGTCTGCGCGCACAGGGCCAGCTCCTGCCAGCCCGGGTCCTCCGGCGTCAGGCCCGACAGGCCCGTGAGCCCGCCGGTCATCTCCACGAGCGTCAGCTCGGGGCGCCCGTCGGCGCTCAACCCCAGCGCGGAACGCTCGGCCAGGGCCGCGTCGACAGCCTCGTCGGAGATCGTGTCCTCGGTCTCGAGTTCGAGGTATTCGACGTCGTCACTCACTGGTGGCCCCCACAGCCTCGGTCCTGTCACTCCCCGTGATGTGCCAGTCACCCTGCGACCACCACTGGGGGAATTACACGCGTGTCGTCCCGGAGAGTCAAGCCCGCCGTGGTATCCCGTGCTGCACTTGCGAAGACCCTGACCACATCCGTCACTCCAGGCACACGAGCGCACACGTCCGAGGGTGCGTCCGACCGGGTGACGCGGAGGGTCCGGGAGGGCGACAGGGGATGATGACGACCGTGAGCGACGTGAACGGACCCGGCCGACCCCTGCGGATCACGGCCCTCGCCGGCGGTGTCGGCGGGGCGCGGTTCCTGCGCGGGCTGCTGGCGCACCTGGCGGCCTCCCCCGACCCCGCGCGGCGCGAGGCGCAGGTCACGGTCGTCAGCAACACGGCCGACGACGTCACCTTCCACGGTCTGCGGATCTCCCCCGACCTCGACTCCGTCATGTACACCCTCGGCGGCGGCATCGACGAGGTCCGCGGCTGGGGCCGCGCGCAGGAGTCGTCCGGGGTCGCCGACGAGCTGGCCGCCTACGGCGCCGAGCCCTCGTGGTTCACGCTCGGGGACAAGGACATCGCCACGCACCTCGTGCGGACGCGGATGCTCGCCGAGGGCGCGACCCTGTCGGAGGTCACGGCGCACCTGTGCGCGCGGTGGGCCCCCGGTGTCCGCCTGCTGCCGATGACCGACGACGTCGTCGAGACGCACGTCGACCTCGCCGACGGTCCCGACGGGGCCGAGCGCCGCGTCCACTTCCAGGAGTGGTGGGTCCGCCTGCACGCCGCCGTCCCCGCCGTCCGCATCGAGGCCGTGGGCGCCGAGCAGGCCTCCCCCGCCCCCGGCGTCCTCGACGCGCTGCGCGAGGCCGACGTCGTCGTCCTGCCGCCGAGCAACCCCGTCGTGTCCATCGGCACCGTCCTGCAGGTCCCGGGGATCCGGCGGGCGATCGTCGAGACGGCCGCGCCCGTCGTGGGGGTCTCCCCCGTCATCGCCGGCGCCCCCGTGCGCGGGATGGCCGACGCGTGCCTGGCCGCGATCGGCGTGCCGACGACGGCCGCCGCGGTCGCCGGCCTCTACGCCGACTTCCTCGACGGCTGGCTCATCGCCGCGGGCGACGAGGCCCCCACCCGCCCCGGTCTCGTCGTGCGCCGCCGTCCGCTGCTCATGAGCTCGCCCACCGCGACGGCCGAGCTCGCCGGTGCCGCCCTCGACCTGGCGCTGGAGCTCGCCGGACGGGAACGCGCCGCGTGAGCGCCCACCACGGTCCCGGGCACCTGCAGGTCGTCGGGCTCACGGGCATCGGCGAGGTCCACGACGGCGACGACGTCGCCGCGCTCGTCGTCGACGCCCTGCACGCCCAGCGCGCCTCCCTGTCCGACGGCGACGTCATCGCGGTCTCGAGCAAGGTCGTCAGCAAGGCCGCCGGCCTCGCCGCGGCGGCCGTCGACCGCGACGAGGTCGTCCTGCGCGAGTCCCGCCGGCTCGTGGCCGCGCGCCGCACCCCCACGGGTGTCGCGCGGATCGTGGAGTCGGCCGCCGGACCCGTCATGGCGGCCGCCGGCGTCGACGCCTCCAACGTCGAGGGCGACGTCGTCCTCACGCTGCCGCACGACCCCGACGCCGCGGCCCGCGAGCTGCGCGCCCGGCTGCACGAGCTGACCGGCGCCGTCGTCGGCGTCGTGGTCACCGACACCGCGGGGCGGCCGTGGCGGGCCGGGCAGACCGACTTCGCCCTCGGCGCCGCCGGGATCGACGCGGTGGAGGACCTGCGCGGCAGCCTCGACACCTCCGGACGGGAGCTGTCGGTGACGGCGCGCGCCGTCGTCGACGAGCTGGCCGCGGCCGCGGACCTCGTCAAGGGCAAGGCCGAGGGGGTTCCGGCCGCGCTGTTCCGCGGGCTCGCCGACCTCGTCCTCCCGCTGGACGACCCCGGTCCCGGCGCCCGCTCGCTCGTGCGGTCGGGGGCGAGCGACTGGTTCCGCCTCGGCCACGTCGAGGCCGTGCGGGCCGCGCTGGGGGCCGGTGGTGTCGAACCCCCGCCCGTCGTGCCCGGAACCCTCACCGAACGGCTCGACCGGGCCGCCGCGGTCGCCCTCGCCGCCGGTCCCGTGACGGGCGGGGTCGTGCGCCGCGAAGGCCCGGCCCTGCGCGTCGAGGCCGCCGACGAGTTCTCCCTCGGGGCGCTGACCCAGCGCGTGCTGGCGGCGCTGTGGACGGAGTTCCTCGTGGGGCTCGTGGACAGGGACGCGGACCGGGAACCCCTCGCCGTCCTCGTCCGCACCGTCGAACTCCCGCGCTGAGCCGTGGCGTCGGGGGCGGGCTGGGTCGACCTGTCCCGGCCCGTGCGGCCGGGGATGCCCGTGTACCCGGGAGACCCGGAGTTCGCCGCGCACCCGCTGCCGACGGTCGACGGTGAGTTCTGCCGCGTGAGTTCCCTGTCCTTGGGGACCCACACGGGAACCCACGTCGACGCCCCCGCCCACGTCGTCCCCGACGGCCCGACGGTCGAGGAACTCCCCCTCGACCTGTTCGCCGGGCCGGCCGTCGTGCTCGACGTCCGCGGGGCCGCAGCGGTGGGTCCGGAACTCCTCGGACCCTGGACGTCCGACGCGCGGATCGCGTTGCTGCGCACCGGGTGGGACGAGCACTCCGGAACCCCTGAGGAGTTCGACCACCCCCACCTGACGGTCGCGGCGGCGCGGTTCCTGCGGTCCGTCGGCGTGCGGACGGTCGGCATCGACGCGGCGAGCGTCGACGGCCCCGGAACCCTCGCCGCGCACCGGGTGCTGCTCGGGGACCGGGCCGACCCGGGCGTCGTCGTGGAGAACCTGCGGGGGCTGGGGGACCTGCCGCGGCGGGTGGAGTTCGCCGCGTTCGGGTGGGCCCTGACCGCTGGGGACGGGTCGCCCGTGCGGGCCGTCGCGCGCGCCCTGGCGTAGTTCAGCGCGCGGCGCGGACCGCGCGGTTCGGGGTGTGCGTCGGGAGGGTCATCTTCGGCCCCCGGCGCGGCCGGTACGCGCCCGCGAACTCCAGGAGCCGTTGCACCCGGAACCGGTGGCCGCGGTAGCACTCGATGACCTCGGCGCAGCCGGCGTCGTCGAGGACCTCCCCGGTCAGCGCCCACGAGACGTTCTTGGCGACGTGGTAGTCGCCGAAGCTGAACGCGTCGGCGTGGCCGTGGGCGCGCTGGCGGACCTCGGCCGACGTCCACACCCCGACCCCCGGCAGCGAGCGCAGGGCCCGGTCGGCCTCGTCGGGGCCCAGGGACAGCGTGCGTTCCAGACCGGCCGCGCGCGGGGCCGCGAGGATCGTCACCTTGCGACGGCGCAGCTCGACCCCGGCCTGCAACCACTCCCAGGAGGGGATGCGCAGCCACTGCTGCGGGGTCGGCGGCAGGAGCAGCCCCGCCGGACCCGGCGCGGGTTCGCCGAAGCGGTGGACGAGGCGGCGCTAGGCTGCGAACGCCTCGACGCCCGTCACGACCTGCTCCAGGGCCGAGGCCGACAGGGCCTCGAAGACGGCGCGGTTGCGGCCCACCCGCCAGTGCGGGTGCGCGCGCCAGGACTCGACGAGGACGGTGTGCTCGGGGCGCGGCACGAACTCGTCCCACGTGTCGTCGGCGGCGCCGAGCAGCTCGGGCACCCCGTCCAGCGCCCAGTCCGCCCCCGGTCCCCACGCCTGGGCGTGCACCGAGGCGTCCGCCGGCCGGGCCCGCACACGCAGGACGACGGGTCCGTCCGGGGTGCGGGTGGCCCGCCAGACGGAGCCGTCGGCGTCCTGCCGGTAGGTCGGGTCGCCCCCGCCGCGGCGCAGCGGCCGCAGCATCGCGGTGACGGGGACGGGCCGGCCGGGGGCCCAGTGCAGCTCCCCGTCCGGACTCATGCCTCCACGGTAAGCGCCGGGGCGGCCTGGTCGGGACGGCTCGCGGGACGGCGGGTGGCCAGGTACGAACCGGCCAGGACGAGGGCGAAACCGGCGATCGTCGTGGCGGTGATGCGCTCCCCCAGCACGACCGCCCCGGCCACCACCGCGACGACCGGGTTGACGTAGACGATCGCCGTGGCCCGGACGGGGCCGATCTCGCCGACGAGGGCGAAGAGCAGCAGGAACGCCCCTGCGGTGCAGACGAGGGCGAGCACCGCGACGGAGGCGATGACCCCGCCGGAGGGGACCGTCGCCGGCAGGCCCGGACCGAGGGCGACGACCGGCACGTAGACGAGGGCGGACAGCACGAGGCTGGCCAGCACGACGGCCGTCCCCGGCAGGTCGCCGAGGTGCCGGGCCAGCACGGCCGGCCCGATCGCGTAGCCCACGACGACGACGGCGAGCTCGGCGACGGCCCCGAACTGCCCGGGCTGCAGGTCGAAGCCCACGAGCGTCGCCACCCCGAGGGTGCCGAGGGCGAGCCCGGTCCACCCCACCGCGCCGAGGTGCTCGGCACGGCGCGAGGCGAGGGCCACCAGGACGCCGACGACCGGGACGGCGGAGATGACGACGGCCGTCGTCGAGCTGGGCAGGTCGTGCTCGGCGCGGGCCAGGAAGAGCCACGGGCCGACGATCTCGAACCCGGTGTAGGCGGCGACGGCCTTCCACCGGCGCGCCAGCGCGGGCAGCGCCTCGCGGACCTCGCGACGGGCCAGCGCGAACGGGGCGAGGACGACGGCCGCCAGGGCGGTGCGGGCGAGGACGAGGGTGGACGGGGCCAGCTCCTCGCCGGCGATCTTGATGAGCAGGTACGGGATGCCCCAGGCGAGGCCGAGGGCGGCGAAGAGCAGAGCGGCACGGCGGGTCACCCCCCGATCGTCGCGCCCCCGACACCGTTCAGTCCAGCTAGAGTTTCCGCATGAGTCTCGACAGCGAGGACTTCACGATCGACTTGCGGCGGCTGCGTCTCCTGCGCGAGGTGGAACGCCGCGGCACCGTCGCAGCCACGGCCGCCGCCCTGCACCTGACCCCGTCGGCCGTGTCGCAGCAGCTGGCCGGCCTGGCCCGCGACCTCGACGTCCCCCTCCTGGAGCGGCAGGGCCGGGGCGTCCGCCTCACCGGCCAGGCGCGGGTGCTCCTCGCCCACGCGGACACCGTTGCGGCACAGCTGGAACGTGCACGCGCCGACCTGCTCGCCTTCGACGCCGGACTGGTCGGGGAGGTCCGCGTGGGGACGATGGCGAGCGCCGTCTACGCCGTCGTCGGCCCCGCGTTGCGGACCCTGCGCGCCGACCGTCCGGGCGTGCGGCTGCTCGTGCGCGAACGGGAACCGGTCGACGCCGTCGCCGGGCTGGACGCCGGGGACCTCGACATCGTCGTCACGGTCGACCACCCGGCGGGCCCGCGGCGCGACGACGCCCGCTACGACCGGGTCGACCTGCTCACCGACGTCCTCGACGTCCTGCTGCCCGCCGGCCACCCCTTGGCCGACCGGGACGAGCTGGACCTCGCCGCGCTCGCGCACGAGGAGTGGGTGGCGGCCGCGACCGACGACGCGTGCGCGCAGATCACCGCGGGCGCGTGCGCCGCCGCCGGGTTCTCCCCCGACGTGCGGCACCACACCTCCGAGTACGACGCCCTGGCCGCCCTCGTCGCCGCGGGAGCCGGCGTCGCCCTCGTCCCGCGGCTGGCGCACCCGCTGCGCCCGGACGGGTTGCGGGTGGTCCCGTTGACGGGCCAGCCACCGGCCCGGTCGATCTACGCGGCCACGCGCGCCGGACGCGGGACGGACGCGCCGACGGCCGCGGTGCTCGAGGCGTTCCGGCAGGTCGCGGCAGCGCGGCCGGACGGGGTCGGGTGAGGGACTCGGACGGGGGCGACCACGGCGACGACCACCCCGTAGGGCTGGTCGTTCGCGGGGCCCGGAACGGGTCAGCGGTCCCCGCGGACCGTCGCGTACAGCAGCAGGTCCCGACGCCGGCCGCCGATCTCCTGGTGACCGCGGAGCAGTCCCTCACGGCGGTAGCCCGCCCGCTCCGCCGAGCGGACCGACGCCTCGTTCCACGGTTCGACGCGCAGTTCGACGCGGTGGGCACCGGGCACGGTCCAGGCGAAGGAGGTGAGCGCCGTGAGGGCGGCGGCTGCGACACCGCGCCCGCGCGCCGAGGGCGCCACGGCGTACCCGACGGACAACCGGCCCTCGTCGAGGTCACGGACCCACAACCCGATCTGCCCGAGGGCCTCGTCGGTGGCGTGGTCGGCGATCGCGAGGGCGTACCCCACCCCCTCCGCGAAGCGTCCCCGCTGCCGCCGCACCCAGGCGAGCGCCTCGTCCGCGTCCGCGTGGGCCGGCAGCGACCCGGTGAGGGGGACGTAGGGGTCCGTCGCCAGCTCGACGGCCATCGCGACGTCGCCGTCACGGAAGGGGCGCAGGGCGACCGGTCCGGCCGGGAGCCGGTCCGGCACGGGCGGCAGGTCGGGGTGGACCGCGGACACCGGTCCATCGTGGGGCACGCCGTCAGCGAACGCCCCCTCCCACGCCTTGACGCTGCAACCGCGTAATCCTGTAATTGCTGCATGAGCGACACGGCAGACATCGCAGCCTGGTTCACCGGCCGGCTGCCGCAGGACTGGTTCGAGACCGCCCCGTCGGTCTCCGTCGACCGCGAGGAGATCGTGGTCACCGGGCGGCTCCCCCTTCCCACCGAGGTGCCCGCCGAGGGCGGGGCCGCCGCCGCCCGCCGCGGCGAGGCGGGCCGGATCGCGCGGTTCCGCGAGGAGACCCGCGGGGCCCGCATGCGCATCGCCGACGAGGCCGAGTCCCTCTTCGGCCGCAAGGTCGCCTGGGGCGCGGCCTGCGGGGAGAGCGAGGAACTCTTCACCAACCTCGCGACCCCCGTCATGACCCGGCTGCGCCAGCCGCAGCGCCAGGTGCTCGACACGCTCGTCGACGCCGGCGTCGCCCGGACCCGGTCCGAGGCGCTCGCCTGGTGCGTGCGGCTCGTCGGGCAGCACCAGCAGGAGTGGATCGAGCAGCTGCGCAGCGCCCTCGCCGGGGTGCGGGAGGCCCGGGCCGCCGGACCCGTCTGAGGACCGCCCTTCGCCTCGGTCCGGTGACGGCCTCGTTGCCTCCCCGAGGTCGGTCACCGTCCGCGGTGGGCCACCGCGGCCACCTGCCGGCCGCGCGCCCGGCCGGTTGAGCTCGTTGCCTCACCGAGGCCGGTGATCGACCTCGGGGAGGCAACGCGCCCCAACCGGGGGCGGCGCGCAGGGGGGACGGTCAGTCGGCGGCGGGCACCAGACCGTGCAGGTGGCAGGCCGCCACGTGCGCGCCGGCGGCACCCACGGGTTGCAGCGCCGGGTCCACCGTCGCGCAGGGGTCGAACGCCTGCGGACACCGCGTCCGGAACCGGCACCCCGACGGCACCCGCGCGGCCGACGGCACGTCGCCGGTCAGCACGATCCGCTCCCGCCGACGTTCCCGCGCCGGGGAGGGCACGGGGACGGCGGACAACAGCGCTTGCGTGTACGGGTGCTGCGGGTCCGCGGCGAGGTCGGCGGCCGAGGCCACCTCGACGACCCGGCCGAGGTACATCACGGCGATGCGGTCGGACAGGTGCCGGACGGCGGCGAGGTCGTGCGAGACGAACAGCAGCGTCAGGCCCAACGTGCGCTGCAACGACCGCAGCAGGTTCAGGACCTGCGCCTGCACGCTGACGTCGAGGGAGGCGATCGCCTCGTCGCACACGACGAAGTCGGGTTCCCCCGCCAGCGCCCGGGCGATGCCGACGCGCTGGCGCTGACCGCCGGAGAACTCGTGCGGGTACCTCGACGCGACGGCCGGGTCGAGGCCGACGAGGTCGAGCAGTTCCGCGACGCGGGCCGCGCGGGCGGCGGCACCCCGGTGCAACCCGTGCACCTGCAGCGGTTCGGCGACCGTCTGGCCCACCGTCATCCGCGGGTCCAGGCTCGCGTACGGGTCCTGGAACACCATGACGGCGCGACGCCGCAGCGCGCGCAGGTCGCGCTGCGACAACCCCGTCACGTCGGTGCCGTCGAACTCGACGGTTCCGCCCGTGGGTTCCACGAGGCGCAGCAGCGCGTTCCCCAGCGTGGACTTCCCGCAGCCGGACTCCCCCACCAACCCCAGGGTCTCGCCCCGGTACACGTCGAGGTCGACGCCGTCGACGGCGCGCACGGCCCCGGTCGTCTTGCGCCGCAGCCCCTTCGAGCGCACGGGGAAGTGCACCTGCAGGTCCCTGGCTCGCACCAGCACGTCGGTCGTCACGCGTCCTCCAACCCGTAGAACGTCGCCGCACGGTGCGTGCCGGAACCCCGGACGGGCACGAGCGGCGGTTGCTCGGTGGCGCAGCGGGCATCGCCGCGCACGGGACAGCGCGGGTGGAAGACGCACCCCGGCGGCAGGTCCGTCGGCGGGGGCGGCGTTCCCGGGATCGCCACGAGGTCCTCGGTGGGGTGCTCCAGCGACGGCAGGGACCCCAGCAACCCGCGCGTGTAGGGGTGCGCGGGGGCCTCGAACACCTCCTCCACCCGGCCGTCCTCCACGCAGCGCCCGCCGTACATCACGAGCACCCGGTCGGCGGTCCCGGCGACGACGCCGAGGTCGTGGGAGATCCACACGACCGCCGTGCCGTGCTCGTCCTGCAACCGCGCCACGAGGTCGAGGATCTGCGCCTGCACCGTCACGTCCAGCGCCGTCGTCGCCTCGTCGGCGATGAGCAACCGCGGGTTCCCCGCCAGGGCGATCGCGATGACGACGCGCTGGCGCATCCCGCCGGACAACTGGTGCGGGTACCGGTCCAGAACGCCGCGCGGGTCCGGCAGCCCGACGTCGGCCAGGAGTTCGGCGGCCCGTTCCCGCGCCGCCTTCTTCGACGGGACGAGGCGGTGCGCGAGCAACCCCTCCCCCACCTGCCGACCGATCGTCAGGACGGGGTTCAGCGACGTCATGGGGTCCTGGAACACCATGCCGATCCCGTTGCCGCGCACGGTGCGCAGCTCCGCCTCGGACGACCCGACGAGTTCGCGGCCGTCGAACCGGGCGGACCCGGTGACCCGGGCGTGGCCGGGCAGCAGACCCAGCAACGCCATGACGGACACGCTCTTGCCGCTGCCGGACTCCCCGACGATCGCGACGGTCTCGCCCGCGTCGACGGTGTAGTCCAGGCCGTTGACGACGTGTGCCGTCCCGCGCGGGGTGTCGAGCTCGACCCGCAGGTCGCGGACCTCCAGGACGCTCACACCGACCTCCTGCGCCGACCGCCGAACGTTCGTCGCCCGGCCTGCAACGCGCTGCGCTGCTGCGGGTCGAGGACGTCGCGCAACCCGTCGCCGAGCAGGTTGAACGCCAGCACGAGCAGCACGATCGCGAGACCGGGGAACACCGCGATCCACCAGGCGAGGTCGATGTACCCGCGGCCCTCGGACAGCATCCGTCCCCAGCTCGGATCCGGCGGCTGGGTCCCCAACCCGATGAACGACAGGGCGGCCTCGGCGAGGACGGCGAACGCCAGGCTCACCGACGTCTGCACGATGACGGGCGGCGCCGCGTTCGGCAGGACGTGCCGGAACAGCAGCCGCATGTCCGAGGCCCCGACGGACCGGGAGGCCCGGACGTACACCGTCTCCCGGACGCCCAGCACGGCCGAACGCGTCACCCGCGCGAACACCGGCGTGTAGGTGATGCCGATGGCGATCATCGCGTTCGTCGTCCCCGGCCCGAGCACCGCGATGACGGCGATCGCCAGCAGGATCGCGGGGAACGCGAAGAGGACGTCCATGAGCCGCATGAGAACGGTGTCCACCCAGCGGCCGTAGAACCCCGCGAACAACCCGACGAGGACCCCCGCGACGAGCGAGAACCCCACCGCGACGGCGCCGACCTGCAGCGACACCTTGGCCCCCAGCACGACGCGGGACAGCACGTCCCGCCCGAGGTCGTCGGTGCCGAACCAGTGGGCCCCGCTCGGCGCCTGCAGCCGCTGGGTCACGTCGACCTCGTTCGCCCCCTGCGGGGCGATCTGGTCGTCGAACACCGCGACCACGACGACGGCGAGCAGCACGAACGCGGCGAACACCGACGGCGGGGACGACAGCAGCAACCGCAACCCCTCCGCGGACCGGCGTTCCCGGGGGCGCACGCTCACGGCGTCCACGGCCGGGGCGCTCACGCGCTGATCCTCGGGTCGAGCGCGGAGTACAACAGGTCCACCACCAGGTTCAGGACGAGGAACACGAGGGCGAAGAGCAGCACGGCCCCCTGCAGGACGGGGTAGTCGCGGGCCTGGACCGACTGCAGGGCCAGCTGCCCCAGCCCGGGCCAGGCGAACACGATCTCGACGACGACGACACCGGACAGCAGGTACGCCAGCTGCACCCCCGTCACGGTCACCAGCGGCAGCAGCGCGTTCCGCAGGACGTGCCAGTTCAGGACGGCGCGAGCACCGAGACCCTTGGCCCGGGCGGTGCGGACGTGCTCGGCCGACAGCGCCTCCAGGACGCTGGACCGGGTGAACCGCGTCAGGACGCTGCCCGAGACCAGCCCCGTCGTCACGGCCGGCAGGACGAGGGACCGCACCCAGCCGACGGGGTCCTCGCTCAGCGGCACGTACCCGCCCGCGGGGAACCAGCCGAGGGTTCCGGCGAACACGAGGATGAGCATGATGCCCATCCAGAACTCCGGCACGGAGATGCCGATCTGGGACAGCACCGTGCCGGCCCCGTCGAGGACCGAGCGGGGTCGCAGCGCCGAGGCGGTGCCGAGCGGGACCGCGATGAGCAGCGCGACGAGGATCGAGGCCCCGGCCAGGGACGCCGTGGCGGGCAGCCGTTCCAGGATGAGCAGCGTCACCGGGTCACCGGACCGGAAGCTCACCCCGAGGTCGCCGGTCAGGGCGTGACCGAACCAGGAGAAGTACTGCGCCACGAGCGGCTGGTCGAGGCCGGCCCGGGCGCGCAGCGCGTCGTAGGTCCCCTGGTCGAACCGGGTCCCCAGGGCCAGCCGCACGGGGTCGCCGGGTACGAGGTGGACGAGCGCGAACGTCGCGATGCTGACCCCGACGAGCACGACGAGGGCCTGCAGCGTGCGCCGGACGGCCAGTCCCGTCACGAGTCGCCCCGCGTCGGCAGCGCCAGGGTGTCGAAGTCCACCGCCTTGTCGACGCGCACCTCGTAGCCCGTGATGCCCTTCTTCCAGACCTGCACGGCGTCGGGGTTGTAGAGGAAGAGGTAGGAGACGTCGTCGACGATCTGCTGCGCCGCCTGCTCGTACAGCGTCTTGCGGGCGGTCTTGTCGGGTTCGACGGCGGCGCGGTCGAGGAGGTCGTCCGTCGTCGGGTTGGAGTACTTCTGGTAGTTGTTCGCCCCGCCCGTGCGGTGCTGCTCCTCGTAGAAGTCGGCCGGGTCGACGTTCCCCAGCCACCCGAGCATGAACGCGTCGAAGTCCCCGCGCCCCTGCCGGTCCAGCCACGTGGCGAAGTCCTCGGTCTCGATCTTCACCGTGATTCCGAGGGGTTCGAGCTGGCTGGCGAGGACCTGCGCCGCGGTGACCGTCTCGGGGTAGTCCGACGTGACCATGACGCCCATCGTCAACGGGGTGGACACGCCCGCCTGCTGCAGCAACCGCTTCGCCTCGTCGAGGTCGGTGCGGAAGGGCGCGTAGTCGTAGTACCACTCGCTGCCCTGCGGGATCGCCGTCTGGTTCGGACGGGCCGTGCCGAACTTCGCGGCCTCGGTCAGGGCGTCGCGGTCGACGGCGAACGCGACGGCACGGCGGACCTCGACGCGGTCGAACGGCGCCTTCGCGCAGTTCATCGCCAGGTACCAGTAGTCGACGCTGGCGACCCGACCCAGGTCGACCGACTCGTCGTCCTCGAACGAGGCCACCCGCTGCGGCGGCACGTTGTCGGTCCACTGCACCTGGTCGGTGGTGAGCGCCGTGAGGGCCGCGGCCGGTTCGGGCAGGAACTGGAACGTGACCCCGCCGAGCTTGGGCGCCCGCGACCAGTAGTCGTCGAACCGCTCGAGCGAGATCTCGCTCGCCGAGGAACCCTGCAACGCGAACGGCCCGGTGCCGTTGGCCTTCGTCGCCAGCGTGGACTCGTCGACGTCCTTGGACAGGATCGCCATGCCCTTGAACGCGCCGATGCGCGAGAGCAGGTTCGGCGTCGGGCGCTTCAAGGTGATGACGACGGTCCGGTCGTCGGGGGCCGTGACGTCGGCCACGGTCGCGAACCGCGCCGAGTTCGCCAGTTCCTGGTCGATGATGCGCCGGTAGGAGAAGACGACGTCGGCCGCGGTGAACGGGGTGCCGTCGTGGAACGTGACGCCCTCGACGAGGCGGAACGTCCACGTCAGCCCGTCCGGGCTGGTGTCCCACTGCGTCGCCAGCGAGGGTTCCATCTCGAGGGTCTTCCCGTTGGGGACGACGAGGGTGTCGTAGACGTTCTCGAGCACCTGGAAGCTGGCGTAGGCCGTCGTCTTGTGCGGGTCGAGCTGGTCCGGCTGGGCGCTGATGGCGGCGACGAACGCGCCACCACCGGCGGGACCGGCGGCGTTCCCGTTCCCGGTGTCGACGCTCTCCCCGACGCTGCAGCCGGCGCTCGCGGCGACGAGAGGGGACGCGGTCAGGGCGGCCAGGAGGGCTCTGCGGCGCATGTTCGATCACCTACGAGGGGTCGGGGTCAGGACGCGTGCCGGCGCCTCACCCTGCCGAGAAGTGGCCTCGAACACCAATCCTGACGACGGTCCGGTCCCTTTCGTGACCAGATCGACACCTGCGCCGATCACTTCCCCGAGCGGGCCGCCCTGGCCTTCGCCACGAGCTCGGCCCGGTGCCCCGCCAGCGCGGCGAACGCGAGCACGAGGTCCGACACCGTCAGCAGGACGCGGGACCCCAGGACGACGACGGCGGCGCCGCCGGACCCGGTCGCGAGGGCGACGACCGCGCCCAGCACGAGCTCGCGCGCCCCGGCCCCGGCCGGGGCGAGCACCACGAGGAACCCGACCATCCACGCCACCGCGTACCCGCCGACGGCGAGCGCCAGGGTCGACCCGGTGGACCAGTCGACGCCGACCGCACGGGCCAGCACGAACACCTGCAACCCCACCGCGACCCACGAGGCGAGCGCCCAGCCGGCGGAGGCGAGCAGGCCGCGCAGGGTGATGCGGTGCTCCAGCGGTTCCTGCCGGGCCAGCCTCAGCAGCACGCGCAGCAGCGGGTTGATGACCTGCGGCACGAGCAGGACGAGCAGCAGCGGGGTCGCCCACCGCAACCAGCCGGTCCACTCCCAGCCGGCGATGTCGCGGCCGCGCAGCGCGAGCGGCAGCACGCCCGTGACCAGCAGCGACGCCGTCGTCATGGACACCAGCAGCGCGACGGCGAGCGCCGAGCCGGTGCGGCGACGGGGAACCCCGTGGTCGCGGGCGAGCTCGGCCTGGGCGACGAACTGGAAGACCGTGCCGGGGATGTACCGGCCCAGCTGGCCGACGAAGAACACCCTGGCGGCCGCGCCCACGGGCAACCGGGACCCGAGGTCGGCCAGGACCGCGCGCCACGACGCCCCCGACAGGGCGACGTTGGCCAGCGACAGCACGAACGCGAGCGCGACCGACCACGCGTCGAGCCGCGACCAGGCGTCGGCGATCGCGGCGCGGTCCCGCACGACGTACACGACGGCGAGGCCGAGCGCGACGAGGAGGAACCCCACCCGGACGACGGGTGAGCGCAGGACCCGCAGGAGTCGGGACAGCACCCCTCAGCGCCGCACGAAGGTGAGCAGCACGAACGTGTAGTCCAGGCCGGTCCGCTTCCAGTGCACGGGGCGTTCGGGGTGGGCCAGGACGTCGTCCGTCAGCTCGCCGACGAGGTCGAGCCCGACGCGGTCGGCGAGCGCGACGAGGTCGCGCAGGTCGGCCGGGGAGAAGATCTTCACCGGCGCCCCGTACGCCGTGACGCCCGTCGTGTCCGGCGGATCCTGGTCGTAGTCCGTGGACAGCGCGAGCACACCGCCGGGGCGCAGGATGCGGGCCGTCTCGGTGAGGAACCCGGCGATCGGGACGCCGTGCTCGATGACGGACATGCAGGTCACGGCGTCGAGGGAGCCGTCGGGCAGGCCGGTGTCGGTGACGTCGCCGCGGCGGAACTCCACCCCGTCGCGGTGCACGGTCGCGCCGAACTCCAGGTTGATCCCGGCGAGGTCGCCACGGGTGCGGCCCAGGCCGTACAGGCGCAGCCACGGCAGGACCGGCGAGTACCGCGCGGACCCGGCGTCCAGGACGCGAGCCGTGCGGGAGCCGTCGTCGGCGAGGGTGAGGACGGCCGCCACGGCGCCGAGGGCGTCCCAGTTCTTCGGGGAGTCCGGGTGCGCGGGCAGGTGCAGCCGCTTGGTCTGCGCGACCGCGTCGGCGACCTCGGCGGCGTCGTGCAGGACGCCCGTGCGCGGGACGCCCGAGGGCACGGGCCGCGCGGCGGGGGCGGCGGTGAGCTTGCGGGCGGCGAGCTGCTCCCCCACCCGGCGCTGGACGCCGACGCGGGCCCACAGCGCGTGCTCGGCGCCGCGCTTGGCGACGGCCAGGGCCTTCCCGCCGGGCGGGGCGGCGGCCGTCCCGCCCTTGGCGGCCTCGTCGACGGCGCCGAGGTAGGCGTCCCAGGGGGCCTCGAGGTCAGGTGCTTCGACGTTGTCCCGCAACGTCTTCAGCCCGCCGTCGGCGAGGCGCAGCAGACCGTCGGCCAGGGCCGCGGCGCTGCCCGGTTCGACGAGGACGCCGTCGACGCCGTCGCGCACCTGGGCCGGGAACGAGCCGACGCGGGTGGCCAGGACGGGCAGGCCGTGGGCGAAGGCGAGCAGCGCGTTCTGCGAGGCGGTGCCGGAGCGGTAGGGCAGCACGACGGCGTCGTGGGCGGCCATGAGCTCGGGGATGCGGGCCGCGGGGACGTACCCCTCGCGCAGGTCGACGTGCCCGCGCATGCCGGGGCCCGTCGCGAGCTCACGGACGCGCCGACCCGCCGCGCCCCACAGCTCGCCGGCGATCGTGAGCCGGGCGTCGAAACCGCGCTGGTGCACCTCGCGCAGCGCCTCGAGCAGCAGGTCCAGGCCCTTGTACTCGCGGACGACGCCCAGGCTGAGCAGTCGGACGCCGCCGTCGCGCGGCACCCGCGAACCGGCCTCACCGGCGAGCCTCGGGCCGCCGGGCAGGTGCGGGGGCAGGTCGGCCGTCACGACGCGGCGGGCGCCGTGGGCGTGGGCCAGCGCGGCCTGCGCGTCGGAGTGGACGACGACGCCGTCGACGGCGGCGAACAGCCGGGACACGAGCAGCTCGTCGCCCGGGTTCGGCTCGTGCGGCAGCACGTTGTGCGCGACGACGACGGTGCGGGCGGTCGAGTGCGCCGCGCGCATCGCGGCGAGGACCGTCAGCAGCGCGGGCACCTGCAGCGGGACGACGTGCGCGATGACGACGAGGTCGGCCTGCGCGACGCGGCGGCCGGTGCGCCACCAGGACGCCGGCGAGGACCAGGACAGCGGCCGCAGCGTCGGGGTGAACTCCGGCACCTCCGGCGTCGCGTCGGGCAGCGCGACCTCCCCGGGGTACAGCAGCTCGGGGTACAGCTTGGCCCAGGAGACGAGCTTGACGTCGGCGTCCGGCGCCTGCGCCAGGTGCCGGGCCAGTTCGGTCGTGTGGACCGCGATGCCGCCCTTGCTCGGGTGCGCCGGTCCGAGGACGACGACCCGTCGCCGCCCGGGGGCGCTCACGCGCTGTCCCGCGAGCGCACGACGAGGTCGGCGAGCAGCGCGACGGCGCCGATGAGCAGCCCGGAGACGAGCAGCAGGACGGTGTTGGCCGGGAAGTAGAAGGCGTGCCGGAACATGTCCGTGATGCCCTTGACGAACCCGAGGCCGAAGAGGAACAGCGCGACCGGCATGAGCACGCGCAGCGGCTCGAAGTACATGATCATCCGCAGCACCTGGAGGATGTACCGGTAGGCGTCCTTGGTGAAGTGGAACTTCGACTTCCCCGCGCGCTTGGCGTAGCTCGTCGGCACGTACTTGATGTCGTGCTGGTTGCACAGGAACGACAGCGTGATCGTCGTGACGCACGAGAACCCGGCGGGCAGCAGCCGCAGGTACGGCAATGACACGGACTTGCGGAAGGCGCGCAGACCGGAGTTCAGGTCGGGGATGCGCTGGCGCGCAAGCACTTCGGCGACCTTGCGGATGACGAACTTCGCGGGCACCCGCAGGGCCTTGTGCGAGCCCTCCTCCGTCGTGCGCGCGCCGACGACCTGGTCGTAGGAGTCGTCCTCGAGCAGGACCCGGATGAGCTCGGGGATGCGCTCGTTCTCGTAGGACATGTCGGCGTCGGTCCACACGACGATCTCGCCGCGGGCCATCTGGGTGCCGATGCGGCGGACCGTGCCCGAACCGCCGTTGCGGCGGAACGCGACGACGCGCAGGTTCGGGTACTCGTGCTCGACCGAGCGCAGCACCTTCAGCGTGTCGTCGGTGGAGCAGTCGTCGACGGCCAGCAGCTCGTACGGCATGCCGTCGTCGTCCATCACCTTGGTGATGCGCTGGACCTCCAGCAGGACGTGCGCCTCCTCGTTGTAGCAGGGCAGCACGATCGTGGCGACGGGCGCCGGTCCGCTCAGGGGCTGGACCTCATCTTCGACAGGCATGGCGGGGTGAGCTTACCTACGAACGGGGCGGTTCCCGGGACGCCGGCGCGGGGCGGCACGATGACCCCGTGAGCCACCACGGGTCCTCCGCAGAACCCGCGCGGGACCGCGCCGCCGAGCGAGCGCGGTCCTTCGGCGCCGTCGCCGACGTCTACGACCGCGCGCGCCCGAGCTACCCCGACGAGGCGCTCGACTGGCTGCTGCCGGTGGCGCCGGCCGACCGCCCCCTGCGCGTGGTGGACCTGGGCGCCGGCACGGGGAAGCTGACCCGCTCGCTCGTGGCGCGCGGCCTCGACGTCGTGGCGGTCGAACCCACGCCGGGCATGCGCGAGACGTTCTCCCGCGTGCTGCCGGACGTCGAGGTGCTCGACGGCACGGGCGAGTCCATCCCGCTGGCGGACGGCTCCGTCGACGCCGTGCTCATGGCCCAGGCGTGGCACTGGGTCGACCCGGACACCGCGGCTCCCGAGGTCGCCCGCGTCCTGCGCCCCGGCGGCCGGCTCGGCCTGCTGTGGAACGTCCGCGACGCGGGCGTGGAGTGGATCGCCCGGCTGGACCGGCTGCTGCCCGGCCCCGGCGAGGAGCAGCTCGGCAGCCTCGCCCCCCGCGTCGGCCCGCCCTTCGGTCCCGTGGAGCGCTACGACGTCCGCTGGTCCGACCCCGTGAGCGTGGAGTCCCTGCTGGACCTGACGCGGTCGCGCAGCTGGGTCATCGCCCTGGACGACGCGCGGCGCGAGGAGGTGCTCGCCGACGTGCGGGCGCAGGCCGAGGAGCGGTTGCGCCGCACCGGGACGCTGGCGCTGGAGTACGTCACGCGGTGCTCGCGGGCGACGCTGCCCGCCTGACCGCCGGCCCCGCGCGACGTGATCGGGACACCCATCGGTGTCACCACGGGTCGCACCGACGTGGAGTGACGTGTGGGTGTCCCGCGGTGGCGTCCGGGCGACCGGCTCGGGACACCCATCGGTGATCCCACACCCGGTCCTACGTCCGGTCCCTCGTCGATGCAGGCGTGGGACCGGCCTGCCGGTCGTGCTGACGACGCCGGTGCCGGTCCCACACCCGGTCCGACAAGGGGGTGCCCACGGGAAACCTGTGGGCACCGCCGGCGAGGTCACCGACGATGGGGCCGTGCCCCGCATCGTCCCGGCGACCCCCGCCGACGCCCCGGCCGTCGCCGACGTCTTCCTCGCCGCCCGCGCGACCATGACGTACCTGCCCGACCTGCACACCGACGACGAGACCCGCGGGTTCGTCGCCGACGTGGTCCTCCCCCGGCAGGACGTGCACCTCGCGCTCGACGACGACGGCGCGGTGCTGGGGTTCGCCGCCGTGGACGGGGCCTGGCTGGAGCACCTCTACGTCACACCGAGCGCGTGGGGCCGCGGGGTCGGCACCGCCCTGCTCGAGCACGTGCTGGCCGGGCACGACGGCGCGCTGTCGTTGCACGTGTTCCAGCGCAACACCGGCGCCCGGCGGTTCTACGAGCGGCACGGGTTCGTGCTCATCGCGACCGGCGACGGGAGCGGGAACGAGGAGCGCGAGCCCGACGCGACCTACCGCCGCCCACCATCCCCGCCCTCACCCTGAGTCACCGCGGCGCCTGCGGGGTCGAGCTCGTTGACGCTACGGGCCGAACCTAGCGGCCTGTTGCGTCAACGAGCTCGACCCGACCCAGCCCCGCGGTGACGGAGGGTGAGGGGGTCAGGCGTCGCCGAGGCCCTCCACGACGGCGCGGGCAGCCTGGCGGGCGGCGCGACGCTCCCGCCGGTTGGCGCGCCGGGACTCCGGGCGCAGGCTGCAGCCGGGGTGACCGCAGGCGCGGTGCAGCAGCCACACGTGGTCGGCCGACCCCTGCACGCGGTGCGGTTCAGCCGGGTCGGCCACCTGCACCCGCTGGGGGCGGTGGCGGTCGGTCCTGGACATCTCTTCCTCCCGTGGTCCGTCCCCGCCACGGTGGGCGGGGTGAGGAGGGCAGAGCTCCGGCACTCGGGCGGGTCACGGGGTCCTCCGGTCGTCGACGGGCAGCCGACCAGGATCGCACCGGCACCCGGGCAGGTCCAGGGGCAGGACCAGGAGTCAGGGGGCGGTGCCCGTCACGAGCCGGACGTCGATGCGCTGCACACCGTCGGGGCGGCGGGTCAGGACGCGCTCGTCCTCCGTCGTCCGCCGGCTCACCACGACGCGCGGGGCGTCGACGCCGAGGCGCACCAGCACCTCGACGGGGTCGGTGTCGCCGCCGGCGGCGACGAGGACGGGGTTCCCCCCGGCCTGCCGGATGCGCGCGGCCTCGCGGTCCACCGCCGCGCGCAGCGTCGTCCAGTACTCCTCCGTGCCCGGGCGGCCCTGCGCGGTCGGGACGACGATCGAGGCCGCCGGGACGTCGCACGTCCCGCGCAGCAGCTGGGGCCACTCGTTGCGCGAGCGGGGGTCGACCGCGAGGGCGACGTCGCCGGGGGCGAAGCTCGCGCAGGCCCGGGCCACGGCCGCGGGTTCGCCGACCTCGGTCCGCTGGGTGGCGACGGGCAGCGTGCCCCAGACGGCGGGCCCCACGAGCAGGACGACGGCGATCGCGACCCGCAGCCACGTCAGGCGCTGCCCCGAGTACCGGACGACGACCCAGCGGCACGCCGCCACGGACAGCACGACCACGGCCGGCAGCACCACGACGACGAACCGGCGGTCGGCCCACGGGTGGTCGGGCGTGATGCCCGGGCGGTACAGCGTCAGGAGCGTGGACCCGAGCGCCACGACGTACGGCGCGGTCCAGGACGGCAGGTCGCCGCGCCCCTGGACGGCCCGCACCACCCGCGGCAGCGCCACGACCGCCGCGGCCCCCGCGAGGGCGACCGCGGGCCACCCCAGGTACCAGGCGATCCAGTCGATCGAGTGCTCGGCGTACGTGCGGCCGCCGTCGACCGGGAGTCCCTGCGCCAGTTGCAGACCCGCGACGAGCTTGCTGCCGGAGTCCTCCGGGTCCTGGCGCACGACGAGCCACAGCGGCCGGCTCGCGAGCACGGCCAGCACCACCGCGAGCGCCACCGCCAGGACGGTCGGCAGGCGCTCGCTGGTCAGCCACGCCCGACGGGCCAGGACCCCGCGGCGCGCCAGCTGGACGACGACGGCGCTCGCGACCGTCAGGAACACCAGCCCCGCGACGAGCGGCAGCAGCGACCCCGAGATGGTCCCCAGGTAGGGGCGCGAGGTGAGCAGGGCCGAGGCGACGGCGAGCGCCGAGGCGATGCCCGTTCCGGCCAGCAGCGCGCGGGCGCCGGGGTGCCGGACGACGACCAGGACGGCCAGGACGGGGACGAGGACGGCGACCTCGCGCAGGAAGTCGATGCGCACGAACCCGCACGCGCCGACGAGCAACCCGGCCCCGCCGCCGAGCCGCGCAGCCGTCCGGCCGGTCGCGGGCAGCAGCGCGACGAGGAGGGTCGCGGCCCCGAACAGGACGAGCAGCGCGGGCGGTTCGGAGTAGGTGGAGCGGTTCGCGTGCAGGACGGGCTGGGCGATCGCGAGCGTGGCCGCGGCCAGCGGGGCCCAGCGGGGGCCGACGACGCGGGCCGTGAACCCGGCCACGGCCAGGACCCCGAACGCGCCGAGGATCCCGGGGACGACGAACATCCCGGTCCAGCCGCCGGCCCAGTCCCCCAGCGAGTACAGCGCCGGAGCGCCGAGGAGGAACTGCGGGACCACGTGGTCCCCGACCTGGTAGAACGCGGGCGAGGCGAGGCTGACGTTGGGGTCCGCGAGCGCCGCCGCACCGCCGAGGGCGGCCACGGACGCGTCGACGGGCAACCCGTGGTGGGTCGCGAGGTGGTGGGCGTAGAGGGCCATCGACCCGGCGTCGCGGCGCAGGACGATGTGCTCGGCGTGGGTGAGGGCGGCCCAGACACCGGCGGCGACGGCGATCGCGGCGCTGCCGCCCGCCGACCACCACCCCGCGGCGACGCCGGGGACGCCCCACGCCAGGCGACCGGCGAGGACGGCGACGACGAGCCCGACGGGCACGGCGACGGCCGGCGTCCACAGGTCGAGGAGCACGAGGGGTGCGGCCACGGCGGTGAGCGCGGCGACGGCGGCCGCCAGGACGACGGGGACCCGCGTCAGAAGGGTTCCTGCGGCGGTCGTCCCGGTGCTGCTCACGCCGCGAGAACCTACCGGCAGACTGGGGACGTGATCGTCGTCGTGACGGACGTGGCGGCCCCCGCGCACGTGCTGCACGACCTGGTCCTCGACGTGGACGTGCACGCGGAGTCGTTGCGCGGCAGCGGGGAGAGCGCCACGACGAGCACGGGACGGCGGACGCTGGCCGAGGGTGACGAGGTGACGTTCCGCGCCCGGCACCTCGGGGTGCGGTGGACGATGACGAGCCGCGTCACCACGGTCGCTCGCCCGCACCGGATCGTCGACGAGCAGGTCCGCGGCCCGTTCCGGCGGATGCGCCACGAGCACGTGTTCGCACCCGGCCCGCGCGGGACGCGGATGAGCGACCGGATGGAGGTCGCGCTGCCCGGTGGTGCGCTCGGCGCGCTCGCCGTCCGGCTCGTGGCCGAGCCGTACCTGCGCCGGCTGCTGCGGGAGCGCGCCGAGCACCTGCGGGCGGTCGCCGAGGGGGGATCGTCGACGCGACGGGCTCGACCTACGAGCACGACGTGACGACGATCCCTCCCCCGGAGGGCGCGAGGAGGGGTCGCTGGCCCGGCGTACCGTGACGGCGTGCTCCCCCTGCTGCGCCGCCTGCTGGACGACGACCCGACCGCGCCGCGGCTGACCTGGTACGCCGCGGACCACGCCACCTCCGGGGAACGCATCGAGCTGTCGGCGCGGGTGCTGGCGACGTGGGTCGCCAAGACCGCGAACCTGCTGGAGGAGGAGTTCGAGGTGGGTCCGGGCTCCGTCGTGGCGCTCGACCTGCCCACCCACTGGCGGACGCCGGTGTTCCAGCTCGCGGCGTGGTCGGCCGGGGCCGCGGTGCGCCACGGCGCGGACGGTCCCGCGGACGTGCTCGTCTCGTCCTCGCCGGAGACGTTGCGGCGCAGCACGGTCCAGGACCGGATCGCCGTCTCCCTGGCCCCGCTCGCGACGAGCTTCGGCACCGACCTGCCGCCGGGCGTCCTGGACTACGCGCGCGTGGTCACCGGGTACGGCGACACGCACGTCGCGCTGGCGGAGGCGGCTCCGGACGACCCCGCCCTGGAGACGCCGCCGCTGACGCACGGGCGCCTCCTGCCCGAGGCGCAGACCCTCGGGGCGGACTGGCCCGCCGGGGTCCGGCTGCTGACGGACGCGGGCCCGGGCGACGTCGTCCGCGGGCCGCTCGCGGCGTGGGCGCGGACGGGATCCGTCGTCCTGACGCCGGACCTCGACGCGCTGGCCGAGCGCGTCGTGGGCTCCGAGCGCACGACGGCGCTCCTGCGCACCCGTCTCGCGTCCTAGGGTGCGGGCCGCCCACGTCCTCGCACTGGTCGCCGCCACCGTCGTCGCGACCCTGCTGCTCGGCCGTCTCGGTCTGCCCTCCCCCGCCCTGTTCGCCGGGCTGGCCGTCGGCCTCGTCGACGCGCTGCTCGCCCGGCGGGCGGTGCGGCTGCCGCCCCGCGCAGGGCTGGCCGGTCAGGCCGTCGTGGGCGTCACCATCGGCACCCTCGTGCAGGTCTCGACCCTCGCCGCCCTCGGGGAGCACTGGTTGCCGGTCCTCGCCGTGACTGTCGGCACGCTCGCGCTGAGCCTCGGCACGGGCTGGCTCCTGGGACGGCACCGCGACGTCGACGCCGTCACCGGGGCGTTCGCGCTCGTCGCCGGCGGGGCCAGCGGCCTCGTCGTCATCGCCCGCCAGCTCGGCGCCGACGAACGCGTCGTGGCCGTCGTGCAGTACGTCCGGGTGCTGCTCGTCGTGCTGTCGCTGCCCGTCGTGCTGAACGTCGTGTTCGACGTCCGCGCGGTCGGGCCCGCCGGGGGCGGCGCCGCGGGGAACCCCTGGACCGGGGTGGCGCTGGTGGTCGTCTGCGGTCTCGCGGGGCCCTGGCTCGGGCGGCGCGCCCACCTCCCGGCGGCGACCCTCCTCGGGCCCCTGCTGCTGACCGCCGCGTTCTCCCTCAGCGGCGTGACCGGCGGTGCGCAGGTGCCCGAGCTCCTGCAGCAGGTGGCCTACGCCCTCATCGGTCTGCAGATCGGGTTGCGCTTCACGCGGTCCAGCCTCGCCGCCGTCGCTCGCGTGCTGCCCGCCGCGTTCGTCCTCATCGTCGTCGGGGTCGCGGGCAGCGCTGCGCTCGGCGTCGCGCTCTCGCGGGCGACGGGACTGCCCGCGCTCGACACGTACCTGGCCACGACGCCGGGCGGGTTGTACGCGGTGCTGGCCGCGGCCGTGGGTTCGGGAGCGGACGCGACCTTCGTGCTCTCGGTGCAGGTGCTGCGGTTGCTCGTCATGCTGCTCGCCGCGCCGGTGCTGGCCAAGGCCCTGTCCCGCAACCGCTGATCCGGCACCAGACCCTGTTAGGGTCCGGGGCAGGGGTGGTCGACCATGACCGTGAACGGCGTCGGAGTGACGGTGTTCGTCGTGCTCGCGGTCGTGGGTTTCGTCGTCTGCCTCGTGTCCTTCGTCTTCGACGGCGTGTTCGAGGCGTTCGAGGTCGACATCGCGGGCGGGTTCCTGTCCCTGACGTCGCTGTCCGGCGGCCTGGCCCTGTTCGGCCTCGCGGCGACCCTCGCCCAGACCTCCTTCGGGTGGACCACGCTGCAGGCCACCGGTTTCGGCGCGGCCGTCGGGCTGGCGACGATGGCCGGGGTCGGCGGTCTCGTGCGCACCCTGCGGCGCGAGGAACCCGAGGTCCACGCCTCGATCCTCGGTGCCCGGGGGGTCGTCACCACCCCCGCCGCGAACCCCGGGTCCTACGGCGAGGTGAACCTGCGGCTGCACGGCACCACCGTGAAGCGCAGCGCCGTCAGCGACGCCCCCCTCACCCGCGGCGCCGCGGTCGAGGTCGTCGCCGAGGTGTCCGCCACCGCGGTCCGCGTCACGCCCCTCGCCTGACGCCCCCCGCCGGACGTCCCCCGCCGGACGTCCCGCAGAACCCGAAAGTCCCTGCACCACCTAGGAGAGGACCGCTCGTGGAGTTCCTGACCCCTGCCGTCATCCTCATCGCGGCGGCCGTCGTCGTCGTGCTGCTGCTGGCCGTCGCGATCGTCCGCCGGTACCGCATCGCCGGGCCCAGCGAGGCGTTCGTCGTGACGGGCCAGAAGGGCAGACCCGTCACCAACCCCGAGACCGGCAAGGTCTCGACCGACCTGTCCGGCCAGAAGGTCGTCATGGGCGGCGGCATCTTCGTCCTGCCGTTCGTGCAGCAGGCGTACTCGCTGTCACTGGCCTCGCGCCGCATCTCCGTGCAGATCCGCGGGGCCGTCTCGGCCAAGGGCATCCGGCTGAACCTCGACGGCGTCGCCATCATCAAGGTCGGCGGCACCGAGGACTCCGTCCGCGCTGCGGCGCAGCGCTTCCTGCACCAGCAGGACGAGATCGAGTCGTTCACCCAGGAGGTCCTCGCCGGGTCGCTGCGCTCCATCGTGGGCACGCTGACCGTCGACGAGATCATCCGCGACCGCGCCGCGTTCGCCTCCCGCGTGGCGGAGGAGGCCGAGACGTCCCTGACGAACCAGGGCCTCGTCCTCGACACGTTCCAGATCCAGGACGTCTCCGACGACGTGAACTACCTGCGCGACCTCGGCCGGCCCGAGGCCGCCATCGCGGCGCAGAACGCGGCCATCGCCGAGGCGAACTCGCTGCAGGAGTCCCAGCAGGCCGAGGCCCGTGCGCAGGAGAAGGTCTCCGCCGCCCAGCGCGACCTGTCGCTGCGGCAGGCGGAGTTCAAGGCCGAGACGGACACCGCCCAGGCCCGCGCCGCCGCGGCCGGGGTGCTGGCCAAGGCCGCCCGCGACCAGGAGGTCCTGCTCGAGCAGGAACGCGTCGCCGAACGCCAGGCGGCCCTGACCGAACGCCAGCTCGACACCGAGGTCCGCAAGCCCGCCGACGCGCGCCGCTACGACGCCGAGCAGCAGGCCCAGGCCCGGCGGAACTCCGAGATCTACGAGGCCGAGGCGAAGAAGGCGTCCGACATCGCCAACGCCGAGGCCGACGCCCGGCGCGTGGAACTGTCGGCGACGGCGGAGTCGAACCGCATCAAGCTCGCCGCCGAGGCCGACGCCCAGCGCGTGCGCCTGGCCGGTCAGGCCGAACTCGACCGGCGCACGGCGCTCGCGAACGCGACCCGCCTGGAGGGTGAGGCGGAGGGTGCGGCCATCCGCGCCCGCGGTGAGGCCGAGGCGGAGACCATGCGGCTGCGCGCCGAGGCGTTCGAGCAGTACGGGGAGGCCGCCGTCGCGCAGATGGTCGTCGACGTCCTGCCCCGCGTCGCCCACGAACTCGCCGCGCCGATGTCCGCGATCTCCGACCTCACCGTCATCTCCACCGACGGCGCCTCCCAGCTGTCCCGGCAGGTCGGGTCGAACCTCAGCGAGACGCTCGAGGTGGTCAAGCGGACGACCGGTGTCGACGTCACCGAACTCCTGCGCAACCTCACCGGCCAGCCGGGGCAGCCGAAGGCCACCCCGCAGCCCGCGCAGGGCACCGTGCAGCCCGGGACGGTTGTGACGCCCGACGCGGGGTAGTTCGCCTGGGTGAGCACTGCGACGTCGGCGCCGGCCGACACGCCCCTGAAGAGGGCGATCACCGGCAAGCTGCTGTTCCTGTTCATCCTCGGCGACGTCCTCGGCGCGGGCATCTACGCCCTCGTCGGGGAACTCGCCGGGGAAGTGGGCGGGGCGATCTGGGTGCCGCTGGCCGTCGCCCTCGTCATGGCGATGCTGACGGCGTCCTCCTACGCCGAACTCGTCACGAAGTACCCGAAGGCCGGCGGCGCCGCGGTGTTCGCGCAGCGCGCGTTCCGCCGCCCGCTCGTCTCGTTCCTCGTCGGGTTCTCCATGCTGGCGGCCGGCGTGACGAGCGTCGCGGGCCTGGCGCTGGCGTTCTCCGGCGACTACCTCGGCGCCCTGCTGGACGTGCCGGCCCTGCCCGCCGCGCTGGTGTTCCTCGTCCTCGTCGCCCTGCTCAACGCCCGGGGCATCAAGGACTCCCTGCGGGCCAACGTCGTCATGACCGTCGTCGAGGTCGGCGGGCTGCTGCTCGTCGTCGCCCTCGCCGCCGTCGTCCTGGGCCGCGGCGACGGCTCCCCCGGCCGCGTCCTGGAGTTCTCCCCCGACCACTCCCCCGTCGCGGGCATCCTCGCCGCGGCCGTCCTGGCCTTCTACTCCTTCGTCGGGTTCGAGACGTCGGCCAACGTGGCCGAGGAGGCCGTGGAGCCGAGCCGCACGTACCCGCGGGCGCTGTTCGGCGGGCTCGCCGTGGCCGGGGTCGTCTACGTCCTCGTCGGCCTCGCCGTGTCCACCGCCGTCGCCCCGGCGCAGATCGCCGGTTCCGACGGGCCGCTGCTGGAGGTCGTGCGCGTGGCCGACGTGGGGCTGCCGAGCTGGCTGTACTCCCTCGTCGCCCTCATCGCCGTCGCCAACGGCGCGCTGCTGACGGCGATCATGTGCAGCCGCCTCACCTACGGCATGGCGGCGGAGGGACTGCTGCCGCCCGTGCTGGCGCGCGTGCTGCCCGGCCGGCGCACCCCGTGGGTGGCGATCGTCGTCACGACGCTCGTCTCGATGGCGCTCGTGCTCAGCGGCGACCTCGCCACCCTCGCCGCCACCGTCGTGCTGCTGCTGCTCATCGTCTTCATCAGCACCAACGTCGCCGTGCTGGTGCTGCGCAAGGACCGGGTGGAGCACCGGCACTTCCGCGCCCCGACGGTCCTGCCCGTGCTCGGCGTGCTCGCCTCCGTGGCGCTGCTGACCCAGCAGGAGGCCGGCGTGTGGTTGCGCGCGGCCGTCCTGCTCGCGATCGGGGTCGTGCTCCACGCGCTCACGCGCAGGATCAGCGGTGGGGCGTCGCGGGGTCCCCGGGGGACGCAGCAGCGAGTCGACCTGACCCGCTCAGCGTCAGAGGGTGCTCGGCGGCCGTGACGAACGCCGTCTCCCCCTGACCCAGCTCCAGGGAGCCGGCCGCCGAGGACAGCGTGACCATCCCCTCCAGCACGAGCACGGCCCGCGGGACCGGGCGCTCCCAGCGGCGCTCGGTCCCGAGCCGCACGACCGTGAGGGCGAAGTCGGGCAGCGGCGAGAACACCTGCTCGTCAGGGTCGGAGGACGGCAGGGGCGGCAGCAGCGGCGGCGGCAGCTCGCGGAAGTCCAGCACGTCCAGCAGTTCGGGGACGTCGACGTGCTTGGGCGTCAGCCCCCCGCGCAGGACGTTGTCGGAGCTGGCCATGAGCTCCACGCCCGTGCCGGACAGGTAGGCGTGCACGTTGCCCGCGGGCAGGTACAGCACCTCCCCCGCCGCCAGCCGGACCTGGTTCAGCAGCACCGAGACCAGCACCCCGGCGTCGCCCGGGTAGTGGCCGGCGAGCTCCACGACGCACTCGGCGGACGGGTCGTCGAGCCCGGCGCACGCGGTGGCGACGGCCTCGACGAGCGGGGCGACGGCCTCGGCGGGCGCCGTCAGCAGCAGCCGCGTCGCCTCCTTGAGCGCGGCCGAGGCGTCCGGCCCCACGAGCACCCCGAGCAGACCGTCGAACACCTCCCGCGCGTCCGGCGGCAACGCGGGCAGCTCGAGCCCGGCCAGCAGCGCGTGCGCGTCGGCGGGCGAGCGGAACCCGGCCATGGCGGCGAAGGGCTCGAGCGCGTAGAGCAGCTCGGGCTTGTGCGAGGTGTCCTTGTAGAGGCGGTGCGGCGCGTCCGCCGGCACGCCGGCCGCCTCCTCCTGCGCGTAGCGGCGGGCCGCCGTCGCGCTGTCGGGGTGCGCCTGCAGCGACAACGGCGCGCCCGCGGCGAGGACCTTGAGCAGGAACCCGAGGCGGTCCCCACCGTCCGCGCCGAGGAACTCCGCCGGAGCCTGCGCGATGCGCTCGTCGAGCCGCTCACCGTCGGCCAGCGACGGCGCCCCCGGGTGGGCGCCGATCCACATCTCGGCCTGCGGGCGGCCGTCGGGCTCGCGGCCCAGCAGCCGCGGGATGGCCGTCGTGGAGCCCCAGGCGTAGGGCTGGACGGTGTTGGTCAGTCTCAGCACACCGGGCAGGCTGCCACACCGGCGGTGGCGCGGGGTCCAGTACGGTCGCTGGCATGAGCGTTCTCGTGACGGGCGGTGCCGGCTACATCGGGTCCCACGTGGTGCGGCTGCTGCAGCAGCGCGGCACCGACGTCGTGGTGGTCGACGACCTGTCCAACGGCCGCACCGAGCGCGTCGGGGACGCACCCGTCGTGGAGGTCGACCTCGGCACCGACGCCGCGACCCCCGCCCTGGCGCGCGCGTTCGCCGAGCACGACGTCGACGCCGTCATCCACTTCGCCGCGCGCAAGCAGGTCGGCGAGTCCGTCGCCCAGCCCGCGCGGTACTGGTCGCAGAACGTCGGCGGCATGGCGAACCTGCTGCAGGCCATGGAGACCGCGGGCGTCGGCAAGCTCGTCTTCTCCTCCTCCGCCGCCACCTACGGCGCCCCCTCCACGCCGGTCGTGCGCGAGGACGGGCCGGCCGAGCCCATCAACCCCTACGGCCAGACCAAGCTCGTCGGCGAGTGGATGACCCGGGCCGCCGGGGTGGCCTGGGGCCTGCGCGCGGCGAACCTGCGCTACTTCAACGTCGCGGGCGCCGGCTGGGACGACCTGGGCGACTCGGCCGTCATGAACCTCATCCCCATCGTCTTCTCCGCCCTGGACGCCGGGCAGGCGCCCGCCGTCTTCGGCGACGACTACCCCACGCCCGACGGCACCTGCATCCGCGACTACGTCCACGTCCTGGACCTGGCGCAGGCGCACCTGGCGGCCCTGGACCACCTCGCCACCGACGACCGGCCGTACGACACCTTCAACGTCGGCACCGGCACGGGCGCCTCGGTGCTCGAGGTGCTGGCCGAGGTCCGCGCCGTCACCGGGGTGGACGTCGACCCCGTCGTCAACGCGCGCCGGGCGGGCGACCCGCCGCAGCTCGTCGCCGACGTCAGCCGCATCACCGGAACGCTCGGCTGGAGCGCGACGAAGAGCCTGCGCGACATCGTGACGAGCGCCTGGGAGGCGTGGCGCCGCTGAGCCCCCCCCCCCCCCAGTCCCCGCGCCGCGGGGTCAGTGCGGCAGCAGCACGCTGACGAGCAGCAGCACGGGTGCGACCAGGACCGTCGTCACCAGCACGGTGTCGCGGGCCAGGTCGCGCCCGACGTCGTAGCGGACGGCGTAGGTCAGGACGTTCTGCGCCGTCGGCAGCGACGCCACCACGGTCGCGGCGAAGACGGCCTGGTCGTCCAGCCGGAGCACGAACCGCGCCACCACGTACGTGACGGCGGGCTGCACGACGGCCTTCAGGGCGCTGGCGAGCAGGACCTCCGGGGCGCGCCAGCCGTGCGCGTCGCGTCCGTGCAGGGAGATCCCGAACGCCAGCAGGGCGCCGGGCACCGCGAGCCCGGCCAGCAGCCCCAGCGGCTGGGACAGCGCCGTCGGCAGCCGCCACCCCGTCACCGACAGCGCGATGCCGACGGCGCTGGCGAGCAGGACGGGGTTGGCCAGGGGTGCGAGCAGGCGCCGGACGCTCGGGGCCCCCGCGTGCCGGCCGACGTCCAGGACGCCGAGGGCGATCGGGGTGAGCACCGCCATCTGCAGCAGCATCGCCGGGAGCACGGCCGTCAGGTCCCGCAGGACGTACGCCGCCACCGGCAGGCCGATGTTCGCCGCGTTGACGAAGGAGCTGGCCAGCCCCCCGACGACGAGCTCGTCGCGGCCCAGGTGCAGCCGCCACCGGGCCAGCAGCAGCCACAGGCCGAGCACGACCGCGACCCCGGCCGCCGTCACGAGCAGCTGGGCGGACAGCAGGACGTGCACGTCGGCGCCCGCGAGCGTCTGCACGAGCAGCGCAGGGGTGCCGACGAAGAAGACGAGCCGGGAGACGACGACCTGCCCGGAGGGTCCGAGCGCCCCGGTCCGACCCAGGACGTACCCGACGGCGACGAGCGTCGCGACGACGGCGAAGCCGGTGAGGACGCCGCTCACGGCCTGCCCGGGGACGGCGGACAGGGGGTTCGGAGCACCGGAGGAGGCTACCGGCACCGGGTCCCGGGACGTTCCGGACAGCGGGCCGGGTCACGGTCGGCTCACGATCGGCGCCGCCGGGGGCCTGTTCGCAGGGGACCCCCAGACCGCGTTGCTAGGGTCGAGCCCCGTGATCGACGCCCTCGGGAACCCCTCCTCCGTCCTCCTCCTCGGGGGCACGTCCGACATCGGCCTGGCCATCGTCGAGCGGCTCAGCCCGGAGCGTCCGCTGCAGGTGACCCTCGCCGCCCGGCCCGGCGCCCGCCGCGAGGAGGCCGTCGCGCGGCTGCACCGCCGAGGCCACCGGGTCCGCACCGTCGACTTCGAGGCGACCGACCTCGCCGCCCACGAGGGCGTGCTCGAGGAGGCCTTCGCCGCCGGTGACGTCGACGTCACGGTCCTCGCCTTCGGCGTCCTCGGCGACAACGAGGTGTCCTGGCAGGACGCCCGCGCCGCCGTCGACGTCGCGACCGTCAACTACACCGCGCCCGTGAACCTCGGCGTCCACCTCGCCACCCGGCTGCGGGCCCAGGGCCACGGCGTCCTCGTCGCGCTGTCGAGCGTCGCCGGCGAGCGCGCCCGCCGCAGCAACTTCGTCTACGGGTCCTCCAAGGCCGGTTTCGACGCCTTCTTCACCGGGCTGCGCGAGGCCCTGCGGCCGAGCGGGGTGCGCGTCGTCGTCGTGCGGCCGGGCTTCGTCACCACCAAGATGACCCGAGGGCTGGACAAGGCCCCTCTGTCCGTCTCCGCCGAACAGGTCGCGGAGGTCGCGGTCGACGCCGTGCGTTCCGGGAAGGAGACCGTCTGGGCCCCCGAGCCGATGCGCTGGGTGATGTCGGCGCTGCGGCACGTGCCCGCTCCCGTGTTCCGCAAGCTGCCGATCTGACACCCGCCCGACCCGCACACTCCCGGATCTGAGAGGTCACCCTGTCGAGCACGCACGCCCGCCCCGAGGCTCCGGCCGACATCCCGGCCGCCCGGCGCCGCCCGGGCCAGGACCCGGGGTCCGCCCCGGTGGTCCGGCGCGGTGAGCGACGGCGGACGGACCTGGTCGCCGGTCTCGTGGCGACGGTCGTGGCGGGCGTCGTCTTCTCGTGGCGGATCGGCACGCCGAGCCCCTGGCGCGACGAGGCGGTCACCATCGCCGTCGCCTCGCGGACGACGGAGCAGATCTGGGCGCTCGTGCAGAAGGTGGACCTGGTCCACGCCCCGTTCTACTTCCTGGCCCACGCCCTGTTCGGCCCGGGCGTCGACATCGTGCAGGCCCGCTGGATCTCCGTGGTGGCGGCCGCGCTGACGGCACCGCTGCTGTACGGCCTCGGCCGCCGGCTGGCCCAACCTGCCGTCGGCCCGGTGACCGCCCGGCTCACCGGGGCCACGGCGGCCGCGCTGTTCGTCTCGATGCCGTTCGTCAGCCGCTACGCGCAGGAGGCGCGCCCCTACGCGATGGCGACGCTCGTCGCGACGCTGGGGACGTACCTGCTGGTGCGGGCGGGCAGCGCGCGCGCGGGCCGGGGATGGTGGATCGCCTACGCCGCGTCCGTGCCGGTGCTCATCGCGCTGAACACCGTCGCCGCGCTCGTCCTCGTCGCCCAGGCCGGCTGGGCGCTGGCCGCGGGCCGGGGCACCTTCGTGCGCGGGGCCGTGGCCGCCGTGGTGGGCCTGGTCGTCTCGGTCCCGCTGCTGCTGGCGCAGGACGCCCAGAGCGGTCAGGTCGCCTTCCTGCAGCGCCCGACCGTCGCCGAGCTGGGCGGGCACGTCTGGTTCGCCCTCGGCTCCTCCTGGATCGCCGTCGCCGCCGCGGCGCTCGCCGTGACCGCGGCCGTGTGGCGCGGCCGGGCCCGTCGCCTCGTCCTCGTCGGCCTGCTGTGGGGCGTCCTGCCCTGGCCGCTGCTGTGGACGATCTCGCAGGTCTCGCCGTTCTGGACGACCCGCTACCTCGTCTTCGTCGCCCCCGGCACGTGCCTGGCGCTCGCGGCCGTCGTCACCGTGGGGCTGCGACGCCGGCTGGTGGCCGGCGTCGCGGGCCTGCTCGTGGCGGTGATGGCGGTGACCGGGCTGCACATGCAGTTCGTCTTCCGCTCCCCCACCATCGGCCACGCCGAGGACCTGCGGGGCACGGCCGCCTACGTCGCCGCCCACGCCCGTCCCGGCGACGGTCTGCTCTTCCTGCCCGACGGGGAGTACCGCTACCGCGTCCTGACGCAGCTGTACCCCGAGGCCTTCGCCGGGCTCGACGACATCGCGCTGGAGCAGACGGCGACGGAGTCCTCGACCCTCGTCGGCACGACCGTCGAGACCCCGCAGCTGTGGAAGCACGTCGCGGGCGTCGGGCGGATCTGGGTCATCGGTGGCGTCGGGCCCGTCGTGACGAAGACGCCGGAGGACCGCGAGGTCAAGCGCCTGCTCGACCAGGACTACCAGCTCGTCTCGACCGAGGAGAAGCGCGCGTTCAGCGTCAAGCTGTTCGTCCTCGACCAGGGGCAGGCCGCCGTCCGCTGAGGTCGGCGACGGTCCGGCGCCGACCAGAGCACGCCAAGCTGTCTCAGCCTGTGTAACAGCTCCTGTTATACAGCCTGAGAAAGGTGGCCGCGCGGACCAGACCCGCAACCCGTACACCCCGGGAGCAGGCAAGCCCCCACCTGCTCTGGTCGGCCGCGAGTCCGAGCTCGCCGCAGGCCGTACGGTCGTCGACCGAACGGCGCAGGGTCGTTCCGCGACAGCGCCGATCTTCTACGGCCTGCGCGGGGTCGGCAAGACCGTCCTCCTCAAGGCCCTCCACACGCAGGCGGATGCCGCCGGCTGGCTGACGGTCGAGATCGAGGGCAAGCAGGAGGCGTCCGAGCAGCAGCACACCCGCCGCCGCCTGGCGCGAGGCCTCGTCTCTGCCGCACGCAGGACCGTGGGGCGCAGCACGGCGCTGACCGACACGTGGCGTCGAGCGCTCGGAACCATCAGCTCCTTCTCCGCCGCAGCCGGCGCGACCGGAGTCGAGGTGAGCCTCGGCGTGGACCCCAGCCGCGGCCGGGGGGACACGGGCGATGCCGAGATGGACCTGGAGGAGCTGGTCCACGACATGGTGCCGGCCTTGCAGGAGAGCCGGACCGGGCTGGGCATCTTCGTCGACGAGATCCAAGACCTCGCCCCCTCTGCTCTCAGCGCCCTGATCTCGGTCCAGCACCGAGCCGGGCAGAACGGCTGGCCGTTCCACCTCTACGGCGCCGGCCTCCCGAACGTGCCAGCTCGACTGGCCGACGTCCGGTCCTCCGCCGAGCGGTTCCACTTCGTGCAGATCGGCGCCCTGTCCGCAGCGGACGCGCGGGCGGCCTTCGCCGATCCGGCGGCAGAGGAAGGCGTCACGTACGAGCCTGCGGCTCTCGACCGGCTCGTGGCGGCCTCCGGGGGCTATCCCTACTTCGTCCAGGTCTTCGGCGACCAGGCGTGGCGGCTCGCCCCTGGTCCCGACGAGATCGTCCTCAGTGACGCGGCAGTAGCCATCGCCGAGGCGACGTCGGTCCTGGACGACAGCCTCTTCCACTCGCGGTGGAACAGGGCGACGCCGGCGCAGAAGACGCTCATGCGAGCCATGGCCGAGGACTCCGGCAGGAGCCAGATCGCGGACCTCGTCACCCGACTGGGCAAGAGGAAGCCCAGCGACCTCAGCGTGAGCCGTGACGGACTCATCAAGAAGGGGCTCATCTACGCCCCCGACCGGGGCCTCCTCCAGTTCACCGTGCCCCACATGGACGACTACATCCGCCGACAGCACGAATCCTGACGACGGTCGGTCCCGCTGTTGCCCAGGAGGCTGGACACCGCGCGACCGCCACCCCAGCCTCTCGGCGCCCGCAGCACCCCGCCGCGTCACACAGATGTCACACACGCACCACCCACCACTCCATTTACAACAGACACACAGATCGCCTACGTTCCGTCACATCCCCTGACGGACGGAGCGCACCACCCCATGCCCTCGCCCACGACCTCCCGTGTGCCTGCCCGCTTCGCGTTGTCCCGCCGTGCGGCCCTGACGGGCGCCGGCGGAGCCCTGGCCGCGGTGGCCGCGCTCGGCGCCGACCCCGCGGTCGCGGCCGTACCGGCCCAGGCGCGCCGGCTGCCGGGTGGGTCGCCCGGCGGGGTGCGGGCGATCCCGCTGCCGCCGGTCCGCTCGCTCCTGTCCTCCGCCGGGTCCTCGGACCTGGCGGTCGTGACGCTGCCCGTCGACGGCGGCAGCATGCTCGGGGTGACCTTCGCCGGCCCCGCGCCGGCGTCGATCGCGCTGCGCGTGACGCGCCCGGGCGCCGACCCCGGCCCGTGGAGGCCGCTGTCCATCGAGGACGGCACGACCGACCCGGTCTGGACCGGCGCGCTGCCGGTGGGCACCGTGGTCGACGTCCGGCTGCCGCGCGAGGCCGTGGCGGGGGCTCGGCTCGCGGTCGTCGATCCCGGCCCGGACCCGGCGCGCACCGCGCGCACGCTGAGCGGTGGGACCGGGGCCGCCGCCGGTGACGCCCCGGTCGTCCGGCCGCGCGCGGACTGGGGCGCGGACGAGTTGCTGCGCCGCGCCGACCCCGACGTGGCGGACACCCTGCGCGCCGCGGTCGTCCACCACACCGCCGACGGCGGCGGCTACTCCCGCGCCGAGGTGCCCGCCGTGATCCGGGGCATGTACCGCTACCACACGCAGACGCTGGGCTGGAGCGACCTGGGGTACAACGTCGTCGTCGACCGCTTCGGCGGGATCTGGGAGGGGCGCGCCGGCGGCGTGGCCCGGCCGGTCGTCGGCGCCCACGCCGGCGGGTTCAACACGGGGACCTTCGGGGTCTCGATGATGGGCGACTTCTCCGCGGTCGCGCCGACCGAGGAGTGCCTGGCCGCCGTCGCGGCCGTCATCGCCTGGAAGTTCTCCCTGCACGGCCTCGACGCGCGCGGCCGCACGACGCTGACGTCGTCCGGCGGCGGGACCTCCCGGTGGGCGGCGGGCCGCACCGTCGAGGTCGCCACCATCAGCGCGCACCGCGACCTCGGCTACACCGCCTGCCCCGGCGACGTGGGCTACACGCGCATGGACGACCTGCGCGACCGCGTCGCCGCCCGTCTGGGGACGACCCGCCGCTCGGGCGCAGGGTCGGCCATCGCCCGCCGCTACGCCGAGGTCGACGGGCCGGCGCTGCTCGGCGAACCGACGAGCGGGGAGGGGGACGCGTTGCGCGGCGGGCGGTTCCGGCACTACGAACGTGGTTCGATCTACCACCACCCCGACACCGGGACGCACGTCGTGCGCGCGACCCACCGGTCCAAGTACGCCGCGCTCGGGTGGGAGTGGTCGGCCCTGGGGTTTCCCACGGCCGACACCACGGACCTGCCCGGGGCGGTCGGCAGCTACACCCACTTCGAGCACGGGTCGATCTACCGCCGCAGCGGCTCCGAGCCGCACGTCGTCCTCGGCGCGTTGCGCGCGGTGTGGGCCGGGCAGGGCTGGGAACGGTCCCGGTTCGGGTTCCCGGTCTCGGACGAGTACGACGTGCCGGGGGGACGGGCCTCGGACTTCGAGGGCGGGGGGCTGCGCTGGAGCGCGGCCACCGGCCGGGTGCGGGAGGCGTGATGCGCCGCTCCCTGCCCGCCGCCGTCCTGGCGGGTGCGGCCTGCGTGGCGCTCGGCGTGCCCTCCGCGTCCGCCACCCCTCCCCCGGCGCCGGCCCACCTGCCCGCCGCCGTCGACGACCTCGCCGACTACGAGGGCGCCACGACCTGCGCGGACGTCCAGCCCGGGACGACCGCGCTGCGCGACCTGCTCCTGGCGACGTACGGGGCGCAGACCATCGGGACCCACCGCGCCTGCCCCGCCGGGGCGGTGAGCTCGGAGCACCACGACGGCCGGGCCCTGGACTGGATGCTCGACGCGGGCGACCCCGCCGACGCGGCGACGGCCCGGGAGTTCCTCGACTGGCTGCTCGCCGACGACGCGCGCAACGCCCGCCGCCTCGGGGTCATGTACGTCATCTGGGACGGGCAGGTCTGGAAGTCCTACCGCGCAGCGCAGGGCTGGCAGCCGTACACCGGGGCCAGCCCGCACACCGACCACGTCCACCTCTCGTTGTCCCACCGCGGCGGCGCGCGCGAGACGTCGTGGTGGACGGGGCGGACGGACCCCGTGGAGGGGCACTGGGTGGCCCTCGGCGCGGGTGACTCCTCGCTCGGCGACCCCGTCGGCGGCCCCTCCCGGTACGCCGGGGCCCGGACCCGCTCGTACGAGAACGGGTCGATCCTGTGGTCGGACCGCACGCAGGCCCGGGGCGTGTCGGGGGCCATCGCGGCCGCGTACTTCGACGACGAGCTCGTCGACGTCCTCGGCCTGCCGGTGACGGACGAGCTCGCGGTCCGCGGCGGTCGCGCGAACCACTTCGAGACCGGCTCGGTCTACTGGAGCCCGTCCACCGGCGCGTACGAGGTGCACGGGGCCATCCGCGCGGCCTGGGCCGGGCTCGGCTGGGAGACGTCCGCCCTGGGGTTCCCCACGAGCGACGAGCACTCCCGCGACGGCGTCCGGCGTTCGGAGTTCCAGGGCGGCGTCGTCACGTGGACGGCGGCGGGCGGCGCGCAGGTCCGGCTGCACTGACTCCTCACCCGTCCGGCTCAAGGTGGGCGGCGCGGCGGTCGATGGCACTGGGGTGATGACCCGACTGCGCGACCTCCGCGTCTCCCGCAAGCTCGCCGCCGGCTTCGGCGTGGTGTGCCTGCTGCTGGCCGCAGCCGTCGGGCTGGGCGTCAAGCAGCTCCACACGGCGCAGGACACGGTGGCGTCGATGTCGGACGTCGTCGTGCCCGGGGTGCAGAGCATCGGGGCGGTGAAGTACGCCTTCGCGCAGTCGCGCGTCGACCTCGTCTCCGCCGCCCTCGCGTCCGGGCCGCAGGCGACGACCGCGTCCCTGGACGCCATGCGCACCGACGACACCGCGCTCGACGCGGCGTGGGAGGTGTACCTCGACACGTTCCCCGTCTCCACCCAGGCCGACCGGGACTCCTTCGCCGCCGACCTCGCCGCCTACCGCAGCGCGCGGCAGGAACTCGTCACCCTCGCGACCGCGGACGACGTCGCCGGCTTCATCTCGGTCCGCGACGCGAAGACCACGCCCGTCGCCGTGCGGATCAACACGACGCTGGACCGGATCCAGAAGGCCGAGGTGGACAACGCGACCGCGACGGGCGACCTGGGCGCCACCCGCTACCGCGAGGCGCTGGTCCTGCTCATCGGTCTCGGCGTGGTCGCCCTCGCCGCGGCCGCCGCCGTGGCCTTCCTGGTCGCCCGGTCCATCACGAACCCGTTGGCCCGCACAGCGACCGTCGTGCGCGGCATGGCCGACGGGCGCCTGGACCAGCGCGTGCGCTACACCGCGGGCGACGAGATCGGCCAGCTGGCCCTCGCCCTGGACCAGACGATGGACTCGCTGTCCACGACGATGACCCAGATCTCCGCCACGGCCGACGTGCTGGCCGGTTCCAGCGAGGAACTGTCCGCCGTCGCGACCCAGCTCTCGGCCGGCGCCGAGGAGTCCGCCGCCCAGACGCAGGTGGTCTCGGCCGCCGCGGAGGAGATCAGTGCGAACATCGGGACCGTCGCGGCCGCCGGCGAGCAGATGACCGCCGCCATCGGCGAGATCGCCACCTCCACCGCGGACGCCTCCGCGACCGCCGCCTCCGCGGTCAGCGCCGCCGACGGCGCGGGCCAGACCCTGCAGCGCCTGTCGGCCTCGAGCCGGGAGATCGGCGAGGTCGTCAAGCTCATCACCTCGATCGCCGAGCAGACGAACCTGCTGGCGCTCAACGCGACCATCGAGGCGGCCCGGGCCGGGGAGATGGGCAAGGGCTTCGCCGTCGTGGCCGGGGAGGTCAAGGAGCTCGCGCAGCAGACCGCGCGCGCCACCGAGTCGATCACGGCCCGCGTCGCCGCGACCCAGCACGACGTCGACGAGGCCGCCGGCGCCATCGGCGAGATCACCGACGTCATCACGCGCATCGACGCCCTGCAGGCCACCATCGCCGCGGCCGTGGAGGAGCAGTCGGCGACGACGGGCGAGATGGTGCGCAACGTCAGCGAGGTCTCCACCGGCTCCCAGGAGATCGCCCTCAACGTCTCCGGCGTCGCGGCCGCAGCCGACCAGACGACGGCCGGCGCGCAGCAGACGGCCACCACGGCCGCCGAGGTCTCCCAGGCCGCCGCCCGGCTCAAGCAACTCACCGGCGCCTTCACCCTCTGACGACCCCCCGTCACCGCCCGTCCCCACCCCGCTTGGAAAACACTCTTTCCGCCCTCGGAACACGCGTTCCGAGGGCGGAAAGAGTGTTTTCCACGCGGGACAAGGGACCGGGCGGGGGCCCGTCACCCGTCCGGCTCAAGCTCCCAAGATCCCCTGCCGAGAAGTGGCCGTGCCCTCCTCGCCCCTCACCCGCGGCCGCCGCCGGGCCGCGACCGCCCCCTTCGCGCACGAGACCGCCGCCGCCCAGCTGCACCTGCTGCGCCGCGCGACGTGGGGGCCCACCCCCGACGCCCTCGCCGAGGTCGCCCGCCTCGGCACGGCCGCGTGGCTGGACCGGCAGCTGGACCCCGGGGCGATCGACGACGGGGCCGTGGACGCCTTCGCGGGCCGCATGCGGTTCTACGGCCGCTCGGCGCAGGACCTCTGGACCGGCGGGTACGCCGCGACGGAGTGGAACGCCATGCTCGAGACGGGCCGGCTCACGCTGGCCCGGCAGATCTGGAGCACGCGTCAGCTGTTCGAGGTCGTCGTGGACGTCTGGAACAACGTCCTGCACGTCACGAACCCGAGCTCGGAGGTCTGGGCGAGCCGCCAGGACTACGACCGGAACGTCGTCCGCCGCCACGCGTTCGGCAGCTTCGGCGACATGCTCGTGGCCTCGGCCCGCCACCCCGCGATGCTGACGTACCTCGACAACACGAGCTCGACCGCCGCGCAGCCCAACGAGAACTACGGTCGCGAACTCCTCGAGCTGCACACCCTCGGCGTCGAGGCGGGCTACTCCGAGGCGGACGTGAAGAACTCCGCCCGCCTGCTGACGGGGCTGACCATCGGCCGCGACGGTGGCGGGACCTACGACGCCGGCCGCCACGACGGCGCCGGCCGCTCGATCTACGGCTTCGGAGTGCCCCCGCACTCGGCCGCCGACGGCAACGGCTGGATCGACGCCTACCTGCGCTGGCTGGCGGTCCACCCGGTCACCGCCCGCCGGCTGTCCGCCAAGCTCGCCACCCGCTTCGTCTCCGACACCCCGCCCGCCGCGCTGCTCGACGCGATGGCCCGCACCTGGGTCCAGACCGGCGGTCAGGTCGTGCCGGTGCTGCGGACGATGTTCGACTCCACCCACTTCTGGGCCTCGGCGGGGCAGAAGGTGCGCACGCCGCAGGAGGACTACGTCGCGACGCTGCGCACGCTGGGCACGGGCATGGAGTCCAGCGGTGTCGGCGGCATCACCAAGATCTTCTGGCACGTGCTGGACCAGGGGCACGCGCCGATGGCGTGGCCCGCGCCGAACGGCTACCCCGATGTCGCCGCCGCCTGGACCTCGCCCAGCCTGACGTTGTCGCGCTGGAACCGGCACATGGACTTCGCCGCGGGCTGGTACCCGCCGGAGCTGCGGTTCACCCCCGCCCTGCAGCTGCTGCCGAGCATCCCCTCGACCTACGGCGCGCTCGTCGACGCCCTCGGCGTGCGGCTGACCGGCAGCCGGCTGAACGCCGACGAGAAGGCCGCGCTGCTGCAGTACGCGGGGCGCTCGGAGGGCTCGCCCTGCTCGTCCGGGGACCGGTGGGTGCAGAACAACCTGCGCTACCTGGTCGCCCTCACCCTCGACACCCCGTCCTTCACGATCCGCTGAGGAGCCCCGTGAGCACCGCAAGCACGTCCGGTACCGCGAACGACCCGCGCTGCGGCTGCGCCGAGGGGTCCCGCCTCACCTCGCGCCGCACCGTCCTGCGCGCGGCCCTCGCGGCCGCCGCGACCGGCGTCACCACCTACGCCGTCGGCGACGTCTCGACGCAGGTGTCCTTCGCCGCACCCGGCTGGAACGGCGAGACGCTCGTCGTCCTCAGCCTGCACGGCGGGTTCGACGGCCTGTCCGCCGTCGTCCCCGGCGGTGACGGCGCCTACTACGCGGCACGGCCGACGATCGCCGTCCCGCGCTCGACGCTGCTCGGCCTGGACCAGATGTTCGGCCTGCACCCCGCGATGGCCCCGCTCGTGCCGTTCTGGAAGAACGGGACCTTCGGCGTCGTGCACGCGGTCGGCCAGTCCGACCCGACGCGCTCGCACTTCGCGGCCATGGAGCAGATGGAGACGGCCGCACCGGGCAGCTCGGTGCGCACCGGCTGGATCGACCGGACGATCGGCTCGCTCGGCACCGGGTCGGTGCTGGGCGCCGTCGGCATCTCCAACCAGCAGCCGCGCTCCTTCGCCGGGCCGGCGCCGAAGACGACCACGACGTCCCTGGACGGGTTCAGCCTCATCGGCCCCGGCGACGACCGGCCGACCTGGCACGCGGCGCTGCGCCGCATGCACACGGGCGCCCGGCCCGAGGTCGCCGCGCCCGCGACGACGCTCCTGAGCGCCATGGAGGACGTGGCCAAGCTGCCGGGCCGGACGGCCGGGCCCGCCAACGGCGCGGCCTACCCCGACTCCGACCTCGGGCGGGCGCTGGCCCAGGCCGCCGTCCTGAAGAAGTCCGGCGCCCCGGTGCAGGTCATCGCCCTGGACTACGGCGACTGGGACATGCACGCCGGACTCGGCCGCGTCGACGGCGGCTGGATGCGCGACAAGCTCACCGAGCTGTCCTCGGCCCTGGCGGCCTTCGCGACCGACCTGGGGTCGGCCTTCGGCTCCACGACCCTGGTGACCCTGTCGGAGTTCGGCCGTCGCGTGGGCGAGAACGCCTCCGGCGGCCTGGACCACGGCCACGGGAACGCCGTCCTGCTGCTGGGCGGCGGCGTGGTCGGTGGCCGCGTGCACGGCGTGTGGCCGGGCCTGGGCGCGGACCGCCTCGTCGACGGCGACCTGGCCGGCACGACGGACTACCGCAGCGTCATCGGCGAGGTGCTGCAGAAGCGCTGCGGGGCCGGTTCCCTGGGGACGATCTTCCCCGGGTTCGGGGGTTCCCCGCTGGGGGTCGTGCGCGCGCGCTGACCCTCCGCTGCGTCGTCACTGACAGTGACATCGCACCCGCGCAGGCGTCCCCCGGACGGCGTCTGGAACCACCCTGGACGCTTGCTGGACCCACCCCGACCGTTCCCCGGACCAGCCCTCCGAGCCCCCTGCGGGGCTCGGAGGGCTGTGTCGTTCCAGGGAGGAACCTGTGCCGGAAGTGTCTTCAGCTCTGGGACTCGTGCGCCGATTGTGACGTAGAGTAAACGAGTGACCACAGAGGTGTTACGAGGTTGTGCACTCCAGCACCTTGTACACCACAGGCATCGTCCCCTACTTTGCGTGACGGACCGGGCACAGCCCGGGAGCGACACGCTCAAGGTCGGGAGTCGATGCGCCGATGCCGAGGCCGAGCGTTCGCCCGTGTGGGTGTGTCCCCGCACGTAGTGAGCACCGGCAGTGAGCACCGCCCCCGCCAGAGAGGAACGAACCCGATGCGGTCCGTCCAGACCCCCCTGTCCCGCCGCACCCTGCTGACGGGTGCCGTCGGCACCGGCGTCGTCGGCGCCTGCCTGGCGGCCGGGAGCGACTCGGCCAGCGCCCTCAGCCCCGCGGCCCTGCAGGTCACCGGCTCGACCCGGGCGTTCTCGCTCGGCGCCCAGCGCTCGGCCTCCCTGCTGTCGTCCGCGCAGGCGGAGGCCGGCCCCGGCCTGGCCGTCGTGAGCGTTCCCGTCGACGGCGGGCACATGGTCGGCGTCACCTTCCCCTCGGGCGCCTCCACCGACACGATCTCCGTCCGCGTCCGCCTCGCCGGCGGCGGCTGGACCGGGTGGAGCGACCTGCCCCTCAACGACTCCGAGCCCGACCCCGACACCGCCGAGGGACGCCGCTCGGTCACCGCCTCGGACCCGATGTGGGTCGGCGCGCTCGGCACCGGCGCGACGGTCCAGGTCCGCCTCCCGCAGGCCGACGTGGCCGACGCGCACCTGCAGGTCGTCGACGCCGGCGAGGCCTCCGCCCTGGCCCGCACGACGCTGTCCAGCCCCGCCTCGAGCGACCGCGACGCCCAGCTGCAGGCCACCAAGGCCTCCCCCAAGGTGCTGCCGCAGCCGGCCATCAGGACCCGCGCCCAGTGGGGTGCCGACGAGTCCCTGCGCCGCGGCGGGGTCGGCTACAGCGACACCATCAAGGCCGTCGTCGTGCACCACACCGCCGACGGCGGGACCTACAACCAGGCCGACGTGCCGTCCGTGATCCGCAGCATGTACCGCTACCACACGGTCTCCCTCGGCTGGTCCGACCTCGGCTACAACTTCGTCGTCGACCGCTTCGGCGGCATCTGGGAAGGCCGCGCGGGCGGCATCACGCTGCCGGTCGTCGGCGCCCACGCCGGCGGGTTCAACACCGACACCTTCGGTGTCTCGATGATGGGCGACTTCACCTCGATCGCCCCCAGCGCCGCGTGCCTGGAGTCCGTGGCGCAGGTCATCGCGTGGAAGCTGTCGATGTACGGCCTGCCCGCCGACGGCGCCGCGTACCTGACGTCGGCCGGCGGCGGCACCGCGAAGTACTCCCCCGGCACGACCGTCAAGCTGCGCACGATCAACGCCCACCGCGACGTCGGCTACACGGCCTGCCCCGGCAACGTCGGGTTCACGAAGATGGACGCGATCCGCGACCGCGTGGGCCAGCTCCTCGGCGGGGCGACGACCACCGCCATCGCCGCGAAGTACGCCGCCATCGGTGGTGCCGGGAACCTCGGCGGTCCCACGACCGACGAGAACGACACCCCGAACGGCGCCGGGTCCTACCGGTTCTACTCCGGCGGTGCGATCTACTGGTCGAAGGCCACCGGCGCCCACACCGTCCGCGGCGCGATCCTGGCGCTGTGGGGACGGCTCGGCTGGGAGAACGGCCTGGGGTTCCCCACGACGGACGACTCCCCGGCCAAGGGCGGGTTCTACAACCACTTCCAGGGCGGCTCGATCTACTGGTCGCCGGCCACCGGCGCCCACGAGGTCCGCGGCGCCATCCGGCAGAAGTGGGCGTCCATGGGCTGGGAGGGGGGCCCCGCCGGTTTCCCCGTCACGGGCGACGGCGCGGCCAAGGGCGGGTTCTTCACCCACTTCCAGGGCGGCTCGATCTACTACTCCGCCGCCACCGGGGCGCACTGGACGACCGGCGCGATCCGCGACCGCTGGGCCGCGCTCGGCTGGGAGTACGGTCTGGGTTTCCCGACCGTCGACGACACCCCCACCCCGAACGGCAAGGGGTACTACAACCACTTCCAGAAGGGGTCGGTGTACTGGTCGCCCTCGACCGGTGCGCACGCGATCACCGGCGCCTTCCGCGACACCTGGGCCTCCCTGGGCTGGGAGAACTCCTTCCTGGGGTTCCCGACCAAGGACGAGGTCTCGGTCGACGGCGGGACCCGCATGGAGTTCGAGGGCGGAACCCTCACATGGACGCGGTCCTCGGGCAAGATCACCGTGAAGAAGAAGTGACGTGGAGCGTCGACGTCCGGCCCGGACCGCCCTGCGCGCGGGGTTGTCCCTGCTCGTCGCCGGGGCGGTCCTGGCCACCGGCCTCCCGGCGCAGGCGGCCCCCCGGGTTCCCGGCGGGCTCCCCGCGGACGTCGACGCCTTCCCGCGCTACCAGGCTCCGATCAGCTGCCAGCCGCCGCAACCCGGAACCCTGGCGCTCGCCCAGCTGATCCGCGACGCCTACGGCAAGCAGACGATCGGCACGGCCCGCGAGTGCCCGGCCAGCGGCGTCCCGGTCTCCGAGCACTCCGACGGCCGGGCCGTCGACTGGATGCTGGAGGCGACGAACCCCACGCAGGCCGCGCTCGCCGGGGAGTTCCTCACCTGGTTGCTGGCCACCGACTCCGCCGGGAACGTCGCCGCCAACGCGCGGCGCCTCGGCGTCATGTACGTCATCTGGAACAAGCAGGTCTGGAAGACCTACAACGCCGCCGCGGGGTGGCAGCCGTACACCGGGCCCGACCCGCACACGAACCACATCCACCTCTCCCTGACGTTCTCCGGCGCGGCGCGCGAGACGTCGTGGTGGACGGGGACGACGGACCCGCTGCGCGGGCACTGGATCGCCCTCGGTGCCGAACGGTCCGTGCTCGGCGGCGACGTCGGTGGCCGCCGCACCACGGCGGCCGGGGGCGTCGCCCGCAAGGACTACCACTACGGCACCGTCTACTCCTCCCCCACCACGCCGGTCCGCGAGGTGCACGGCGGGATCCGTGCCCGGTTCGACCGGATCGGCGGGGTCGGAACCCTCGGGGTCCCGCTGACCGACGAACTCCGCACCCCCCGTCGCACCGGCGCGTACAACCACTTCCAGTCCGGTTCGATCTACTCCTCCCCCGCGACGGGGTCCTTCGAGGTGCGCGGCGCGATCCGCGACCGCTGGGCCCAGCTCGGCTGGGAGAACGGCCTGGGGTTCCCCGTCTCCGGTGACGCCCGGACGCCGACGAAGCCGGGGTACTACACCCACTTCGAGGGCGGGTCCGTCTACTGGTCCCCCGCCACCGGGGCGCACGCCGTCCGCGGCGCGCTGCGCGACGCGTGGGCCCGGCAGGGCTGGGAGAACGGCCGTCTCGGGTTCCCCACGCGCGACGAGTACCCCGTCCCCGGCGGCCTGCGGGTCGACTTCCAGGGCGGCTCCATCACCTGGGACGCCGCCCGGCGCACCACCTCGACCAGCTACACCGGCAACTGAAACCCTGGAGGAACCCGTGCGCACCCGAACCCGTCGCCTGACCCGGGCCCTGGCCGCGACGGCCGTCGCGCTCACCGCCACGGGAACCCTCGCGACCCTCACGACGCTGCCCGCGCAGGCCGACGAGGTCCGCCCCGCCGTCGGGGGCGCGTTCGCCGTCGTCGGGCACGGGTACGGCCACGGCATCGGGATGTCGCAGTGGGGCGCGCAGTCGCGGGCCCTGTCCGGGCAGTCCTACCGGACGATCCTCGACTTCTACTACCCCGGCACGTCCGTCGGGAACCAGGCGAACCGCACGCTGCGCGTCGGCCTCACGTCCTTCGCCAACGCGGCCGTCGCCGTCACCGCGCCGACCTCCGCCCAGCTCACGCTGTCCTCCAGCGGTCAGAAGATCGGTGCCGGGCAGCGGCTCGTCGTCGCGCCCTCGGGGAACGGCCTGTCCGCGACGGTCGGTTCCGGCAACGCCGCGAACGGTGGCTGGAAGGAGACCTGGGGCGGAACGGTCACGATCAGCGGCCCCGACGGCGTCCTGCTGCAGAAGGGCGACGGCACCTTCGTCCGGTACGACGGGACGATCCGCATCGTCACGGGCTCGACCCTCACCGTCGTCAACGACGTCCCGCTCGAGACGTACCTGCGCGGCGTCGTGCCCGCGGAGTCCCCGTCCTCGTTCCACCCCGAGGCCCTCAAGGCGCAGGCCGTCGCCGCCCGCAGCTACGCCATGTCCGTCCTGAACCCGCAGGCCCAGACCGACATCTGCGACACCACCGCGTGCCAGGTCTACCGGGGCTCGGAGCTGCGCGACCGGAACGGCGCGACCACCTGGACGACCCCCGCCTCCACGGACTCCGCCATCGCCGCCACGGCCGGGGAGATCCGCTCCTACGGCGGGCAGGTCGCCTTCACGCAGTTCTCCTCCTCCAACGGCGGCTGGACGGTCACAGGGTCCAAGCCGTACCTGACCGCCCGCGCCGACCCGTTCTCGGGCCCGGGCGCGGCCGCCGGGTCCAGCGTCGCCGACTGGTCGGCCACCGTCCCGGCGACCGCCTTCGACAGCGCCTGCGGCAACGCCGGGTCGGCGACCGGGCTCGTCATCACCGGCCGCGACGGCCGCGGCGACTACGGCGGCCGCGTGACGTCGGCCAAGCTGCTGTGCACGAACGGGACCGCGACGCTGACCGGCACCCGCATCCGCCAGCTCGCCGGGCTGCGCTCGGACTGGTTCTCCATCGTCAGCGCCGTCCAGCAGCGCTACGGCGCCCTCGGCGGGGCCTCCGGTCCGCTGGGCGGGGCCACGAGCGCCGAGCTCGCGACGCCCAACGGCCAGGGGTCCTACCAGCACTTCGCGGGCGGTTCGATCTACGCCTCGGCCGCCGGCGCGTGGGACGTCCGCGGCGCCATCCGCTCGGAGTGGGCGCGCCTGGGCTGGGAGAACGGCCTCGGATTCCCCACCACCGGTGACAGCCGCACCCCGAACGGCGTCGGGTTCTACAACCACTTCCAGGGCGGGTCGGTGTACTTCTCGCCCGCGACCGGCGCGCACGCCGTCCGCGGCGCGATCCGCTCCGAGTGGGCCCGGCTGGGCTGGGAGAACGGGATGGGCTTCCCGTCCACCTCCGACGCCCCCACCCCGAACGGGATCGGCTGGTACACGCAGTTCCAGGGCGGGTCGATCTACTGGACGCCGTTCGCGGGCGCGCACGCCGTCCGCGGCGCCATCCTGCAGGAGTGGGGTTCCCTCGGCTGGGAGAACGGCGGTCTCGGGTTCCCCGTGACGAGCGACGCCGCCCTCCCGAACGGCCGCGGGTTCTTCACCCGCTTCCAGGGCGGGTCGATCTACTGGGGCCCGACGTCCGGCGTGCACGCCGTCCGCGGCGCCGTCTACGACGCGTGGGCCGCGCAGGGCTGGGAGAACGGCTCCCTCGGGATGCCCACCGGCGACGAGGTGTGGAACGGCACCACGCTCACCCAGACGTTCCAGGGCGGGACGCTGAGCTTCAGCTCCACCACCGGCAAGGTCGCCCGCGTCTGACGCCCCCGGGGGGTGGCTCGTTGACGCCGCGCGCTCGACCTGTGAGCCGGATGCTGGAGCCGGCGCGCTAGCGCCGGGCGACGAGCCCATCCCCCGCGGCGCGCCCACGAGCGGGGCCGCCGCGCGGCGTGAGGGCGAGGAGGGCGACGAGGACGAGGAGCGAGACCGGCCGCGTCTCGGCGGCGAGCGTGCCCCAGTGCAGGACGGGCAGCAGCCACGGGATCCCCGCGAGGACCACCAGCCACCGGAACCGCCCCCACGCGAGGAGTGCGACGGCCGCGATCGGGGCGGCGAGGGCGTGGTGCGACCACGTCACGGGCGAGACCAGGCACGTCACGAGGGAGACGAGCAGGCCGAAGCGCAGCCGGTCGGTGCGTTCCAGCCAGTCCGCGCGCAGCGCCACGACGACGACGAGCACCAGCAGCGGGACGGCCAGGACGAGGCCGAGGGTCGAGCTCAGCGAGGACGACACCCCGGCGTGGGCGAACGCCCCCGCGAGGGAGTTGTTCGTCGTGGTCCCGGGCGCCGCCACGCGCGAGGAGTCCCAGACGAGCGAGCCGAAGTAGGACGCCGCCGACTCCGGCGCGACGAGCACCCCCACGACGGTGGCGACCAGGCCCACGACGGCGACCGCGGAGGCGAACCACCAGCGCGCGCGCCGGTTGACGAACGCCGCGACGACGAGCGCGGGCGTCACCTTCACGGCCCCCGACAACCCGGCGAGCACCGCTCCCCCGCGCCCGCCGTAGAGGCAGCCGACGACGAGCCCGACGACGACGAGGGGGCTCACCTGCCCCAGGACGAGGGACTCGCGGAACGGGTCGCTCAGCAGGACGAACGCCGTGCCGAGGCCGACGGACCAGCCCGCCGAGACCGAGCGGAACACCTTGACGCACGCCCACACGGTGACGGCGAGCAGTACGGCGTCCCACACGACGAGGTCGGCGGTCGCGGGCAGCGCGAGCAGCGGCAGGAACAGCACGGCCGCGAACGGCGGGTAGACGAACCAGTGCCCGCGGTACGTCTCGCGCAGGTACAGGTCCCGACCGGCGAGCAGGTCGCGCGCGCCGTCCCGGTAGACCGCCAGGTCGTAGCCGCGCTGCCACGCCTCCTGCCCCAGCCCCGACAGGACCAGGGCCACCGCGAGCACGACGCCCGCCGCGGCGGGCAGCCAGGTCCGGCGGTCAGGCACGCGAGGCGGACCGGTCCGGGAAGACGAACGTCCGGAACGTCAGGAACCGGAACACCATGGCGATCGCCATGCCGACGACGTTGCCGGAGACGTTGTCCGCCAGCGGCGACGTCCAGCCGAACCCGTAGTGGGTGATGACCAGGCACAGCAGCTGCAACCCCGCCGCGATCGCGGAGAACAGGAAGAACAGCGCGTACTCCCGGCCCGGGTGCGCGCTGCGCCGGTCGCGCCAGGTGTAGTACCGCGACCCGAGGAACGCGATGAAGATCGCGATGACGCTCGAGACGACCTTCGACAGCGCCGACCCGACGCCGGAGAACAGCAGCACGTTGAAGACGAGGAGGTCGGCGAGGTACGCGATCCCCCCGGAGACGAGGAACCGCACGACCTCGCCGAAGCGGTGGTGCTGCGTCACGGCCCGGATCACAGCCACACCGCCAGCAGCAGCGAGCCGCACCAGGCCAGGGCCAGCACGAGGAGGACCTTGTCGTGCAGGGCGATCTCCTCGGGTTCCTCGGCGTTCCCCTTGTCGACGTCCACGGCGTACCGCATCACGGCGAGGATGAACGGCACGACGGACAACGTCGCGAGCTGGGTCCCCGACTGCGGCACGAGGACCTCGACGGCCCACAGCGCGTACGTCGTGACGACGACGGTCGCCGCGAGCGTCCAGACGAACCGCAGGTACGTCGTCGTGTACTTCTGCACGACGCGGCGCACGGGTTCCCCCGTGAGTTCGCCGCGGCGGGCCTCGCCGTACCGCTTGCCGGCCGCCATGAACAGCGACCCGAACGCCGTCGTCAGCAGGAACCACCCCGACAGCGGGATGTCCCCGGCGGTGCCGCCGGCGAGCATCCGCAGCAGGAACCCCGAGGCGACGCAGGCCAGTTCCAGCACGGGTTCGTGCTTGACGCCGAAGCAGTACGCGAGCTGAATCGCGAAGTAGACGGCGAGGACGACGCCCAGCATGGGCTGCCACACCGCTCCGCCGACGAGGGCGACGACCGCCAGCGCGACGGCCAGGACGACGGCCGTGCGGGCGTTCAGCTCGCCGGCGGCGATCGGCCGGAACCGCTTGCGCGGGTGGGCCCGGTCGGCCTCGACGTCCTTGGCGTCGTTGATGAGGTAGACGGCGCTGGAGACGAGGCAGAACAGCACGAAGGCCACGCCGACGCCGGTGAGCGTGTCGAGCCCGACCTGCGAACCGGCCGGGAACACCGGCGCGAGGACGAGGACGTTCTTGACCCACTGCCGCGGGCGCATGGCCCGCAACCAGGCGGGCAGCACGGACGCGGAGGTCTCGGTCACGCTCACCCGGACCGCTCCGCGAGCGACCGGACGACGCGCACCGTCGCGGCCCCCACCAGGGCACCCGCGGTGACGTCGCTCGGGTAGTGCACGCCGAGGACGAGGCGGGAGGCCATCATCGCCGGGACCAGCGGCCACGTCGGGACGGGCAGCAGCGGGGCGAACGCGACCGCAGCGGCCGTCGTCGACGTCGCGTGCGAGCTCGGCATGCTCCAGCGGCTCGGCGTCCCCACGCGCACCTGGACGAGGTGGTCCAGCGGGCGGTGCCGGCGCGCGACGCGCTTGAGCACGACGGAGGCGCCGTGCGCGGCGACGACCGCGGTCGTGGCGACGGCCCACTCCCGGCGCCGGCGGCGGTCCACGAGGAACCCCACCGCGCCGATCCCGATCCACGCCGCGGCGTGCTCGCCCGCGTGGGACAGGCCCGTCGCGACGGGCACGACGCCCGGGAAGGCGACCTTCTCCTGGACGGCGCGCAGGACCGCGAGGTCCAGCTCCGCCACCTTCTGCCGACCGTTGTCGGACCACGTGTTCACAGACCACCCGCCGGGAGCAGGACGATGTCGGACAGGGGCATGTCCCACGTCGTCGTGACCGGCCACGTGGGCAGGCCGCGCGCCGCGGGGGGTTCGGTGCCGCGGTCGAACCGGAACAGGTCCCCCGCGACGGGCACGGGTTCGGCGGCCGTGTCCCGGTGGCTGAAGTTCCACTCCAGGAGCCGCTTGCCGAGCGGGGACGCCTCGGCCTCGACCTGGTCGATCATCGGCTGCACGCGGGCCGGGTCCCCGAAGTAGTCCACGACGCAGTCGCAGACGTAGGCGAGGTGACCGACCTCGCCCGGCGACGTGACGTGCTGCGGACCGCCGCGCTCGCGCAGCACCTGCTGCACGCCGAGGGCGACCTGCGTGTACTGCGAGGGTTCGGCCCAGTTCGTCTGGATCGGCGCGATGCGCCACGGGGTGCCCGCGCGCAGGTCGACGCCGACGCTGGCCACGAGCACGACGACGGCCGCGAGCCCGGCTCCGAGACCGACGGGCCGGACCTCGACGGTCCGGAACAGCACGCCGAGGGCGGCGACGGCTGTGAACGTCGACAGGGCGACGAGCACCGCGTAGTACCAGTGGTACGGGGGGACTCCGAGGACCGACAGCGCGGCGTAGTGGGCGACGCCGGCGATCCCGGTGACGAGCCACGGCCACAACCGGGGCCCGTCCCCCTCGACGCGGCGGCCCGTCCAGGCGAACGCGGCGAGGACGCACCAGCCGAGCCCGCCGAGGACGACGGGCAGGAACGCCAGCACGGCCGTGAGCCCGTAGACCTCGACGTACATCTGCGCGCCGTTGGTGACGTCGTACTGCTCCCACGACTTCTGCAGCGTCTTGATGACCACGGTGTCCGGGACGGCCGAGCCGAGGACGAACCAGCTCCACGCCATCCACGGCAGCACGACGACGAGGGCCGCGGGCACCGCGACCCACACGCGGCGCAGGACCGCGGGCGTCAGCAGCGTGACGACGGCGATGACGACGCCGGCGTCCATGCGCGTGAGGAACACCGCCCCGGCGACGAGCCCGAACGGCAGCGCCCGGCCCTGCACCGCGGTCAGCAGCAGCAGCGACAGCAGCAGGACCAGGAACGCCGACTCCAGCCCGACCGAGCTGAGCAGCAGCGGGTTCACCCCGACCGCGACGGCCGCGACGGGACCCACCCACGCGGGCAGCCGGGTCCGGCGCGCGGCCGAGGTCAGCGACAGCGTCAGCCCGACCGCGACGAGCACGTGCAGGAGCCCGAGCGCCACGACGGGCCGGCGCACGACGAACGTCACCGCCCCGAGCAGCAGCACCCACAGCGGGGACGTCGCGGTGTTGGACTGCACGTCCGACAGCAGGCCCCACGTGCCGTGCAGCGCGAGGTTCCGCGCGTAGGCGAGGGTGATGTACGCGTCGTCGACGAGTGCGGTGCGCAGCAGGACGAACGTCGCCGCCGCGAGCACGCCGACCCCCAAGGCGGGGACGAGCGCACCGACGCGGGAGACGGGCCGACCCGGCGGTGCCGTCCGGACCGCGTCCGTCACACCGCTGCTCACCCCTGCCCCCGCATCCGGGCCACGACGCGCTCGGCGGTGTCGTCGGCCACGACGCGGCCCTGCTCGAGCAGGATCCCTCGGGTGCAGAGGCCCGCGACCATGTCGAGGTCGTGGCTGACGATGACGAGGGTGCGGCCCTCGGCGCGCAGCTCCTCGATGCGGGCCAGGCACTTCTTCTGGAACGGCTCGTCGCCCACCGACAGGATCTCGTCGATGAGGAACACCTCGGGGTCGGTGTGCACCGCGACGGCGAAGGCCAGCCGCAGGAACATCCCGGAGGAGTAGAACTTCACCTCGGTGTCGATGAAGCGCTCGATCTCGCTGAACGCGACGATGTCGTCGAAGCGGGCGGTGATCGTCGCCTCGTCCATCCCGAGGATGGCGCCGTTGAGGAAGACGTTCTCCCGGCCCGTGAGGTCGGGGTGGAATCCGGCGCCGACCTCGATGAGCCCGGCGATGCGGCCGCGGACGCCGATGGTGCCCTCGTCCGGGCGCATGACGCCGGAGATCAGCTTGAGCAGCGTCGACTTGCCGGAGCCGTTGAACCCGAGCAGCGCGAGCGACTCGCCCTGGTGGACGGTCAGGTCGATGCCGTGCAGCGCGCGGAAGGAGTCCGAGATGGGGCGCTTACGGATCTTCGCCATCGCCAGCTCCTTGAGGGAGCGGTTGTGGCGCAGGGTGAAGTCCTTGACGAGGCCCCGCACCTCGATGGCCGTGGGGACGCCCGACGTGCGGGAGTCGGAGGAGCCGGGTCCGGAGTTCGACGCAGGGTTCGAGTCAGTCACGCTCATCACAGCTCCTGCGCGAAACGGCCTTCGATGCGGCGGAACACGACCTGCCCCACCGCGAGGAACACGAGGGCGATGAGGAGCCCCCAGAGCCCGGACCACAGCAGGTGCGGCGGCAGCGGCGGCGGGACGGCCGCCTCGCGCACCCCGCCCGTGGGGTACCAGAACGCCCAGTGGAACAGCTCGACGGCCGCGGTCACGGGGTTCAGCTGGTAGAGGGTCATGAACCAGGAGTCGGGCCCGCCGACGGCGGCGGCGACCTTCTGCCAGTCGTAGAGGACGGGCGAGGTCCACGTCACGACCATGAGCAGCAGGTCGACGATGTTCTCGAAGTCGCGGTACAGCACGTTGACCGCCCCGAAGAGCAGACCGAGACCTACCGCGAGGACCGCGACGACGACGAACCCGAGCAGGCCGGCGAGGATCTGCACCGGCCCCGGCCGCCACCCCGTCGCGACGCACGCGATGAGCAGCACGATCAGCTGGGGCAGGAAGTGGATGGAGGCCACCCACGCCGAGGAGACCGAGAACAGCTCGCGCGGCAGGAAGATCTTCTTGATGAGGGGCGCGTTGCCCACCACCGAGCGCGTCGCGTTGCCGAACGCCTCGGTGTAGAAGTTGATCACGACGATGCCGGAGAACAGGTACACCGCGAAGTTGGGCACCGACTCGTTGAGCCGGAGGAACTCCCCCATCGCGAAGTAGAAGACGGCGAACTGGACGCCGGGCTTCACGTACGACCAGAGCAGGCCCATGACGGACCCGCGGTACCGGACCCGCATCTCCTTGCGGACGAGGAGCTTGAGCAGGTACCGGTACGGGACGACGTCCAGCAGCCCCGAGCCGTGGCCCGGGGCTACCAGCGGTGCAGTCGTGTCGACGGCCACGGTCAGCGGTTCTCCGCCGGCTTCGACAAGTCGACCCCGAAGGTCTTCGCCCACGCCTCCATGGACGTGATCTCCGGCAGCGCGGCCTTGTAGGCAGCACGCAGCTGCGGCCACGACGTGAGCATCCGGCGGTGCAGGTCGGCGGACTCGGCGAGCAGCGACCGGAACTTCTTCGCGTCGCGGCGGTACCAGACCGCCCCCTTGCCGTCCGCCATCGAGACGACGGCGGAGTCGTAGAGGGACAGCTCCCACCACTTGCCGTCGGCCGCCGCCAGCGTCGCGTCCGGACGCTCGTTGGCCTCGGGCTTGACGGGCTTGAGCTGACGCAGCGCGGCCTGGGCCGCCCACGGCAGCAGCGTGACGCGCTTCGGCGGCTTCGGCTCCTTGCCCTTGTGCGCGGGCTTGCCGCGGGTGGGCGAGGGGAACGCGTCCGGTTCGGCCTCGACCTGGGCGTCGGGGTGCTCGGCGCGGGCGGCGCGGATCGCCGGCAGCGTCGTGCCGAGGGTCTCGTGCAGGTGGCCCGGCCCCTTGAGCAGGTCGGACAGCGCCCGGTTCCGCAGGGTCTGGGCGTAGTACTGCATCGAGATGAGGTGCTTGACGTCGGTGTAGCTGCTCTCGCGGAACAGCCGGCCACCGCGCTCGTACGGGGAGTACAGCAGCGCCACGAGGAAGCGGTTGCGCTCGTGGTAGTAGGCCTGCCAGTCGATCGTGTCGTCCTTGTCGTTCCACGACACGTGCCAGACGCAGGCGCCCGGCAGCGACACCGTCGAGTAGCCGTGCTCCATGGCGCGCAGGCCGTACTCGGCGTCGTCCCACTTGATGAAGGCGGGCAGCGAGAGCCCGATCTCCTTGACGACCTCGACGGGGATGAGGCACATCCACCAGCCGTTGTAGTCGGTGTCGACGCGGCGGTGCATCCACGGCGTCTGGCGCAGGTTCGAGGCCGCCAGGTTGTGGCCGTGGTACAGCCCGCGCGCCGGGCCCCAGAAGAACCGGTAGAGGTTCACCGACTCGCCCAGCGTGTGCAGCACCGAGCGGTCGTACATGTCGAACATGTGCCCACCGACGAGGGTCGGCTTGCGGCACGCGTCGCCGAACTGCACGGCGCGGACGATGCCCTCGGGCTCGATGTTCACGTCGTCGTCGAGGAGCAGGACGTACTTGCTCTTCTCGCCGCGGACGGCCTCGAACATGCCGCGGGCGAACCCGCCGGACCCGCCGAGGTTGGCCTGGTCGATGACGCGCAGCTTGGAGCCGAGGAGCGCCGCGACCTCCTCGTAGCCCTCCTGCTCACGCAGCTTCTGCGTGCCCTGGTCGACGATGACGATCTCGTCGAGGACCTCGAGCACGGACGCGTCCGCCGCGAGGGCGTTGAGCGTCTTCACGCAGTAGTCGGGACGGTTCATCGTCGTGACGCCGATGGACGCCTTGCCCGCGGGCTGGTCGGCGACGGGGGCGCTCCACGCGGCCTCGACGAGCGTGAGCTCCTCGGCGCCGCCGGCGACGTCGATCCAGTACCAGCCGCCGTCGGCGAAGGGGGCGAGCGTCAGGTCCTCGGACAGCCGCGCCTCGCCCTCGACGCGCCACGACGTGACGCGCTGGCGGGAACCGCGGGCGTTGGACTTGAACAGCGTGACGGTGCCGTGGCCGGTGAACGTCCCGACGAAGCGGATCTCCTCGGCGCGCGTCCACTTGCGCCAGTAGCTGGCCGGGAACGCGTTGAAGTACGACCCGAGGGAGTACCGCTTGCCGGCCGGGACGGTGAGGCTGCGCCGGTTCCCGGCGGCCTCGGTGTCGGACTCGGCGACACCGGTGTTGACGAACTCCATCGAGTCGGTGTCCGCCGAGGCGTACCCCTCCGACTGCGAGAAGTCGACGTACAGCGGCAGGACGTCGATGTCGGCCTTGCTCGGGAACACGATGCGGTGGACCTCGCGCCACACGCCGTCGTCCGGCGCGAGCCCCTGGGAGCCCTCGAGGTGCAGGTCGGTGCCGTGCGTCACAGTCGTCATGCGTCCACTCCCCCGGCCACGAGGGCCGCCCCGTCCTTGAAGTGCGGCGTCAGCTTGTTGTCCACCATCGACAGGGCCGCACCGATCGCCATGTGCATGTCGAGGTACTTGTACGTGCCGAGCCGGCCGCCGAACAGGACGTCCTTCTCGCGCGACGCCAGGTCCCGGTAGGCCAGCAGCTTCTGCCGGTCCTCGGGGGTGTTCACGGGGTAGTACGGCTCGTCGCCGGCGACCGCGAAGCGGGAGAACTCCCGCATGATCACGGTCTTGTCCTTCGGGTAGTCCCGCTCGGGGTGGAAGTGCCGGAACTCGTGGATCCGGGTGTAGGGCACGTCCTCGTCGGCGTAGTTCATGACCGGCACGCCCTGGAAGTCCTCGACCGGCAGGACCTCCTGCTCGAAGTCGAGCGTGCGCCACGACAACTGGCCCTCGGCGTCGCCGAAGTACGTGTCGACCGGACCCGTGTAGACGACCGGGACGTTGCCCGCGACGTTCGCCTTCGAGACCTCCTGGGAGGCGTCGAAGAAGTCGGTGCCGAGGCGGACCTCGATGTTCTCGTGGTCGGCGAGCCGCTCCAGCCACGCGGTGTACCCGTCGACGGGCAGACCCTCGTAGGTGTCGTTGAAGTAGCGGTTGTCGTAGTTGTAGCGGACCGGCAGGCGGGTGACCGTCGCCCCGGGCAGGTTGCGCGGGTCGGTCTGCCACTGCTTGGCGGTGTAGCCCTTGAAGAACGCCTCGTAGAGGGGGCGCCCGATGAGGGAGATCGCCTTGTCCTCGAAGTTGTCGGCGGCCGCGGTGTCGATCTCGCCGGCCTGCTCGGCGACGAGGGCGCGCGCGGCGGCCGGCCCGAGGGCCTTGCCGAAGTACTGGTTGATCGTGTGCAGGTTGACCGGCATCGAGTAGACGCCGCCGGAGTACGTCGAGAACACGCGGTGCACGTAGGGCGTGAACTTCGTGAACCGGTTGACGTGCTGCCAGACCCGCTCGTTGGAGGTGTGGAACAGGTGCGCGCCGTACCGGTGCACCTCGATGCCCGTCTCCGGCTCCGCCTCGGAGTAGGCGTTGCCGCCGATGTGGTCGCGGCGGTCGATGACCAGGACCTTCAGCCCCAGGTCCTCCGCGCACTGGCGGGCCACGGTGAGCCCGAAGAAGCCCGATCCGACGACGACGAGGTCTGCGTTCACTGCTCGGTCACCCTCGTTCGCTCGGTCCGGGTCGCTGCGTGCTGCTCGGGGGCAGGGCTGTGCTCTGAAGCGGCATGGGTCATGGTGGCGTCAGCGTAGCCGTCCCGGGCCCCGTCCCGGCGCAGGCGACGCGCGCGGCCGAGGTCGCGCAGGCGGCGGCGGGCGGGTTCCTCGACGAACCTCCACAGGACCCACCCGAGGCCGATCGCGACGACCGGCAGGTTGGGCACGAGGAAGCTCGTCCACGGACCACCGGGAGCGATCTGCGGGACAGTCTTCTGGAAGGTCCAGAAGATCTCGTACACCGGCACGTGCACGAGGTAGACGCTGTACGAGATGCGCCCGCCGAGCACGATCGAGGGCCGGGACAGCCAGGCCGACGGCCCGCGGTCGGTCAGCGCGAGCGCCCCGACGAGCAGCGGGAAGAGGACGGCCACGGTGGCGAAGCGGTCGTAGGGGCGACCGGCGGCCCAGCCCACGACGAGCACGCACTCCAGCACGAGGATCCACGCGATCCGCGGCGCCCACGCGGCGGCGCGGGGGCCCGACACGGGCCCGGCCTGGAGCTTCCGGACCGCCAGGCACACCAGGGCCCCGGCCCCGAAGCACGTGAAGATCCGCTCGAGCCAGCTGTAGTCCCAGTAGATGACGCCGGTCTGGTAGCTGCGCAGGGCCGCCGGGGCCATGAGCGCGACGGCGCCCGCGACGAGGACCCACCACGGGAGCTTCTTCAGCCGGTGCAGGACGAGGGCGAGCACGGGGAAGGCGACGTAGGCGGCCATCTCGGCCGAGACCGACCACGTCGCGCCGACGAAGCTGGCCCCGTCGAAGTCGGGGCGGTGCCACAGCTGCACGAGGAGGAGCTGCTCGACCCAGCTGCGCCAGCCGAGGTCGGGCTGGACGCCCTGGTAGGCGTAGAACGCGGGGTCGACGCTGCGCCGCCACAGCAGCCAGATCCCGAAGAGCACCACGACGACGGCGTAGGCGGGCCACACGCGGCAGATGCGCGCCCACCAGAAGCTGAGCCAGCCGCCGAGACGGGGGCGGCGGCCCATCTTGTCCACGTAGGTGAGCGTGATGACGAAGCCGGAGATCACGTAGAAGAGGTCGACGCCGAGGTGCCCGGAGTCGGTGACGGGCGTGAGGAAGGCCCGCACCCGCTCCCAGTCCGGCAGCGGGGTGAACTTCCAGTGGAAGAGCAGGACCCAGACGGCCGCGACGATGCGCAGACCGGTGATCGAGCGGACCTCCGGGACGCGCGCGACGGCCCCCGGGTCGGCGGGCGGTCTGGTGTCGGAGACGGCGGTCACCGGCTCCCCCCTCTCGCGATCAGGGTGCGGTAGGCGGCGGTGCGCACGCGCGTGGGCACGAAGCGGTAGCCACCGCGGACGACGACGTTGCGGACGGCCTGCGCGGGGGTGGTGAACCCCTCGGCGCGCAGGTGCCGCTGGAGGGTGAGCTCGGAGCGGAAGAGCCGCAGCCCCCCGCGGCGGGCGTAGGACCCGGCGTCCGGGGAGGCACCCACGCGGTACTTCACGAGCGGGTCGGGCAGGTTCTCGACCCGGGCCCCCGCGGCGATCATGCGCGCGAAGAGCCAGTAGTCCTCCATGAGGTCCAGGTCCCGGTACCCGCCCGCGGCGGCCACGGCCGACCGCCGGTAGACGACCGTCGGGTGGTTGAACGGGTCGTGGAAGCGGGCGTACCGGGCGATCTCGGCGGCGCCCGTCGGCGGGGTGCGGCGGGCCACGACGTCGTCCTCGTCGGCACCGATCTCCAGCAGCCCCGCGCCGACGAGGTCGGCCCCGGCCGCGATGAGCGGCAGCTGGGCGGCGAACCGGCCGGGCAGGCTGACGTCGTCGGCGTCCATCCGGGCCACCACGTCGAAGGTGGTGCGCTGCAGCCCCTCCTCCAGGGCGCGCGCCAGTCCGACGTTCGCGGGCAGCTCCAGGACGCGGACCTCCGGGCGGGCCGACAGCTCGTCGAGGGCGCGCTGCAGGTCGGGCGGGACGGGCCCGTCGCGCACGAGGAGGACCTCGTCGGGGCGCAGCTCCTGGTCGACGGTGACGCTGTCGAGCGCCCGGCGCAGCTGCGCGACGTCGTCGCGGGCCCAGACGGGCAGCAGGACGGAGAACGGCGGCAGCTCGCTGGTGGGGTCGGCCGGGGTGAGGGGCGCGCGGCCGGCCGCCGCCTCGACGGCGCGGACGTCGTCGGACACCTCCCCGAGCCCGGCCAGGACGGTCGCGGTGGTCGCGGGGCGGCGGGCGCCCTGCCGCAGCCCGTCGACCAGCCCGCGCAGCAGGACGTCGCGCCGCTGCGAACGGGCCAGCGTGCGCACCCAGCGGCGCGCCGTCGCCCCGCCGTAGAGGACGGTGTCCTTCGCGCCGAGCGGGCGGGACCGGGTGAACGTCCAGAGCTTGTTGCGGACCTCCAGGACGAACCGCTCCCCCGGGTCGGCGTCGGCGCCGCCGAAGACCTTCGTCCGGTGCTCGACGACGCTGGCCGCGCAGGCGACCCCGCGGCGGTGGCGCAGCAGGCGCGTCGTGTACTCGAAGTCGTCGTTCCACAGGAAGAACGCGGCCTGCGGCAGGCCGTCCTCGCGCACGGCCCGCGCGTCGAGCAGCAGCGCCACGAAGCTCGCCGAGCGCACCGGCACGCAGCCGGCGGCGTACGCGGCACGCGCCTCCGTGGCGTCGACCCCGGGACGTTCACGGGGGGTGTTCATCGGGTGGTCGCGGCCGTCGGTCCACACGACGCGGCTGGCGACGAGGGCGGACCCGGTGCGGCGCAACGCGATGAGCGACTCGGCCAGGGCGCTGGGGCGGGGCACGGTGTCGTCGTCCATGAGCCAGACGGCGTCGGCGGCGTGCCGGTGGACCGCGCGGGCCAGGCCCGCGGCGAACCCGCCCGCGCCCCCGGTGTTGCGGGGCAGCTCGACCAGGTCGACCGGCATGTCCAGCGTCAGGTCGTGGGCCGCAGCCCACTCCCGGACGGCGACGGGCGAGCCGTCACCGCTGGCGTTGTCGACGACCACGACGACGTCGGGGCGGCGCGTCTGGGCGGCCAGCGCGTCGAGCCCGGCCAGGAGCAGGTCCCGGCGGTCGTAGGCGACGACGACGGCCACGACCTTCTCGGGGACGGGGGTCGTGTCGGCGGCCTGGTCGGGGTCGGGGACGGCGCGGGGCACCGCCACAGGGTGCCAGGTCACGAGCCCTGCGCCGCACTCTCGATCTCCCAGACCCCCACCGACCCGCTCGTGAACACCCGGCGGAAGCCCGGCGCGGTGTCGAGGTCGACGAGGCCCGGCGGCACCGCGTACCCGGGGACGCCGAAGAACTCCGCGTCCGCCGGGCGCAGGGGCAGACCCGGCGCGAGGGAGTCGACGACGACCCACGCGACGTCGTCGCGTCGCAGGACCTCGCGCACCTGCGGGGTCAGGGCGCGCAGGTCGCGGGCCAGCACCCGCAGGTCCGGCTGCGAGGCCAGCGGCACGGCCGTCGTCGCGAGGACCGGGACGCCCTGCAGGACGTAGGCGTAGGTGGAGCCGTCGTTGCCGGAGTTCATGACCCGCTGACCGGGACGGACGACCGAGGCGAGGTAGCGGGCGGCGGCCTGGTCGTCGGCGTCGATGCGCTCGTAGGCGGGGTCGGCGTACCGCTCGCGCAGGGCCCGGACCTCGCTGGGGCCCGACTCCACGGCGGCTCCCGCGAGCAGCGCGAGTCCGAGGACGGCCGCGACGACCGGCTCGGCCCGTCGGCCACGCGTCAGCCAGCCGGCGACCCGCACGACCGCGATCCCCGCGAGCAACCACGCCCACGGACTGCCGTGCGCGACGACCCGGTAGTAGGAGTTCCAGGCCGAGTCCCACACGAGGTCCAGGCCCGGGGCGTGCAGGTCGACGAGGTAGGCGACCGAGAGCGCCGACCAGACCAGCCAGACGAACGCGACGGGCAGGGCCCTGCGTCCCGCGAGGGCGAGGCCCGCGAGGACGGCGACGGCCAGCACCCACTGCTCCTGGGTCCCGGCCGGGTCCATCCCGCCCTGCAAGGGGAGCGTCAGGACGCGGTGCAGCGCGTCGGGCAGGGACTCCGGGTCGAGGTCGCGTGCGAAGCGCGAGCTCGACCCGCCGCCCGCCGACGCGGCCTGCAGCAGCGACGTCCCGACGAGCCCGCCCGCCAGCCCGCCGGCCACCACGAGCCCCACCAGCCAGCGCCCGGTCGCCCGCGTGGAAAACACACTATCCGCCCCCGGGAGGGCCCTCCCAGGGGCGGAAAGTGTGTCCTCCGCCCCCCGGGGGGTCCTGCGCAGGCCGGAGAAGGCGTCCGTCACGAGCCACACGACCCAGACGCCGAGGACCCCGCTGCCGACGGTGAGGGCGGCGCTGGGGTGGACGGTCACGGCCCCCGCGCACGCGAGGGCGACGGCCGGCACCCGCCCGACCACCCCCCGCCACGGCAGCAGCTCACGCGGGGGCAGGACCAGGGCGATCGCCCCGGGGGCCAGGGCGATGGCGGCCGCGTTGGGCAGGGCGCCGGAGTCGTGGTGCATCGCGAGCAGCGGCTGGTACGCGAGCGCCGACGCCACGGCCGCGACGCCTCCGGCCGGCAGCCACCGCGGCGGAAGCACCCGGTCGGCGAGCGCCAGCAGGCCGAGCGTCTGGACGACGGCGAGCACGACGACGCTCGTGGCGTTGAGCCCGCTGACGGCGTCGACGCGGGCGGTCTGCGCGACGAGCGCCGCCCACTGGTGCAGGCCGTCGGGGTAGTACTGCGCGGGTGTGCCGGTGACGACGTCGAGGGCCTGCGCGCGCCAGGGGGCCGCGTCGCCGGTCCGCAGGATGCGCGCGGTGACGAGGGTGTGGGTGATCGTGTCGTGCTCCTGCGACGGGGTCGCGAGCGCGCCCATCCCCCGCCGGAACAGCTCGCACGTCGTCGCGGCGGCGGCCAGGACGAGGACGCCCGCGGCCAGCAGCGGCCCCCGGGCCGGAAGCACACCTTCCGCCCTCCCACCCCGCCCTGCGAGGGCGGAAAGAGTGTTTTCCGCCGGAAGGACGGGGCCGCGCAGGAGGCGGGAGAGGCCGGCGAGGAGCAGCGCGGCGGTGAGCACGCCCCACCACGCGAACCGCGTCCCCGTCGCACCGGTGGCGCTGGCGGCGACGGTGGACACCCCGATCGAGACGGCCGGCGCCGCGCCGAGCAGGAGCGGCAGCCGCCGCACCCCGCCGGCGACGAGCACGGCGGCGCCCGGGACGAGCACCCACAGGGCGGCGACGACGAGGGTCAGCACGTCCCCGGCGCTCGAGCCACCGGTGACGACGACGACAGGAGGGTTCACAGCAGGTCGACGACGGCGTCGGCCGCGCGGTCGGCCGCCGCGGCCAGCGAACCGTGCGCGAGGGCCCACCGCCGCAGCCGGTCGCGCTGCGCCGCCGACGGCGTCCGGACCTCGCCCAGCGCGGCGGCGACGGCGTCGGGGTCGTGGTCGACGGCCCAGCCGAGGTCGTGCTCGCGCACGAGCGTGGCCCCGCTGCCCACGCCCGCGAAGAGGACGGGCGTCCCGCACGCGGTGGCCGCGAAGATCTTCGTCGGGGACATGAGGTCGTACCCGCTGCCCGGGACGAGGGAGGCCAGCGCGACGTCGGCCCCGGCGAGCAGCTCGGCCGCGCGCTCGGGCGGGACGGTGCCGGGCAGCTCGACCCCGGGGACGGTGCGGGCCAGCTCGCGCAGCCGCGGCACGTCGACGCCCCCGCCGACCATCGTCAGCGTCGCGCCGGGGTGGTCGGCGGCGAACCGGGCGAAGCCGTGGACGAAGACCTCCGCCCGCTGCCACTCCGACATCGTGCCGCTGTAGACGACGCGGACCCCCTGCGCCGCAACGAGTCCTCCCGCGGGTCGGAACACGTCGACGTCCACCCCGTTGCCGACGACCCGCACCCGCGAGGCGTCGACCCCGCCGCGCACGACCTCGTCGGCCATGCCCTGCGTGACGGCCAGGACGCGGGCCGCCCCGCGCAGCGAGGCCTGTTCGGCGACCGCGACGGCGCGCAGCACGGGAGCCGGGGCGCCCGCGGCGACGGCGCCCTGGGACCACACGTCGGGCAGGTAGGAGACGTACGGCACTCCCCGCAGCCGGGACGTGAGCCGCGTGACGACGCCCGTCGTCGGCGGAGGTTCGTGCACGACGACGTCGGGACGGCGGCCGGTGAGCAGGCGCGCGGCGAGCGGGACGTCGAAGGAGAGGTAGGGCAGGTACCCGCGCACGACGCCGTCGGCGTCCCGCAGCACGGGCAGGCGGCGCGTCCGCACCCCGGCGTCGGCGGTCTCGGCGCGGGTCGCGGACGCCGTGAGGACCTCCACCTCGCAGCCGCGGGCGACGAGCGCCCGGGCCAGGGCGCGCAGGCGGAACGGCGCGGCCCCCACGTCCGGCGGGTAGGTCCGCGTCGCGATGCGGACCAGCGGCGACACGATCCGGAACCCTACCCAGCGGTTCTCGGAACCGGGGCCCGCCACTCCCGGACGAGGACCCTCAGCCGTCCCAGCGGACGAAGTCGTACTCGTGGAACTCGGCGACCTCGCGGGCCCAGCGGTCGGCCACGAAGGCGCGGTGCACCGGGTGCGCGTCGTAGGCGTCGTAGGCCTCCTGGTCGGCGAAGACCATCGAGAACTGCCAGGACCCGGGGCTCTTCACGCTGACCTGCCGGTGGACGGTGAACCCGCCGACACCCTCGAGCGCACCGAGGTCGCGCCGGGCGGTGGTGAGGAACTCCGCCTCGGCCGGGGAACCGGGTTCGTGGACCAGGGTGAAGACGACGGTGTGCTGGATCACCGGCCCCACGGTAGCCGCGCCGGCACCCACAACGGGACCGCGTCCCGGTACCGCGCGTAGGGGTCCCCGAAGCGCTGCAGCAGGAACCGCTCCTCCGAGGGCCTGATGACGAACTGCCGCAGCAGCGCCCCCGCGGCCGGCACGAGGTAGTACGACGGCGACCCGACCAGCAGCGCCACCCCGAGGGCCTGGGTGCACCCGCTGACGGCCATGGGGTTGCGCACCCAGCGGTAGGGGCCGGTCACGACCAGCCGGGCGGCTGCGTCGAACGGCACCGGCGTCCCCTCCCCGCTCGCCATCGCGACCGCGCAGCGGATCCCGAGCGCGCTCGCCGCGACGAGGAGGGCGAGCCCCGCGACCCGGCCCCCCGGCAGCGGCCACGTCGGGACCCCCAGCCAGCGCTCGGCCGTCCGCAGCACCGCGGGCAGCGCGAGGAGGGCGAGGGTCCAGACCACGACCATCCAGCCGAGGGTCTTGGCCAGGTGCCGCGCGGGGCTCGCGGGCCGGGCGACGCGGTAGAGCCTCACCGCGTGGACCGTGCGAGCACCCAGGCCACGGCGCTGCCCGCCGTCGCGGCCGTCATCGCGAGGACGCCGAGCCCGCCGCTGCGGCTCGCCGCCGCGCACCGGACCGTGCGGACGGTGCTCCAGCCCACGACGGCGGTGACGACACCGGCCGCCGGGGCCGCCGCGGGGTGCCCGGCGCGGACGAGCACGGCGGCGGCCGCCGAGGTCAGCGCGAGGACGACGTCGCCGGGGGCGAAGGAGTCCAGCACGGCCGGGTCACCGAGCTCGAAGGGCCGTCGGAACGTCGGCGAGAGCCTCAGGCCGGCCCACCACACCGGCACCGCGACGGCCTGGACCCCCAGGTGGCCGGCGGCCAGGGCCCGGGCAGTGCTCACCCTCCGATCATGACCCACCACCGTGCCGACGGGTGCAGCGTTCCTGCACACCTCAGGCGCAGGACCACGTCCCGGTCGCGTCCCGCACCCACCACTCCCGCCCCGAGGCGTCCAGCACGGAGGCTCGCCAGGACACGCACCCGTCGACGGCGGGGACGACCACCGGGCCGGCGTCGATCCGGTAGGCGTGCCAGTCGTGGTCGCAGGTGCCGCCCTGCCCGCACAACGTCAGCGCGAGGTGGGTCTCCTGCCCGCGCAGGGGTGACCCCTCGGGCTTGACGAGCTTGGCGCACACCTCCCCGCCGTCCGGGGCCTGGAAGAGCCGCACCTCCCCGACGACCACGCCGTCGGCGCGCGTCAGCACCGGGCGGGCCACCGGGTCGGCGTCCGTCACCGCCTGGTCGCACCGGCCGGACGTCGCCGGGGGCAGCACCACCGGGCTCCCGTCGGCGGCGACGTCGGCGCGGGCGGTCGCGGCGTCCGGGGCGCCGGTCGCGGTCCCGCCGGCCGTGGTGCGCGGTGGTGCACCGCCCCCGGCGTCCTGCGCGTCACCGTCCAGGAACCCGCCGGCCGACAGCGCCACGACACCGGCGGCGAGCGCGGCGACACCCCCGACCAGGCCCCCGACGAGCCGAGCGCGTGGCCGAGGACGAGGACGGGAGCGGGCACGGGGAACCGCACGCTCCAGCCCGCCGGGTCCGAGCGCCGCGCGCGGTCCGGGGGGCAGTTCGGCGGGCAGCTCCACGCCCAGGGCCCGGGCGTCGCGTGCGAGCCGCTGTGCGAAGGCGCCGGCGTCCACCGGCCGGTCCCCGGGCCGGACGGACGCCGCCGCCGTCACCGTCTGTTCCAGCCCGGCCGGCAGGTCCTCGCCCAGGACGTCGCGCAGGACGACGGCCGCGGAGTACACGTCGCTGCGCGCGTCGGGGTCGGCCCCTGCCAGCAGCTCGGGGGCCACGAAGCGGGGCGTGCCCGCCGCACGGTCCTCCGTGGCCGCTCCCTGGGTCGTGGACAGACCGAGGTCGCAGAGCTTGGCCCGGCCCTCGTGGACGAGGACGTTGGCGACGCCGACGTCCCGGTGGACGGCGCCGCTGCGGTGCACGGCGGCCAGCCCCAGCAGCAGGTCGTGCCCCCACGCGAGACCCTCCGCCAGGGGCGGACGGCCCTCGGCGGCGAGGACGTCGGCGAGCGCCCGGCCGTGGGGCTCCACCGCGATCCACGGCGGGTCGGCGTCCGGCTCGGCCCAGGTGTAGGAGACGAGGTGGCCGCTGGTGGCGGCCAGGTCGGCGTGCCGGCGGACCTCGCGCACGAAGCGCTCGCGGTCCCGGGGCCCGGCCAGCGGCCGCCGCCACACCTTCAGCGCGCTGAGCCGGCCGTCGACCGTGCGCCGCGCCAGCCACACCACGGCCGTCGACCCGACGCCGAGGGGGGCCCCGACGGGCTCGAACCCGTCGGGGAAGGGCAGGTCAGCCACCGGCGCTCCCCTGCAGCTTCCCGCGGTGGACCAGCAACCGGGCGACCGCCGCCGTGAGGGTGTCCTCCGGCCGCAGGCCACCGGGCAGGGCGCGCACGGTGCCGGCGTACTCCTCCACGAGCGCCTCGACGCGCCGTCGGGCGGTGCGGGCGCTGACGCCCAGGACGGCGGCGACCTCGGCGTAGGTGGCGGGCCCGGGGGCGCCCCGCAGCAGCGGCGCGCAGACGGCCTCGGCGACGTCGCGGTGCTGCTCCGGCACGTCCGGCACCCGGACCGTCCCCAGGACGGGCGAGGCCAGCAGCACCCGGGCCAGCTGCGGGCCGTCCACCGCGGACGGGTCCTCGCAGCCGAGGGCGTCGGCGAGCCGGGCGAAGTGCCGCCGGACGGTGGTCCGCGGCAGACCGAGCGCCACGGAGACCTCCTCCTCACCGGCCCCGTCGCGCCGGCCGGCGAGGACGGGGGCGCAGACCGCGCGGGCGACGGGGTCGAGGTCGCGCGGGACGCGCCGGGCGTCAGCGGGCCCGGGAGGGGGCCCGGGAGGGGGCCCGGGAGGGGGCGCGAGCGCCGGGTCCGGGGTCGCGGGGCCGACGTCGAGGCGCCAGGACCCGGTGCTGGGCGCGTGCACCGATCCCTGCGGCCACGGCACCGAGCAGGCGTGCCCCGGCCGGTCCGGTTCGCGCGGCGGCAGCACGGTGGAGACGACCCCCGGTCCGTCGACGACGAGCTCGTGCGCGCTGGAGAGGTTGCGCACCCAGACCTGGCCCTCGGTGCACCAGAGCTCTCCGGCCACGACGGACAGGGTGTTGCCGCGGACCTGCTCCCAGACGGTGATGTCGTGCTCGGCGTCGCTGCGGCCGAAGCGGCGCCGCTCGCCCTCGGCGAGGGGGCACGTCTCGTCGGCGTAGCGGATGACGAAGTCCCCCGCGCAGTCCCCCGTGGAGTCCCCCGTGGAGTCCCCCGTGGCGTCCCCCGTCACGGGAGCGGGCGCAGCACCGGACCCCCTGTCACGCACGGTCACGCATTGTGGCCCGGCGGTCCGGTCGGCACAAGGACGGCGGGGGGCAGGGGCTGCCCGTGACGCCCCCGGCCCCTCGCGACGAGGGTCGGTGCACCGGCCGGGAGCACCCGGCCCCCCGAGGAGGAGGAGCGATGTCGCACACCCTGCGGGACGGTCCCGGCGCACGGCGGCGGACCGTCGTCGGCGCCCTGGCCGCCGCCCCGCTCGCCCTGGCCGCCGCACCCCGGGCCGCGGCCGCGACGCTGCCCACGGTGTCCATGGAGGCGGTCCTGCTGGCGGCTCAGTGGGACCCGGCGAAGGCCGGCGAGGGCACCACCGCGGGGGCGGGCCCCGCCGTCCGGCTCGTCGAACGGGCGCTCGCCGACCGCGGCCTGCTCGCCGCCGGGTACGTCGACGGCCACTTCGGCACCCGCACCGTGGCGGCCTACGCGGCGTGGCAGCGCTCGCTCGGCTACAGCGGCCTCGGCGCCACGGGGCTGCCGGGCCGGGCGTCGCTGGAACGGCTGGGCCAGGGCCGCTTCACCGTGGTGCGGCCCGTGGCGACGGGCGGGCGGACCACCGTCCAGGGCTTCGCCTGCAACGCCCGCACGCTGGCCATGCTGCAGGCCGCCCGGCGACGGGCCGCGGTCCCGGTCGTCGTCGAACAGGGGTCCTACTCCCCCGGCGCCGACCCGACCTCGGCCGGCACCCACGACGGTGGCGGCGCCCTCGACCTCGACGCCGAAGGGCTCACCCCGGCCCAGCGCCGCGCCCTCGTCACCGCGCTGCGGGAGGTGGGTTTCGCGGCCTGGCTGCGCACCCCGGCGCAGGGCCGGTGGCCGCTGCACGTGCACGCGGTGGCCGTCAGCGACCCCGACCTGTCGCGGCCGGCGGCCGACCAGGTCGGCGACTACCACGAGGGCCGCAACGGGCTCGCGAACGGCGCCCCCGACGACGGCCCCGCCGTCCGCAAGCGGACCTGGGAACAGGTCCAGCGCGGCTGACCCACCCGCCCCGCACCACCCGATCACCCGAACCGAGAGGAACCCACCATGCGCACTCCCTTCCGCTCCGCCCTCGGCGCCACCGTCGCCACCGGCCTCCTGGCCGCCGGCACGCTCGCCGTCTCCGCCCCCGCCCAGGCCGCCGTCCGCGACGGCGCCTGCAACGCCGGGGAGTTCTGCCTGTACTTCAACAGCGGCCAGCAGGGGTCGGTCTCCGACTTCACCGGCTCGATCTCCGACTACGGCGCCACCCAGCCCAGCTGCTACGAGTTCCGCGGCACCGGCACCGGCAAGGGCAAGTGCGTCAAGAACAACGCGGCGTCGGCGTGGAACCGCACCGGCAAGCCCGTCACGGTGTTCTTCAACAGCGGGTACGGCGGTGCGGGGCAGAAGATCGCCGCCGGCGCCAAGGCCAAGCTCAACGCCACCCTGAAGAACGAGAACGCCTCCCACCGCATCGGCGGCGGCACTTCCACCGGTGGCTACCCGGCCCGCGACGACTACCCCTACAAGGGCCAGGGCAGCGGCGTCGACCCGTGGAACTTCTACAAGGGCCAGTGCACGAGCTTCGTCGCCTGGGCCGTGCGCTCCCGCCTCGGCATCGACTTCAGCAACTCCTACAAGGGCCAGCACTGGGGCAACGCCGAGCACTGGGACCAGGCCGCCCGCGCCGCCGGCATCCCGGTGTCCGGGACCCCGCGCGCCGGGGACGTCGCCGTCCGCAACGGGGGCACCTACGGCCACGTGGCGTTCGTGACGAAGGTCAACGCCAACGGCTCGATCGAGGTGGACGAGTACAACTACCTGCAGCGCGACGCGTACTCGCACCGCACGACCACGGTGGGCTCGGCGAACTCGCAGTTCAGCACGTTCATCCACCTGAAGTGACCCGCCGGCTGCGGGACCCGCGGGGGGGGCGGGTCCCGCAGTCGTGCCCAGGAACGGGTCAGGCGCCGGGCGCCCCCGTCAGCCCGGACAGCTCCGCCTGGACGGCGAAGTCCGGCACCCGCGCGACGACCTCGTCGAACGTGCCGACGTCGACGACCCGCCCCTCCTCCAGCAGCACGACGGCGTCGCAGTCGCGGACGGTGGCGAGCCGGTGGGCGACGACGAGGACGGTGACGTCGTCGTGCAGGCCGGCCACCGTCGCGGTGACGGCGGCCTCGGTGGCGGCGTCCAGCGCCGACGTCGCCTCGTCCAGGACGAGCACCTTCGGGTCGGTGTAGAGGGCGCGGGCGATGCCGAGGCGCTGCCGCTGCCCGCCCGACAGGCGCAGCCCCCGCTCGCCCACGGGCGTCGACAGGCCCTGTGGCAGACCGGCGACGACCTCGGTGAGCTGGGCGTCGGCGAGGACCCGCTGCACGCGTGCCTCGTCGACCTCCTCCCGCCGCCAGGACAGCGCCACGTTCGCGGCGACGTCGGCGTCGAGCAGCGCGACCTCCTGCGGCACGTACCCGATGCGCCCGCGCCAGCCGGCCGCGACGTCGGCCAGCGGCACCCCGCCGACGAGGACGCGCCCCGACGACGGGGTCAGCAGGCCCAGGACGACGTCGACGAGCGTGGACTTGCCCGACCCGGACCGCCCGACGACCGCGACGCGCGCCCCGGCGGGGATGCGCGCCGAGACGCCGTCGAGAGCGGGACGCGCGCTGCCCGGGTAGGTGAAGGTGACGTCCTCCAGGACGATCTCCACGGCCCCCGGCGGCAGGCCGACGGGGTCGACGGGGGCGAAGCGCGCCGGCTCGCGGTCCGTGGCCCCCGTCTCGCGCAGCGCGTCGAGCACCTCGTGGGCGTTGGGCTCGTGGGCGTGCATCGTCGCGAAGACCGACTGCAACCGGGTCAGGCACGGCACGACGCGGAACCCCGCCACGGCGAACAGCCCGATGGCCGACACGGCCTCGGTGACGCCCTGGGTCAGGACCGCGATCCCGCCGACGACGAGGAACCCGCCGAGCAGCGCCGCCTCGAGCACGAACCGCGGGCCGACGGAGTAGAAGAAGGCCATCCCGCGGGCCCGGGCGCTGCCGGCGCGCACCTCGCGCGCGACGCCGGCGAGCTGCTCGCCGCGGCCGCGCAGCGTGATCTCCTTCGTCGTCGCGAAGGACTCCTGGACGAGCCGGATGGTGTCGACGGAGGCCGACGTCGCCGTCCGGCCCGCGGCGGCGGCGCGCTTGGCGATCACGGAGTACAGCAGGACGGCGATGAGCCCGAAGTAGACCGCCGCGACGATCGCCGTCTGCCACGCCGCGACGAGGACGACGGCCCCGACGGCGACGAGCGAGGCGACCTCGGCGACGAGGCTGGAGAACGGCATGAGGAAGCCGTTGAACGCCTGGTTGAGCGACTCGTCGACCGTGCGGACCGCGCGCGCCGACGACGCCCGCAGCCGGTAGGCCCACGACGCCGACAGGTACGCGCGCACGAGACGGTCGGCGACGTCGACCTCGTGCACGGCGAACCGCACGACGCCCCAGCGCACCAGGGTCAGCTGGGCCAGCGACTTGGCCACCAGCAGCAGGCTGGCGACGCAGATGAGGACGATGAGCTGCACGGTGCTGACCCGGTCACCGAGCACGGGCAGGGCGAGGGCGAGCTGACCGCTCCCGCTGACCGCCGCGGGCAGCAGCACCGCGAGCAGACCGAGGGCGGCGACGTCGAAGACGGACAGCAGCGCCTGGGCCGTGCAGTAGACCGCCACGAACCGCGAACTGCCCGCCGGCAGGAGCGAGAGCAGCGCGCGGACGGTCGACAGCAGGGACTTCACGCGCGTCATCCTCGCCGATGCGCGAGGTGGGGTGGGGGACGCGCCATGATGGACGGGCCGTGACCACCTCAGCCGCCTCCCCCACCCCGAGCCCGCCGCGCCCCGCCGCCGCCGGGTTCGACGACACGTGGGTCGTCGTCCCCCTCTTCTGCGAGGCGACCGTCATCGCCGGTGTGGTGCAGGGCCTGCGCGAGCAGTTCGCCCACGTCGTGTGCGTCGACGACGGCAGCACGGACGCCTCGGCGGACGAGGCCGAGCGGGCCGGCGCGGTCGTCGTCCGGCACGCCGTGAACCTCGGCCAGGGCGCGGCGCTGCAGACGGGGATCGCCTACGCCCTGCGGGACCCGCGCACGCGCTCGGTCGTGACGTTCGACGCCGACGGCCAGCACCGCGTCGAGGACGCCGCCGCCATGGTCCGGCGCCTGGAGGACGAGGACCTCGACGTCGTGTTCGGCAGCCGGTTCCTGGACCGGCGCACCGAGCTGGACCGGCTGAAGAAGGTGGTGCTGCGCGCCGCCGTCGTCTACACGAACCGGACGACGGGCCTGCGCCTGACCGACGCGCACAACGGGTTGCGGGTGTTCTCCCGCCGCGGCGCGCAGACGTTGCGGATCCGGCACAACCGGATGGCGCACGCCAGCGAGATCGTCCACCAGGTGGGCCGCTCGGACCTGCGCTGGGCCGAGCAACCGGTGCACGTCCTCTACACGGACTACTCCCGGTCCAAGGGCCAGTCGGTGCTGAACAGCATCAACATCCTCGTCGAAACGCTGCTGGGGTAGTCGTGCTCGCCATCCAGGTCCTGCTCATCGCCGTCGTGCTCGTCGTCGGGATCGTCCTCGTCCGCAGCACCGCGGGCGCGCGGCACCAGGCCGTGCGGCGGTTGCTGCTGGGGGCGCTCGTGGCGCTCGCCGTCGCCAGCATCCTCGTCCCGACGGCGGTGACGGCCGCGGCGAACGTCGTCGGCGTCGGCCGCGGCGCGGACCTGCTCCTGTACGGGCTGGTCATCGCGTTCCTGGGGTTCGTCGTGTCCTCCTACCGGCGCGCGCGGCACCTGGAGGAGACGGTCACCGAACTCGCCCGCCGGCTCGCGCTCGACGAGGCCCCCACACCGGAACAGGCCCGCCACCACGAGGGTGACGGGCCCGTCCAGGACTGAGGTTGCGGGTCAGCCCGCGGCCGCGACCACCGCGTTGTAGGCGTTGTCCGACACCGAGTTCTGGTCACCGAAGACCAGGACGTTCTGGATGGACTTGCCGTTCGTGGACGCGTCGGCCTTGAGGACGTTGATCGCGTTCTTCGTGCTGTCCGGCAGCGAACCCTTCGCGGTCAGCAGCATCGGGCCGCCGGCGTAGGCCATGAGCGCCGACCCCGACAGCGCGTCGGGCCAGTTCTCGCCCGTGGCGACACCGACGATCGTCGTCGCGTCCTTGAAGAACGCGTTCGAGGTGAACTGCTGGGCGACGAGGCCGGCGGTCTCGTAGCGGTCGTTGCCGGCCAGCTGGGCCCAGCCGCTCGTGCCGCGCCCGACGGCGGTCACGGCCGTGCCGCCGATGGCGAGCTTGGTCGCGAAGGTGCGCGAGCCCAGGTAGTTCTGGGTCGTCGAGCCGAGGTTCCCGCCGTCGCTCAGCAGGACGACACCGATGCTGTGCTTCGTCGTCTCCTCCTGCACGCCCATGAGCGCGCCCGCCGCGAGGCCGTCGGGGAAGTTCCAGCCGGTGACGACCGAGACGGTCTGCGCCTGGGGCAGGAGCTTGGCGATCTCGACGGCGGTGCCGAAGCGGTCCGACCCCGAGACCCGCTGGGTGGGGAAGCCCAGGGCCTTGACGGAGCTCTCGACGCCGGCCGACAGCGCGTTGCCGTCACCGAGGAGGTACACCGTCCCGCCCGGCTTGAGGACGTTCTTGATGGCCGCCGCGACCTCGGGCTGCAGCGCCGTGCGCGACGTCATGAGCAGCGGACCGCTCTTGTCGGAGGCCAGCGGGGCGCCGGCGAGGGCGTCGGCGAAGGTGTCCGACCGGGTCAGGACGACCGAGTCCGCGCCCTGGCTGGAGAAGGACGTGGACGCGGCGATGGCGGTGCCGACGCGGTCGGCGCCGTAGACGCGGTAGGCCTCGGCGGCCTTGAGGGTGACACCGGGGCTGGCGGTCGCAGGCGCGCCCCCGGCGACGAGGGCCGTGCTGACCGCGAGGGCGGCCGCGAGGCCGAGGGTGCGAGGACGCAAGCGCATGGTGACCTTCCGGTGGGACGTGCCGTCAGCTGCAGGTCTCGACCCCGAACGGCCGAATCTTGAGGCACAGAGTGTCACGACTTCCTGCGTGCTCGGTCACACGATGGCCGGATCGTGCTCACGGGAGCTCCACGAGACGCGGGTCTCAGTCCCCCGTCCGGCCGCGGATGTGTTCACACCGCGTACGTGTCGCTACTCTGCGCGTCATGCGGATGACTGTCATCGGATGTGGCTACCTCGGCGCCGTCCATGCTGCGTGCATGGCCGAGCTGGGGCACGAGGTCATCGGGATCGACGTCGACCCTGAGAAGGTCGCGGCCCTGCAGGCCGCTCGGGCCCCGTTCTTCGAACCGGGCCTGCCCGAACTGCTCGAGCGCACCATGGCCACCGGCCGCCTGACGTTCACGACCGACATGTCGGCCGCCGCGGGCTCGGCCGTCCACTTCGTCTGCGTCGGCACCCCCCAGAAGCGTGGCGAGTTCGCCGCCGACATGAAGTACGTCGACGCGGCCGTGGACTCCCTGCTGCCGCACGTCAGCCCGGGCGAGCTCGTCGTCGGCAAGTCCACCGTCCCGGTCGGCACCGCCGCCCGGTTGGCCGCCAAGGTCGCCGCGTCCGAGCCGGGTGCGGCGCTGGCGTGGAACCCGGAGTTCCTGCGCGAGGGGCACGCCGTCGAGGACACCCTGACCCCCGACCGCCTCGTCTACGGCGTCGCCGGCGGGCAGACCACCCCCGAGGGCAAGGCCGCCAAGGCGCTGCTCGACGAGGTCTACGCCACCCCGCTGGGGCGCGGCACCCCGCTCATCGTCACGGACTACCAGACCGCCGAGCTGGTCAAGGTCGCCGCGAACTCGTTCCTGGCCACCAAGATCTCCTTCATCAACGCGATGGCCGAGCTCTGCGAGAAGGTCAACGCCGACGTCACCCAGCTCGCCGACGCCATCGGCCACGACGACCGCATCGGCCGCAAGTTCCTCAACGCCGGCCTCGGCTTCGGCGGCGGCTGCCTGCCCAAGGACATCCGCGCGTTCATGGCCCGCGCCGGCGAGCTCGGCGCCGACCAGACCCTGACCTTCCTGCGCGAGGTCGACTCCATCAACATGCGCCGCCGGATCCGCATGGTCGACCTGGCCCGCGAGGTCTGCGACGGCTCCCTCATCGGCAAGCGCGTCGCCGTCCTCGGCGCGGCCTTCAAGCCGCTGTCGGACGACATCCGCGACTCCCCCGCCCTCAACGTCGCCGCGCAGATCCGCCTGCAGGGCGGCGACGTGGTCCTCACCGACCCCGCCGCGCTGGACAACGCCCGCAAGGCCGTCCCGGACATCTCCTACGCCGAGACCGTCACCGAGGCCGTCCGCGGCGCCGACGTCGTCCTCCTGCTGACCGAGTGGAAGGAGTACCGCGACCTGGAACCGGCCACGATCTCCTCCCTGGTCAAGGAGAAGCGCATCCTCGACGGCCGCAACGCCCTCGACCCCGCCCGCTGGCGCGCCGCGGGCTGGACCTACCGCGCGCTGGGCCGCCCGCGCGCCTGACGCCACCCCGCGCCCTGACCCGCGCGACCCCGCGTGGAAAACACACTTTCCGCCCCGCCGAGGCGCTCGGCCGGGGCGGAAAGTGTGTTTTCCGCGTGTGCAGGGCCGGGTGCGGTGCGGGAGCGGCCGTACGGTGGTGCGCATGCCCGCCGAGCCCCCCGAGCGAGACACCTCCGCCGACGAGGCGCAGCGCTGGCACTCCACCACCTACGGCAAGCCCCGTCGCGGCTCCGCCCGTCCCGCGGCGCAGACCCCGGGCCGTGAGCAGCGGCTCGCCGAGCTCCAGCGGCCCGACCCGCACCGTGACCAGTACCGGGACCAGCCCCGGGACCAGCACCGGGACCTCGACGAGGGTGGCGCTCCCCCGGCCGAGCGGCCGCGGACCCCGGCGCCCCGCCCCGCGCGTGCCCGCCGCCCCCACGTCCGCCGACGCCGCGTCCTGGCCGTCGTCGCGGTCCTCGTGGTCCTGGCCGTCACCTACCCCGTCGCCCTGGCGTGGCGCGGGTGGTCCTCCGTCGACCAGATCGCGGCGGCGTCCACCGGCGAGCGTCCGGCCGCGACCCCCGGGACGACGTACCTCGTCGTCGGGTCCGACTCGCGCGACGGCCTGAGCCCGGAGGAGATCGCGGAGTACTCCGCGGGCGGCGCGGACATCTCCGGCCAGCGCACCGACACGATCATGCTGCTGCACGTCCCCGACGGCGGCGGACCCGCGGCGCTCATCAGCGTCCCGCGCGACTCGTGGGTCCCCATCCCGGGCCACGGGAAGAACAAGATCAACGCCGCGTTCGCGATCGGCGGCGCCCCGCTGCTCATGGAGACGGTCGAGCAGGTCTCGGGGTTGCGCATCGACCACTACGTCGAGACCGGTTTCGGCGGCTTCGCGCAGATCGTCAACGCCGTCGGCGGGGTCACGATGTGCCCGGCGAAGGCCGTGGACGACGTGCGGGCGGGGTTGAACATCGCGGCGGGGTGCCAGCAGATGGACGGCAAGACCGCCCTCGGGTACGCGCGCTACCGGTACACCGACGTCCAGGGCGACTTCGGGCGGGTGCAGCGCCAACGTGAACTCCTCGGCGCCATCACGTCCAAGGCCGCCAGCCCGTCGACCCTGCTGAACCCGTTCCGCGCGTTCCCCCTCGCCTCCGCGGGCGGGAGCGCGGTGACCGTGGACGACGACTCCTCGCTCACCGACCTCGTCGGGTTCCTGCGCGGCATGCGCGCCGCGACCGGCACCGGCGGGATCTCGATGACCGTGCCCGTCTCGGACCCGAACTACCGCACGGGTCACGGGATCGCGGTGAAGTGGGACACCGAGAAGGCGCTGGCCATGTTCACGGACCTGAAGAACGACGACACCGAGGCGCTGCGCTCCCTGGTCGCCTGACCCCCGCAGCGACGAGAACGCCCCGCCGGCCGCAGCCGACGGGGCGTTCTCCTGCCAGGAGCGGGATCAGAACTCGGTGACCGCGGTCAGCGCGTTGACGATCCCTTCGCCGTAGAACCCGTTGTCGTCGGTCGTGCCCGCGCAGGTCGCCGTCGAGGTGACGGGGCCGTTCGCGGTGACGCGGCGGTAGGTGAACTCCGCCGGCACCGGGCACGGGGTGTCCGTCGCCGTCCCCAGCAGGATCGCCTGGGTGACCGCCGGGTCGAGGGTCAGCGTGCCGGGGTGGGCCTTGTCGGGCTTGCCGTACTCGCTGACGACGAGGGCGGCGACACCGGCGGCGTGCGGGGCGGCCATCGAGGTGCCCTGCAGGTACTGGTAGTACGCGTCCTTGCCGTCCTTCGTCTTCTGGCGCAGGACGAACGGGGTGTTCGGCTCGCCCTTGGCGTCGATCGTGCCCTCGGCCTTGGCGACGTTCGCCGGGTAGGCGGCGAGGATCATCCCGGCGGGCGACGTGCGGCCGTTGGCGGTGTCGTACGCGTCGCCGCCGGGGGCGGAGACGTCGGACTGCTCGGTGCCGAAGTTCGAGTAGTACGCCTTGCGGCCGGACGGACCGGTCGAGTTCACCGTCACCACGCCGTTGCTCTCGGCGGGCACGTTGAGGCAGGTGGAGTTGTCGATGGTGCGGTCGCGGGCCTGGGTGGGGTTCCCGTCGGCGTCGACCGGGTAGTCGGGGCTGGAGGAGTCGACGCCGGGGGCCCCGAGGTCGGTGGCCTCGTTGCCGCTGGCCGAGATCGGGAGCACACCCTTGCTGCGGGCGTAGTCGATCGCGCGCTGCACGGCCGCGACGATGACACGCTGCTGGGCCTGCTCGGCCGGGGAGTCGGCCGGGTTGGCCTGGCAGTTGTAGAGCCACGGGTCGACGTAGAAGCTCATGTTGACGACGTCGACGCCGGAGTCCCCGGCGAACGTCAGCGCGTCGAGGGTGGGCTGCAGGAAGAAGTACCCGGAGTCCTGACCGGCGCGCAGGTTGACGAGGTTCACGTTCGGTGCGACACCGGCGATCCCGAGGCCGTTGACCGGCGAGCCGATGGTGCTGGCGACGTGGGTCCCGTGGCCGTCGTCGTCCACGTCGACGGGGTCGACGCAGCTCGTCACCTCGCACGGTCCGTCGATGTCGGGCATGTCCGTGACGAAGTTCCGGCTGCCGGCCCGGTCGAAGTTCGGGGCGATGTCGGGGTGGGTGCCGTCGACGCCGGTGTCGATGATGCCGACGGTGACCTTCTTGCTGCCGGGCTGGACCTTGTAGGAACCGTCCGGGGTCGCGCCGATGGCCCGCATGTCCCACTGCAGCGACGCCAGGGGTTCGGCGCCCTTGGCCTTGGCGGCCAGGGACTTCAGGGACGCGCGACCGGCGAGGGTGGCGCGTTCGGCGTCCGTGAGCTTCTCGACGGCGTCCGCGCCGGAGACGGCGTCGGCCGGCGCCTTGCCGATGCTGCGGTCGGCCGCGGCCCCCACCAGGCCGGCGGCGCCGTCGGCCTTGGTGGCGAAGTCGGCGGCCGAGCTCTCCACGAGCGCGTACCCGACCTGCGCGTTGCTGGACAGCACGGTGCCGCCGGCCTGGGCGATCGCGGTGCGGGCCAGGGCGTCGCTGACGCCGGCGTCGTAGAGGACGACGTAGCGGGTCGTGCCCTGCTGGACGGTGGCCGCACCCTTCTGCGTGCTCGTGGTGGTCCCGGTGGTGGAGCTGGAACTGGGGTCGGCGGACGCGGACTGCGTCACCGCCAGCGTCGTCGCGAGCAGCGCGGTGCTCATCGCGGCCGACAGGACGATCTTGCGCACGGGGCCTCCCTGCCTCAAACGGATCAACCGGGCAGAGTGTGCTGCACAGACTGCACACAGACAACCCTTGACCTTGGGCAGTTTGCGCGCTAGGTGCCCGCGCGCATCACTTCCGAGCGAGGTCCAGCAGCACGTCGAGCAGTCGCCGCCCGTCCATCCGCAGTCCGTCGTGCTGGTACTCGTTCGTCACGAACGTCCGGGCCCCGCGGACCGCCCGGGCGGTGGCCGCGGAGAACTCGTACGGCACGAACATGTCGTCGACGTAGACGGCCGCGGCGACGGGGACGGTGTTCGCCGCGAGCACCTCGGCGTCGTACAGCGGGGGCAGGGTGGCGTCCGCGGCCAGCAGGTGCGCGGCCTCGCGCAGCGGCACGAGCGCCGGGTCCTCCTCGAACTGCCAGGGGTAGACGTGCTCGCCGGTGAACCGGAACTCCGGCGCGTCCAGGGCGAACTCCGCGAACTCCCCGCGGACCCGCTCGGCGGCCCAGTCCGTCGCCGCTCCCTGCGCGTAGATGCTCTCGTGGACGAGGGCGTACAACGGCTGCCCCGCGAACGACAGCCGCCGCCCCACCTCCAGCAGGAACCGCTCGCGCAGTCGTCCGTCACGCGTGAACGGGTCCTCCAGGGCGAAGTGCAGCGCGTCGAAACCCGACACCGTGCCGAGCGCGATGCCCAGGGTCCGGAACCGCCTGCCCGACAAGCGCTCCCCCGTCGGCAGGAACTCCTCGACGGCCTCGAGGTGGTCGGCGACGCGCTGGGCGACGGTGAGGTCGCGGGGGTAGCGCCGGAAGAACTCGGCGTTCCGGAGGGCGGTCTGCGCGTAGGTGGCGCGGTAGACGTCGTCGGCCGTCCTGTCGATCCCCGGCAGCCCGGCGGTGACGAACACCTCCCGCAACCCCTGCGGCGCCTGCGAGAGGTACGTCGTGAGGCAGAACCCGCCGTAGCTCTGGCCCAGCGCCGACCAGGTGTCCCCACCGAGGGCCTGCCGCAGGAGTTCGGCGTCGGTGACGACGGAGTCGGCGCGCACGTGCCGCAGCAGCGCGGCCTGCTCCGCCGGGGTCCCGGTGAGCGACTGCCGGTCCAGCGGTGTCGAGCGGCCCGTCCCGCGCTGGTCGAGCAGGACGACGCGGAACTCCTCCAGCGCCCGGTCCAGCCAGCCGCCGACGACCTCCGGCCGGGGCGAGGGGTTCCCCGGCCCGCCCTGGAAGAACACCAGCCGCGGGGCGTCCTGCTGACCGTCGCGCACGTACTCGCGCGCGAACACCTCCAGCGTCCCCGGGAGGTTCCCGGAGTGGTCGAGGGGCACGGTGAGCACGTGCTCGTGGACGTCGTGCCCGTCGACGCGGTGGGACTCGGTGACCAGAGGGCCGTCGGTGCGGGAGCTCACGGCGGCGACGCTACCGGGGCCGTGCCGACCGCTGTCCACAGGCTCGCGGAACCCCGTGGACGGGGTGCGGTCCGCCGCCTACGGTCGTCGACGTGAAGATCGCCGAAGCGCTCAGCGAGCGCGCCGACGCCCAGCGCCGGGTCGAGCAGCTGCGCAGCCGCATCGCGGCGAACGCGCGCTACCAGGAGGGCGAGGAGCCCGCCGAGGACGCCGCCGCCCTGCTCGTGGAGGTGGGCGAGGTCCTGACGCGCCTGCGCACGCTCATCGCGCAGGTCAACCGCACGAACTCCCGGGTCGACCTCGGCCCGGACGGCACGATGACCGACGCGCTCGCCACCCGCGACGTGCTCCGCCTGCAGCACGCCGTGCTGACGTCGGCGGCCGACGCCGCCGCCGGGCAGGGGACGCGGCACCTGCGCAGCGAGCTGCGGCACCTCTCGGCCCTGCCCGTCGCCGACCTGCGCCGGCAGGCCGACGAGGTGGCGCGGACGCTGCGCACCCTCGACGGCCGCATCCAGCAGGCGAACTGGACCCACGACCTGCTGGACTGGACGGAGCAGGACTGGACGGAGGGGTGAGGGGCGGCGGCAGTCGGTAACCGGACGGGAGCGGACACGACCCGCAGTGGCCGGCGGGGAACACGGCCACTCGCTGGAGGTGGAGGGCAGCCTGGAGTTCGAGTCTCCGCGCACCGAGCAGCCCCGCACCGCGCACCACCCACGGTGCACCCAGCACGCAGCACCACCGTGTGTCGGTCCGTCCGGTGAGGGTGGGTCAGGGGACCCGCCGCCCCACCCGTGCCCGCGCCCGGTGCGGTGCGTCAGCTCCCGAAGCCGACGCCCCCGTGCCGGGTGCGGGCGCGGAGTTTCTCGCCCTTGTCGTAGGCCGTCTGCCGCAGCCCGTCCTGGAACTCGACCATCCGCGCGCGCAGGTCGGCGTCGGCGGCGGCGAGGATGCGGACGGCGAGCAGCCCCGCGTTGCGGGCGCCCCCGATCGAGACCGTCGCGACGGGCACGCCGGCGGGCATCTGGACGATCGACAGCAGCGAGTCCATGCCGTCGAGGTACCGCAGCGGCACCGGGACGCCGATGACGGGCAGCGGGGTCACGCTCGCGAGCATCCCCGGCAGGTGCGCGGCACCCCCGGCGCCGGCGATGACGACCTGCAGCCCGCGACCTGCGGCCGCCGAGCCCCACGCGACCATGTCCTGCGGCATCCGGTGCGCCGAGACGACGTCGGCCTCGTACCCGACGCCGAACTCCTCCAGCGCCTTCGCGGCCTCCTCCATGACGGGCCAGTCGGAGTCGGACCCCATGACCAGGCCCACGCGAACGTCACTCATCGATCTCTCCCGCGATGAAGGCCGCGGCGTGCCGGGCACGCTCGCGGACGCTGTCCAGGTCCTCGCCGTAGACGGTGACGTGACCGAGCTTGCGGCCGGGCCGCTGCTCCTTGCCGTACAGGTGCACCTTGACGCCCGGGTCGTGCGCCATGACGTGCAGGTAGGACCGGTACAGGTCCTCGTGCCGGGCCTCGATCTCCTTGGGCCCCAGCACGTTCACCATGACCGTCCACGGCGACCGGGCCGCCGTCGAGCCCAGCGGCAGGTCCAGGACGGCCCGCAGGTGGTTCTCGAACTGGCTCGTCACGGCGCCGTCGATGCTCCAGTGCCCGGAGTTGTGGGGGCGCATGGCGAGCTCGTTGACGACGAACGTGCGCCGACCCTCCCGCTCGACCTCGAAGACCTCCACGGCCAGCACGCCCGTGACGCCGAGGCCGCCGGCGATGCGCAGGGCGACGTCGGTGAGCTCGGCGGCCAGGTCGGGGTCCAGGTCCGGCGCGGGGGCCGTCACCTCGTGGCAGACGCCGTCGCGCTGCACCGTCTCCACGACGGGCCACGCCGCCGCCTGCCCCGAGGGGCTGCGGGCGACGAGGGCGGCGAGCTCGCGGGTGAAGGGCACGTGCTCCTCGGCCAGCAGGCCGCCGCGGTCGGCCCAGTCGGCGAACCACGCGTCGGCGGTGGCCCACCCGGCCCCGTCGTCGGGGCCGTCCAGGACGAGCACGCCCTTGCCGTCGTAGCCGCCGCGCGGCGTCTTCAGGACGACGGGCCAGCCGGCGTCGGCCGCGAAGGCCTCGACGGCGGCCCGGTCACCCACCCGCGCCCACGCGGGGCACGGGACGCCGAGGGCGCTCAGGCGCTCGCGCATGACGACCTTGTCCTGGGCGTGGACCAGGGCGTCCGCACCCGGCTGCACGCTGGTCACCTCGGCCATCGCGCGCAGGCCGGGCCCCGGGACGTGCTCGTGGTCGAAGGTGACGGCGTCGCACTCCGACGCGAAGGCGACGAGCGCCTCGAGGTCGTCCGCGGGACCGACCGGGGCGGGCGTGATGACCTGCGCCGCCGCGACGTCGGGTCCCTCGGCCAGGACGCGCAGCCGCAGGCCGAGGGCCGTGGCGGCCGGCTGCATCATGCGGGCGAGCTGCCCGCCGCCGACGACGCCGACGACGGGGAAGCCACCGGGGCGGGCGTAGGGGGCCGGGTCCGGCCGACCGGCCGCAGACGACGAGACGGGGGACGAGGCGGTCACGGGGTCCGAGGGTAGTGGGCTCGCAGTGCAGGTCAGGAAGTCACCCGTTCGGCCGATGGACCCCGAGATGCCCGCCTGCGTGGCGTGCGTCACCCTGGTCCCGGCGCGTCGTGGGACTGCGGCGCGTACCCACGGAGGGGGAAGTTCGTTGTTCACCGTGATCGCCTGTGTGGCGTTCGTCGTCGTCGGCATCGTCGGAGCGATGAAGATGGAGGACCACCTGGACCCCCGGAGCACCCGTCGCGAGACACGCGCCCCGGCGGAACGGTGATCTGGAGCCGGTTCCCAGCCTGACCCGTCAGACTGCGTGGCCGCAGGACGTACGGCCACCGACTGAGGGGATGCGTGTTGAGCAAGGCGTTGAGCGGGGACCAGCAGGGCGAGCGGGGTCTCGTGCGCAGGTTGCGCGACACCTACGAGGTCCTGGCCCGCGAGGCCGCCAAGTTCGGCATCGTCGGAGCCGTGGCGTTCGTCACGGACTTCGGCATCTTCAACCTGCTGCGCTACGCGGGCCCGGACGGTGTCGGCGTCCTGAACCACAAGCCGTTGACGGCCAACGTCATCTCGGTCGTGGCGAGCATCGTCGTGGCCTGGCTGGGCAACCGGTACTGGACGTTCCGCCACCGCCGACGCGCGTCGGCCCCGCGCGAGCTGCTGCTGTTCTTCGTCATGAACGGCGTCGGCCTGCTCATCTCGCTGGCCTGCCTGGGCTTCACGTACTACGTGCTCGAGCTGCGCGGGCCGGTGGCCTCGAACATCTCGGCGAAGGTCGTGGGCGTGGCGCTCGGCACGCTGTTCCGCTGGTGGGCCTACCGCCGGTTCGTCTTCGTCGAGGAGCTGCGCGAGGAGGGCTGGGACGCCCCGGCCGAGCCGTCAGGCCCGGCGCAGGTGGACGACGTCCCCCGCAGCGAGGCTCGTCCGGGCGCCGCCTGAGTCCTGCACGACCAACCGGCCGTCGTCGTCGACGTCGACCGCGTCCCCCTCGAGCGTCGTCCCGCCGGGCAGCTCGACCCGCACCGCCTGCCCGAGCGTCGCGCTGACGGCGCGGTAGTCCGCCAGCGGGGACTCCCCGGCGGCCCACGCGTCGACGCGCTGCCGCAGCGCGCGCAGGTACCGGCGCAGCACGGTGTCGCGGTCGGTCGTTCGGGCGCCGGCGAGCGCCAGCGACGTCGCGGTCTCGACGGGCAGCTCCTCGGTGCGCAGCGAGACGTTGATCCCCGCACCCAGCACGACGCGGTCACCACGGGCCTCGGCGAGGATCCCGCACACCTTGCCCGGCCGGTCCGGTCCGGCGACGAGGACGTCGTTGGGCCACTTCAGGCCCGCCTGCACGCCGACGGCCGTCAGGGCGTCGACCACCGCGAGGCCGGTGACGAGCGGCAGCAGCGCCCACCGCTGCGTCGGCACCGCGGGACGCAGGAGGACGGACACCGCCAGTGAGGAGCGCGGAGGTGCCGACCAGGTCCGGCCGAGCCGCCCGCGGCCGGCGTCCTGGTGGTCGGCGACGAGGCCCGCGCCGTCGGGCGCCGCCTCGTCGGCCAGCAGGTCCGCGTTGGTCGAGCCGGTGCTCGCGACGGCGTCCAGCCGCGTCCAGGCGCCGGCTCCGACGAGTGCGGTGCGCAGGGCGGCGGCACGCAGCGGCGGGCGGTCGAGGTCGCTCCAGGCGGGGTCCACACCGGCATCCTCCCCCACGGGATTTCCCAACGGGCCCGACCTGTGGTGAGGTGAGGCTCCCCTGACCCACTCCCCCTCGAGGAGCACCTGTGCGCACGTCCCGCCGCGCCCTGCTGGCCACCGTCCCCGTCGTCGCGATCGCGAGCGCCTGCGGGTCCTCCTCCACGCAGGAGCCGGCGGCCGCGCCCAGCAGCTCCGGCTCCGCCGGGGCGAGCGCCTTCCCGGTCACCGTCGAGCACGCGCTGGGGAAGACCACGGTGGAGGCTGCGCCGCAGCGCATCGTCTGCCTGGGCTGGGGGTCGCAGGACGTGCTGTGGGCGCTGGGGCTGCAGCCCGTCGGCATCCCCGAGGTGACGTGGGGCGGACTGGAGGACGGGACGCTGCCCTGGTGGGCGGGGCACTTCGACAAGGCCACCACGACGTTCCTGCCGGCGCCGTCGAGCCAGGAGATCCCGTTCGAGCAGATCGCCGCGCTCGCCCCCGACCTCGTCCTCGCCGTCAACTCCGGGATCACCGCGCAGGACTACAGCAAGCTCGAGGCCATCGCGCCGACCGTCGGGTACCCGAAGGGGCCGTGGCTGACGACGTGGCAGGAGTCGGCCACGATGATCGGCCAGGCCGTCGGCAAGTCCGCCGAGGCCGAGGAGCTCGTCGCGGACACCGAGGACGACCTCGCGAACCGCGCGGCCGCGACCCCGTCGCTCGAGGGCAAGACGTTCACCTACGTCTACGCGACCTCGACGGGGATGTCGGCCTACCTGCCCGGTGACGCCCGCGTGGACCTCATGCGCTCCCTCGGCATGGTGGACGCCCCCGGCATCGAGTCTCTGGCCAAGGCCAACCCCGAGGAGTTCTACGTCGAGATCGCCAAGGAGCGGGTGCGCGACATCGACAGCCAGGTGCTCGTCGGCTACGGCGAGATCACCCGCGACCAGCTCCGCGCCGACCCCGTCTACGCGACGATGCCGGCCGTGGCCGCGGACGCCGTCGCCTACCTCGACGACAAGCTCCTCGTCACCGCCACCTCGGCGACGGTGCTCAGCGTGCCGTGGCTGCTGGACCGCCTCGTGCCGATGCTCGACGCTGCGGCGCAGAAGGCCCCCACCCTCTGAGGGGTGCCCGTCGGAGGTGATCACTAGGCTCGCCGCGTGGACGAGCAGCGGCCGGCGACGGCCATCGACGCGGTGGCCGAACGACACCTCGAGACGGTGCTGCGCCTGCAGCCGACGCTCGCGCTGAGCCTGGGCGTGCCCGACGCGGCCGCCGGGCTCGGCGACCGGTCGCCGGCGGGGCTGGCCGCGGTCGCGGCGGCGGACCGGGCGACGCTCGCGGCGCTGGACGAGGCCGAACGCTCCGGCCCCGTCGACGAGGTCGACGCGGTGACCCTCGCCGCGATGCGCGACCGGCTGGGCCTCGAGGTCGCCCTGGAGGAGGCCGGGGAGCTCCTCGGCGACCTCAACGTCATCGCCTCCCCCGTCCAGGACCTGCGCATGGTCTTCGACCTGCTGCCCACGGAGTCGGACGCCGACTGGCAGGTCGTGGGTGAGCGGCTCGCGGCCGTCCCCGCCGCCGTGGCCGGGTACGTCGAGAGCCTGCGGGCCGGGGCGGCGACCGGGCGGGTGGCCGCGGTGCGGCAGGTCCGTGCCTGCGTCGCGGAGGCCTCGTCGTACGCGGCACCGGACGGGTTCTTCGCGTCGTTCGCCGCCGGTCACGGTGACGAGGTCGAACGCGCCGGTGCCGCCGCGGCCCGCGCCTACGGCGACCTCGCGCGGTTCCTCGACGAGGAGCTGCTGCCGCAGGCCCCGGAGGCCGACGCCGTCGGGCGGGACCGGTACGCGCTGTGGTCGCAGTGGTTCGTCGGTGCGCGCGTCGACCTCGACGAGACCTACGCGTGGGGCCTGGACGAGGTCGCCCGACTGCGGGCCGAGATGGCGGACGTGGCGCGCCAGGTGTGCGGGTCGCCGGACGTGGCCGCGGCCGCCGAGCTCCTCGACGCCGCCCCGTCCGCCGTCGTCGAGGGCGCCGCGAACTTCCGGGCGTGGATGCAGGACCGCTCCGACGAGACCGTCGAGGCGGTGCAGGGCAGGCACTTCGACATCCCCGAGCAGATCCGCCGGCTGGAGTGCCGGATCGCGCCGACCACGGGCGGCGGCATCTACTACACGGGCCCGAGCGAGGACTTCTCCCGTCCGGGCCGCATGTGGTGGGCCGTCCCGGCCGGCCAGACGAGGTTCTCCACCTGGCGCGAGGCGACGACCGTCCACCACGAGGGCGTCCCCGGTCACCACCTGCAGATCGGCCAGACGGCCGTGCGCAGCGAGGTGCTCAACCGCTGGCGGCGCCAGGGCTGCTGGATCTCCGGGCACGGCGAGGGCTGGGCCCTGTACGCCGAGCGCCTCATGCAGGACCTGGGTTTCCTGCGCGGGCCGGGCGAGGTCCTCGGGATGCTCGACGCGCAGCTGCTGCGCGCCGGCCGCGTCGTCCTCGACATCGGGGTCCACTGCGGTCTGCCCGCCCCCGCGGAGGTGGGTGGCGGCGCGTGGACGTACGAGAAGGCGTGGGCGTACCTGCAGTCGGTGTCCGGCAACCACCCCGACGTGCTGCGCTTCGAGCTCGACCGCTACCTCGGCTGGGCCGGGCAGGCGCCGAGCTACAAGGTCGGCGAGCGGTTGTGGACGGCGCTGCGCGACGACGTCGCCGCGGCGCAGGGCGCCTCCTTCGACCTGAAGGCGTTCCACCGTCGCGCCCTCGACGTCGGGTCCGTCGGCCTGGACGTGCTCCGCTCCGCCCTGCTCCCCTGACCCCTCTCCTCCCCCCGCCACTGCGCGTGGCCGGGTGGGGGCTCGTTGACGCAGCCGGCTCATCCGGTGAGCCGGCTGCGTCACCGAGCCCCCCCTCGGCGGCCACGCGCAGTCACCTCTGACGGGGGTGCGGCGGGGACGTGGAACCATGCCGCCGTGACGTCGCTGCTCCTGGCCTCCGCCTCCCCCGCCCGCCTGGCCACGCTCCGCGCCGCGGGCCTGGACCCGGCCGTCCTCGTCTCCGGCGTCGACGAGCCCGCCGTCGTCGAGCGGTACGGCGTCACCGACGCCGAGGACGTGTGCCTCGTGCTGGCCAAGGCGAAGGCCGAGGACGTCGCGGCGAACGAGGACCGGCCCGAGGACCACCTGGTCCTGGGCTGCGACTCGGTGCTGGCCGTCGACCTCGGGGAGGGCGTCGAGGTCCTGGGCAAACCCGCCGACGCCGCCGACGCGGTCCGCCGCTGGAAGGCGATGCGGGGGAGGAGCGGGGTCCTGCACACCGGGCACTGGCTCATCGACGACCGCGAGGACGGTTCGGGCGCGACGATCGGGGGCGTCGCGAGCGTGACGGTGCACTTCGCGGACGTCACCGACGAGGAGATCGACGCCTACGTCGCGACGGGTGAACCGCTGCAGGTGGCGGGGGCGTTCACGGTCGACGGGCTGGGCGGGGCGTTCGTCCGCGGGATCGAGGGCGACCACCACGCCGTCGTCGGCGTCTCGCTGCCGCTGCTGCGCGACCTGGTCCGCGAGGCGGGCGTCGCGTGGCCGGACCTGTGGGCGACGCGCGAGGCGTAGGCGCGGGTAGTCTCAGCCCTCGTCCCACCCCACCCTCGACCTCCCGGAGACGCCGCATGACCTCCCCCGAGCCGACGACCTCGACCTCGAGCCGGACGTCGGGGATCACCGGTCCGGTGACGAAGGTCCTCGTGGCGAACCGCGGGGAGATCGCGGTGCGCGTCGTGCGCGCCGCACGGGACGCGGGTCTGGCCTCGGTGGCCGTGTACTCCGACGGCGACCGGGACGCGCTGCACGTGCGCAGCGCCGACGAGGCGTTCGCGCTCGGGGGGAAGTCGGCCAAGGACTCCTACCTCGACATCGCCAAGATCATCGACGTCGCCCAGCGCTCCGGCGCGGACGCCGTCCACCCCGGCTACGGGTTCCTGTCGGAGAACGCCGCGTTCGCGCAGGCCGTCGTCGACGCGGGCCTGACGTGGATCGGCCCGCCCCCGGCGGCCATCGAGGCGCTGGGCGACAAGGTGTCCGCCCGCCACCTCGCGGCCCGCGCGGGCGCCCCGCTCGTGGCCGGGACCCCGGACCCGGTCGAGGGCCCGGAGGAGGTGCTCGCCTTCGTCGACGAGCACGGCCTGCCCATCGCCATCAAGGCGGCGTTCGGCGGCGGCGGCCGCGGGTTGAAGGTCGCCCGCACCCGCGAGGACGTGCCGGAACTGTTCGCCTCCGCGGTCCGCGAGGCCGAGGCCGCGTTCGGCCGGGGCGAGTGCTTCGTCGAGCGCTACCTCGACCGTCCCCGGCACGTCGAGACGCAGGTGCTGGCCGACGCGCACGGCGGGGCCGTCGTGGTCTCCACGCGCGACTGCTCGCTGCAGCGCCGCCACCAGAAGCTGGTCGAGGAGGCGCCCGCGCCGTTCCTCACCCCCGAGCAGGACGCCGAACTGCGCCGCGCGTCGCTGGCGATCGTCGCCGAGGCCGGCTACGTCGGCGCCGGGACGGTCGAGTTCCTCGTCGCCGCGGACGGGACGCTCGCGTTCCTCGAGGTGAACACCCGGCTGCAGGTCGAGCACACGGTGACCGAGGAGGTCAGCGGCATCGACCTCGTCACCGAGCAGTTCCGCATCGCCCGCGGCGAGCACCTCGGGTACACCGAGGTCGCCACCCGCGGGCACTCCATCGAGTTCCGCATCAACGGCGAGGACCCGAGCGCGAACTTCCTGCCGCGCCCGGGCAAGCTCACCCGGTTCTCGCTGCCGTCGGGCCCGGGGGTCCGCGTGGACACGGGCATCGACCCGCGCGCCGCGGCGGTCAGCGGCGGGGTGGAGATCTCCCAGGACTTCGACTCCCTGCTGGCCAAGCTCATCGTGACGGGGGCGACGCGCGAGCAGGCCCTGGCCCGCGCGGCCCGCGCGCTCGGCGAGTTCGTCGTCGAGGGCGTCCCGACGGTCATCCCGTTCCACCGCACCGTGGTGGCCGACCCGGCGTTCGCCGCGACGACCGCCGAGGGTTTCACCGTCCACACGCGCTGGATCGAGTCGCCCGAGTTCGACACGTCGAAGATGCCGGGTTCCGGGGCTCTGGAGGCCGCCGAAGGCGCTGCGGCGCACCGGGAGACGATCGTCGTCGAGGTCGCCGGCAAGCGCCTGGAGGTGTCGATCCCGGTGGAGCAGCTCAACGCGCAGCTGTCCCGCGCGGGACACGAGATCTCCCGCGCCGGGGTCGCGACGGGGGCCGCCGTCGCGCGCGCCTACCGCTCGGCCACGCACCGCGGCCAGAAGAAGGGCGCGACGGCCGGCGGGTCGGCGAAGAACCCCCACGCGCTCGTCACCCCCATGCAGGGGACGATCGTGAAGATCGACGTCGCCGAGGGCGACACGGTGGCCGAGGGCGACCTCGTCGCCGTGCTGGAGGCCATGAAGATGGAGCAGCCGCTGCTCGCGCACCGCGCCGGCGTCGTCTCCGGCCTGACCGCCAAGCCGGGCGACACCACGACGACCGGCGCCGTGCTCTGCGAGATCGTCGACGCCTGAGCGTCGTACCCCGGTGCCGGGTCCCGCAACGACGCGTGACCTAGCACCGGTTCACACGTCCTGCACTTCGTGACCTCATTGTTATCGTCACCCCCGGTGCTGACCCCGGGACGAAGCGTTTGACGGACGCGGTACTTCTTCGCCCTCGGTGAGCGTCCCCGCGCGAAGCGTGGCGATCTTCACCCTCCGTGGTGAACCTCACCACCCGTGTCCCGAAAGTCTCACTCTCCGTTGTGATCCGTGACGATCTCGGCTCCTGACCTGGCCCCGCCCGACGGCTATGTTTCGCCTCGACCCCCGCGGCCAGCACTTCCGAGGAGACTCGAGTGGAGCACCACCGCCTGCGGGACGGGTCCAGCGACGCGGCCTCGGGGAACCTCCTCGAGCACGCCCTGGTGCCCGCTCCCAGGACTGAGAGCACGACCCTCGACCCCTCGATCGACGTCGGCGCCGTGACCGACACCCCGATCGACACCCTGGTCGACAGCGACAGCGACACCGTCGCCTCCGACCCCGACGACGAGCTCGCCACCGGCCGCCGGGCTCCCCGCCACCGGCGCGACGAGACGCTCCCCGAGCGCCCCCCGGCCCCCGCCGCCCACCGGCTGCGCCGCCGGCGCGCCACGTGCGCCTGGACGCCAGCCCTGTCGGTCGCCGAGACCCTCCTCGGCGTCGGGATCGCCCTCGCCCTCGACGCCCCCACGGCCGTCGTGCTCGGCGCGGCCCTCGCCGTCGTCGGCCACGCCCCGCGCTGGCGGCACCCCGTCCGCCTGACCCTGTCGGCCTTCGACGACGCCCCCCGCCTCCTCCTCGTCCTCACCAGCGCGCTCGGCGTCGCGTTCCTCGCCCGCGGCGACCTGCACGTCGGCGAGAGCGGCGCCCTGCGCACGGTCGTGACCGTGCTGGTCGTCGTCGCCGCGCAGCTGGCCCTGCGGACCGCGGTCTACGCCGCGGTGCGCCGCCACCGCCGTCGCCGCGGGAACGGCCTGGCCACCCTCGTCGTCGGCGGCGGGACGGTCGGCACGAAGTTCTCCCGCACGCTCCTGGAGAACCCGCAGTACGGGCTCCTGCCCGTCGGCACGCTCGACGACCGCGCCCCCTTCCTCGACGCCCCGCCCACGCCGTGGCTGGGCCCCGTCGACGACGTCGCCCGCCTGGTCCGCCGGCACGACGTGAGCGTCGTCGTCATCGCCTACGGCCTGCGCGAGGACGAGCACCTCGTCAACCTGCTGCGCGACCCGGGCCTGGAGGACACCGAGATCTACTGGCTGCCGCGGCTGTGGGAGCTGCACACCGCCCGCGCCGGTGGCGACCTCGTGCACGCCCTGCCGCTGGAGCGGTTCCGCCGCCCCCACCACGACCGCGCCGGCCGCCGCGCCAAGCGCGTCGTCGACGTCACGCTGTCCGCGCTCGCCCTCACGCTGCTGTCCCCCGTCATGCTCACCTGCGCACTGCTGGCGCGGTGGGAGACCCGCGACGGCGCGATCTTCCGCCAGGTCCGCGTCGGGGTCGACGGGCAGCCGGTGACGGTCATGAAGTTCCGCAGCCTGTCCGTGGCCCCGACCGAGTCGGACACGACGTGGAACATCGCCGGTGACCTGCGCGTCGGGCCGGTCGGGAAGTTCCTGCGCCGCTCCTCCCTCGACGAACTCCCCCAGCTCGTCAACGTGCTGCGCGGGCAGATGAGCCTCGTCGGCCCGCGCCCCGAACGCCCGGTGTTCGCCCAGCAGTTCGCCGCGCAGTACCCGCGGTACTGGCACCGCCACCGCGTGCCCTGCGGGCTGACCGGGTGGGCCCAGGTGAACGGGTTGCGCGGCAACACGTCCATCGAGCTGCGTGCCGACTACGACAACTACTACATCGAGAACTTCTCGCTGTGGTTCGACCTGAAGATCATGCTGGCGACGGTGTCCCAGATCGTCCGGGGGTCCGGTGGCTGAGGCGCTGCCCACCACGCTCCAGGCACCGACGCCCGCCCGCGACCGCCGCGCCGGCAGGCACCGCCGCCGTGCGGGACGCGTCCGCGGCCGCCGCGTCACCCCGCGCTCCCAGCGCCTGGGGTGGCTGCCGCTCCTGCCGCTGCACCTGCTCGTCGTCGCGGTCTGCGTGCCCGACACCTCCACGAGCGGCGCCGTCTCCCTGGCCCACGTGACGGCCGCGGACGTCGCGGCCGTCCTCGTCATCGCGGCCGCCGCCTGGCGGCTGCTGAGCGGCGACGGGCCGGCCCTGCTGCGCTCGCGGGCGCTCCTGCCGGCCCTGGCGGTCCTCGTCGCGGTCAGCCTGTCGGCCGTCTTCGCGACCGACCAGCGCCTCGCCGCCGCGGGCTGGGTCCGTTGGGTCGAGGTCGACGTGCTGCTGCCCGTCGCGACGTTCGTCGTGTGCCGCACGGTGCGGGCGGTCGCCGGGGTCCTCGCCACCCTGGTCGTGGTGTCCCTCGCCGAGGGCGTCCTGGGGGTCGTGCAGTACCTGACGGGTACCGGCGCCGGGTACGGCGCCGAGGCCATCCGCGCCATCGGCACCTTCGGCGTCGGCAACCAGCTGGCGATGGGGAACCTCGTCGCCGACGCGGGCCTCGTCTGCCTGGCCGGCGCGCTCGCCCTGCCGGTGCGCCGGCACCGGCTCGTCGCCGGGGCCCTGGCGGTGTTCTTCCTGCTGCCGCTGCTGCTCAGCCTCAGCCGGGGCGCCCTGCTGTCCGGGCTCGTCGCGGCCGTCCTCGTGCTGGCCCGCGTCGGGTGGCGCGTCCTGGCCGGCACGGCGCTGGCCGGGATCGCCGTCGCGACCGTCGCCCTCGTCGCGGTGCCCTCCCAGGGCGCCGTCGTCGTCGCGCGCGTCGAGACCGTCGTCAGCTCCGCCTCCTCCCCCGACCAGTCGGTGGCCGACCGCTACGGCCTGTGGTCCGCCGCGCTGCGCATGTGGTCCGAGGAACCCGTCACCGGCATCGGGGTGAAGAACTTCTCCGAGCACCGCGACTCCCAGCTCGGCATCTCCACCTCCTCCGGCGCGGACGCGGCCTCCGACGACAGCTACGAACGCGTGCAGCTGCTGTCCCCGCACGAGCAGTACCTCCTCGTGCTGTCCGAGCAGGGGCTCGTCGGCCTGCTGGCGTACCTGTCCCTCGTCGTCGTCGCGGCCGTCGGCCCGCTGCGGCGCGTCGACGGGCGGCGCTCCCTCACCTCCACGACCGGGCTCGCCCTGTTCGGGGTCGGCACGCAGTTCGTCGTGACGAACTTCTGGGGCGACCTGGCCGGGCCGACCGCGCCGCTGCAGGGGGTCGTCTTCGGGCTCGCCTTGGCGCTGACCGCCACCCCCCGGCCGGCGCGCGAGCCCGCACCGCGCCGCGCGGTCACGGCGGCTCCGGTCGACGCCACCGGGCTGCGGGTCCTGCACGTCTGCCAGCCCGTCGACGCGGGCGTGGCCGCCTTCGTCGCGCGCGTCGCGCAGCAGCAGCGGGCCGCCGGCCTCGACGTCGTGGTGGCCTGCGCACCGGCGGGCTGGCTCGCCGACCGCCTCGACGCGCTCGGCGTCCCCCGCGCGACCTGGTCCGCCGTCCGGTCGCCGCTGCGCGGGGTCCTGCCGGAGGCCCGCCGGCTGCGGGCCGTCGTCCGCGCCGTCGACCCCGACGTCGTGCACCTGCACTCGGCCAAGGCCGGCCTCGTGGGCCGGCTCGTCGTCCACGGGTCGCGGCCGACCGTCTTCCAGCCCCACGCCTGGGCCTTCGAGGCCGCCTCCGGCCCCGTCGCCCTGGCCGTGCGGGTGTGGGAGGCCCTGGCCCTGCACCTCACCGACTGCCTGCTGCTCGTCAGCCGCGCCGAGCTGGACCGCGCCCACGAGGCCGGCCTGCCGCTCGACGTGACGGCGCGCCGGGTCGTCCGCAACGGCCTGGACCTCAGCCGCCACGGCGTCGACGACGCGGCCGCCGCCCGCCGCGAACTGGGCCTGCCCGAGGCGCCGACGGTCGTCTGCGTCGGGCGGCTCGCGCACCAGAAGGGCCAGGACCGCCTCCTCGCGGCCTGGCCGCTCGTGCGGGCCGCCGTCCCGCAGGCGCAGCTCGCGCTCGTCGGCGACGGCCCGGACGCCGAGGAGGTGCGGCGCCGCGTGGCCGAGGGGGGCCATGGGCTGACCGGCGTCGTGCTGCCGGGCGCCACGGACGCCCCGCGCCGCTGGTACGCCGCGGCGGACGTGGTCGTCGTCCCCAGCCGGTACGAGGGGTTCGCCTTCGTCCCGCTGGAGGCCATGGCCGCCCGCCGCAGCCTCGTCGTCCACGAGCACCCGGCGCTGCGCGAGGCCCTCCCGCCGGGGGCCGGGGCCGTCGTCGACACCGACGACGCCGCCCTCCTCGCCACCGCCGTCGTCCGCCGCCTGCGGGCACCCGAGGTGCGCGACCAGGAGGGCGCCGTCGGTCGCGCGCACGTCGTCACCACACGCGACGACCGGACCCTGCTGCCGCAGGTCGTCGACGCGTACCTGGCGGCCGGGGCGATCCCGCCCGTCGCCGCCCCCCAGCCCACCCGCGTTGTGCGGGGGGTGCGCCGGTGACCGCCCCGTTCGCGCTCATGTACCACTCGGTCGCCCGCCGCAGCCCCGACCCCGAGGGTCTGTGCGTCCCGCCGGACACCCTGGCGCGGCAGCTCGACGCGTTGCAGCGCAGGGGTCTGCGCGGGGTCAGCACGGGTGAGCTGATGGCCGCCCACCGCGCCGGCAGCGCCCGCGGGCTCGTCGGGCTGACCTTCGACGACGGCTACACCGACTTCCTCGACGCGGCGGAACTGCTCGCCGAGCGCGGTTTCGGGGCGACCCTCTACGTCGTCGCGGGCCGGTTCGGCGGCACCAACGACTGGGACGGCAACGGCTGGCCCCTGCTCACCGCGTCGGGCGTCCGGGAGGTCGACGCCCTCGGCGTCGAGGTCGCCAGCCACACGCTGACCCACCCGCACCTGCCGCGGTGCCCGCCCGCGCGGCTGCGCGCGGAGGTCACCGACAGCCGGGCCGTCCTCGAGGACCTCCTCGGGCACGAGGTCCCCGGGTTCGCCTACCCCTTCGGCGACGAGGACCCCGCGGTCGTGGCGGCCGTCGCCGACGCCGGGTACCGCGACGCCGTGCGCGCCGACACCGGCGCACCGAGCACGCCCGACTTCCCCGACCTCACGGTGCCGCGCAGCTACGCCGGCCCCGGCGACGGACCCGTCCGCCTCGCCGCCAAGCACCTGCGCCACCACCTGCACGCCCGGGTCCACGCCCGCCGCCCCGCCCCCTCCCGCCGGCCCGCCGGCGGACGCGACGTCCCGCACCGCAGCCCGAGGAGCCGACCGTGACCCGACGCCCGACCCGACGCCTGAAGGTCCTGCACGTCATCACGGGCCTGGCCGCCGGCGGCGCCGAGACGCAGCTGCTGCGCGTGGTCCGCGCCAGCCGCCACGACTGCGCCGTCGTCGCCGTCTACAACGCCGGGGTCGTCGCCGAGCAGCTGCGCGCGCAGGGCTACCGGGTCCACGACCTGGCCTCGCCGTCGACGACCGATCCGCGGGCGCTGCTGCGCCTGCTGCGCGTGCTGCGCGAGGAGGCGCCCGACGTCGTCCACACCCACCTGTTCCGCGCGGGGGTGCTGGGGCGCGTCGCCGGCCACCTGGCCCGCGTCCCCGTCGTCGTGAGCACCGAGCACTCCCTGTTCCACCCCGACCTCCTGGAGGGGCGTCGCGCCACCCCCGTCGTGCGGGCCCTGCTGCGCCGCAGCTCGCGGTGGGCCCAGGCGACCGTGGCGGTCTCCGACCAGGTGCGGGACAACCTCGCCACGTGGGGCGTCGTCGACCGTCCCGGTCACCGGGTCCTGGTCGTGCGCAACGGGATCGACACCGACGAGCTGCGCTTCGACGCGGCCGCCCGGGCGCGGTTGCGCGCCGGGCTGGGCGTGTCCGAGGACGTCGAGGTCGTCGGGGTCGTCTGCCGGCTGCACCCCTGGAAGCGCGTCGACGTCGCCCTCGAGGGCCTGGCCCCCCAGCTCGGCCCGCACCGGCGCTTCGTCGTCATCGGCGACGGCGCCGAACGCGCCCGCCTGCAGGCCCGCGCCGCGGAGCTGACGGTCGAGGACTTCGTCCACTTCACGGGCGAGGTCGGCGACGTCGCGTCCTGGCTCTCGGCCCTGGACCTGCTGGTCAGCGCGTCGCAGTCTGAGACGTTCGGGCTGGGGGTCCTGGAGGCCCTCGCCGGCGGGCTGCCCGTCGTCTACGCCGCGGCCCCCGTGCTCGACGAGCTGCCCGCACCGCTGCCGGGGACGGTGCGGGTCGGCGGGTCGACGTCCGCCCTGGCGGCCGGGGTCACCCAGCTGCTCGACGAACGCCGCGCCGCGCGGGCCGGCGGCCACGGGACGGGGCGCACCGCTCCCCCCGTCGTCGCCGCCTTCGACGTCCGCGCCACCGCCCGCGTCCTCGACGACCTCTACGACGACCTGTTCGACCACGTGCACCGCCCCGACGACGCGCACGCGTCCCGCCGTGAACCCACCCCCTCGGACGCCCCGCAGGAGCAGAACGCATGAGCACGACCCACTCCCCCTCCGCCGCGCGCTCGGCCGTCCCCGCGCAGGGCGCCGTCCGCCGGCCCGGCGTGCGCGTCCGGCGCCGCTCCGCCGCCGTCCTGGTCGTCGTCGGGCTCGTCGTCGGGGTCCTGCTCGGCGCGGGCTACGGGCTGCTGAGCACGGATGCCCACCACGCCAGCGCCTACCTCGTCGTGGCCCCCACGGCGTCCGGCGACGCCCGCGGGGACGCCGGGGGCGCGACCACGTACGCCAAGGCCTACGCCGAGGTCGCCGGGCAGCCGGAGGTGCTCGACGCCGCGCTGGCCCCCTTCGCCACCGGCGGCCGGACCGTCGACGACGTCGCGCGCGACGTGACGGTGGCCGCCTCGCAGGACGCCCCCCTCGTGCAGGTCAGCGCGTCCGGCGACAGCGCGCAGGACGCGGTCGCGGTCGCGGCCGCGGCGTCGACGGCCGTGGCCTCGTACCTGACGCCGACGGCCGCCGCCAGCGGCTACACGATCTCCCTGCTCACCCCGGCCGCGGAGGTGCGTTCGGCCAGCGGGCTCACCCCGCCGTTGTCGGCTGCCCTCGGTGGCGTGCTCGGCGTCGTCGTGGCCGGCGCCGTGCTGCTGCTGCGCCGGTGACCTCGCTCGCCGAGCGTCCCGCGGGACCCTCCCCGTTCCCCGCCGGCCCCACCGACGCGCCGGTCGTGCGCGACCGCCGGGCGCGCGACGCAAGCCTCGTCGCCGGGGTCATGGTCCTGTCCTCGCTGCTCGGTCTCGTCCGCGACCTCGTCATCGCCGCGCTGTTCGGCGCCTCGTCGAGCTCGGACGCGTTCTTCGTCGCCTGGACCGTCCCGGAGACGGTGACACCGCTGCTCAACGAGTCCGGGCTCGCCCTCCTGCTGACCCCCCTGTTCGCTCGCACCTGGGCGCAGGAGGGCTCACTGACGTCGGCCGTCCGCCGCACGCTGCTGCCCGTCGTGGCCGTCACCGCCACGGCCGGGGCGGTGTGCGCGCTGGCCGCCCCGGTGCTCGTGGGGCTCATCGCCCCGGGCCTGGCCGACCCCAGTCTGGCCGTCACCTGCTTCCGGCTGGCCAGCGTCACGGTGCTCGGGCTGGGCGTCGCGGGGTACCTGTCCTCGGCCCTGCGCGGCCGCCGGTCGTTCGTGCGCCCCGCCGCGACGTACGTCGCCTACAACGTCGGGATCCTCGCCTGCCTGCTCCTGGAGCCGTGGCTCGGCGTCCGGGCCGCCGCCCTCGGGCTGGCCGTCGGCAGCCTGCTCATGGTCGCCGTCGTCGCCCCGGCCGTCGCCCGCTCCACCCGTCTCGACGGCCTGCGCTGGCGGGCGGGCACCGGGCTTGCGCCGCTGCTGGCCGTCGCCCCGATCATCGTCTACAGCCTGGCGCGGCAGTCGCAGGTCTTCGCCGAGCGCTGGTTCGGCAGCGACCTCGTCGGCGCGATCAGCGAGCTGAACTACGCCTCCAAGGTCGCGCAGATCCCCGTGACGCTCTCGCTGGTCGTGGCCTCGGTGTCGCTGGCGTCGGTGACGGCGCACGTCGGCGCCGGCCGGTTCCCGGCGGTCCGCCGCGAGGTCACCGACGCGCTGCGCCTGGGCGTCTGCGTCGTCCTGCCGGTGACGGTCGCGCTGGAGGTGCTGGCGCCGCAGATCACCGCGCTGCTGTTCCAGCGCGGGGCCTTCGACGCCGAGCTCGTGCAGTCCACCTCCACGGTCCTGCGCTGGTACTCCCTCGGGCTGCTCGGGCAGCTGGCCGTCGGCGCCTCCGTGCTGTTCCTGTGCATCCGGCCCCGGGGTGCCCGGGTCGCCGCGGTCGCCGCCCTCGCCTGCCTCGCGGTGACGGTCGCCGTCGACGCCGTGGCCGTCGGTCCCCTCGGCGCCCCCGGCCTCGCGCTCGGCAACGCGGCGGGCATCACGCTCGCCGGGGCCGTGCTGCTGCGACGGCTGCACCGCGACCTCGTGCCGCTGCCGTGGCGACGCCTCGGTGAGGCCGTCGTGCGCTCGGCGACCGCGGCCGCGCTCGCCGGCGCGGCGGCCTGGGGGGTCACCCACCTCGGGCACGGCCCCGTCGTCAGCCTCGCCGCGGGCACCGTCTTCGTCGGGGTGCACCTCGCCGCGGCGCACGTCGTCGGGCTGGCCGAGGTCCGCGCCCTCACCGGGCGCCTGCGGTCGCGCCGCGCCCCGGACGCGGTCGAGCCCCTCGCCGACGACGCCCCGCGGTTGCGTCCCCGCTGGACCCCCGCGCTCGCGCCCCTCGTCGTCGGGGCCCTCGTCGGGGCGCTGCTCGCCGTCGGCGTCGGGCTGGCCCGACCGGTCGTGCACCGGGCCACGGCGCTCGTCGTCGTGACCGCCGGCGCCGACGGCCGGGACGCCACGACGACGACCCAGGCCCTCACCCGGCTGACCGCCACCCTGTCCCAGCGCTACGAGGGCGGCCCGGAGGACGTCGACGTGCTCCTGGAGGGAGCCCCCTCCTCCCCGGTCGTGCAGGTCACGGTCGACGGCCGGGACGCCGGCACCGTCCGGCGGGTCGCGGGCGAGGTCGTCGCCACCCTCGAGGTCGCGTCGCGCGGGCAGGCCTGGAGCGTGCGCGACCAGACGCCCGCCGGGGGCGCGGTCCGCGTCCGCGAGCGCGTCGACCCCGGTCTGGTCGTCGTCGGCGCGGGGGCGGGCGGTCTGCTCGTCCTCGCCGTGGCCGCCCTGGCCGGCCGCTGGCCCGGTTCGGCCCCGCACCGCCCCTGGCCCCTCTCCGCGGCGCGCCGGCCCCGGCCGCGCCGACGCCGTGCCGCCCACCGGAGGATCCCGTGACCCTGCCCCCGTCCCCCGCCCCGAGCCGCACCGGGGTCCCGACCCCCTCCCTCGTGACCCGGGTCGTCACGGCGGCGGACCCCGTGCCGGGCTGGGAGGAGCTGACCGCCGCGACGGGTGCGCTGTTCGCCGGGCCCGCCTGGGTCAGCGCGACGACCGTGCTGGGAGGCCCCGTCCGCGTGGCCACCGTCCGCGGCGGGGACGCGCCGGACTCCCCGCTGCTGGGGGTGCTGCCCTTCGTCGTGGACGAGACCCCCCTTCCCGGCGTCGCCGGTCGCCCCGTCGTCCGCTTCGCCGGGACGGGCCCCAGCGACTACGGCACCGTCCCGGTCGCCCCGGGCGCGGACCGGCGCGCCGTGGTCGCCGCGCTGCTGGACGCGGCCGTGGCGGCCGCCGGGCCGGCCGGTCCCGTCCTGGACCTGCAGCAGGTCAGCGACCTGGACCCGACGGCGCAGGACGTGCGGGCCTGGGCCGCGGCCCGTGGCCGACGGGTGCGCGTGCGCGCGCAGGCCGAGACGATCCGCCGCACCTTCGGACCCGAGGACGGCCGGGAGTCCAAGAACCGGCGCACCAAGGACCGCAAGACGCTCAAGCGGCTCGGCGAGCTCGGGACCGTCGAGGTCTGCGGTGAGCTCCTGCCGGACCCGACCGACTGCAGCCTCACCGACGGCCTCCTCGCCGAGCTGCGGGCCGTCGACGCGGCCCACCCGAACGCCGACCACCGCAACCAGCCCTGGACCGGCGCCACCGGGGACCTGCTCGCGCTGTTCCTGCGCACGGCCGACCCGGCCTCCCGCTGGCTGACGGGGGTCCGCCTGGACGGCCGGCTCGTCGCGTACTCCTTCGAGCTCGTCACCGACCGGGTCGTCGCGACCTACCTGTGCTCCTACCGGCGCGAGGTCGCCGAGGTCGGGGTCGGGACGCTGCTGCTGCACGACGTGCGGCGGCGGGCGTACGCCCACGGGGCCGTCGTGCTGGACCTGCTGCGGGGCCTGGAGCCGTACAAGTTCCGCCTCGCGACCTCCACCCACGTCTCGCGGCGGATCGTGGTGCTCCCCGACGGCCGCCTGCGGTGGACGGCGCTCGGGGCGGCGCTCACGTGGCGGCAGGACCTGCGACCGCACGTCCAGCGTGTGCGGGCGTGGCGTTCCCGTCGGGGCACGGCGCCTCAGGACCGGCCGACGAGCGCGGAGTAGGCCGCCGCCGCGCGCGGGTTCGCGCCCCCGCCGAACAGCCGTCCGTCGGTGTGGTCGTACCGGACCTCGTTGTAGATCTCGTGGACCACGCCGACGGAGTCCATCCAGGCCACGAGGTCCACGACGAACCCCGGGTCGTCCCCACCCCCGCCCCACGACGGTGACGCGACGGCCCACTCGTCGACCGCGAGGGGCTTGCCGCGCGAGCGCGCGAAGGCGGCGACCTCGTCCAGCCCACCGGGCGCCGTCCGGTACCAGGTCCACCGGTCGGCGGCGGACCGCGGTTCGGGGCTCATGTCGTACACGTCGACGCCCACGACGTCGACGACGTCGTCCCCGGGGTAGGCGTCGGCGAGCGCCACCGCACCCCCGTCGACGGCGACGGTGACGCTGAAGTCGCTGCGCAGCGCGGGTGCCTCCCGCCGCAGGGCCCGCACGCAGCGGGCGAACGCGGCGCGGTAGGCGGCCGGGTCCGGCACGGCCGACCACGGGTAGTTCACGGGCGAGTTCGCCTCCCACCCGGGACGGACGACGACGGACCCCATGCCGTGAGCGGCGAGCCGGGCACCGAGGTGGGCCCAGTGCCGTTCGTGGGCGCCGTCGGCGGCGTCGGCGAGGGACTCCCCGGGCGGGACCAGGGGCAGGCTCAGCACGAGTTCGCGGGCGTAGGCCGAACCGGCGTAGGCGTCGAAGAGGTAGTCCGGGTCGCGCAGGTGGTCCCAGTCGCGCCCGTCGAGGTACTCCCCGACGACGTCGAGCCGGCGGCCGCGCGCGGCGGCGAACGCGTCGAGGGTGGCCGGGGTCTGCGGCCAGCCGACGTACGCACCGGACCGGCGGCCCGGCCCGGTCCCGCCTGGGCCCGCCGGGGCGTCGGCGACGAGCAGACCGAGGGCGGCCGCGGCACCGGCGGTCAGGAACCCCCGGCGCCGCACGCGGTCACCCGCCCACCCATCTACTCACCCATGACGTGCAGCTGCCGCGCGGCCTCGGCGATCGACCCCGACAGCGAGGGGTAGATCGTGAAGGCGTGGGCCACGTCGTCGACGTTGAGCCGCTTCTCGACGGCGAGGGTGACGGGGAAGATCAGCTCACTGGCCCGCGGGGCCACCACGACACCGCCGATGACCGTGCCGGACCCGGTGCGGCAGAACAGCTTCACGAACCCGTCGTGGATGCCGAGCATCTTGGCCCGCGCGTTCGTGGACAGCGGCAGCTTGATGATCTCGCCCTGCGCCTCACCGGAGTCGATCTGGGCCTGCGTCCAGCCGACGGTCGCGATCTCCGGGGACGTGAAGACGGTGGAGGCGACCGAACGCAGCTTCAGCGGGGCGACGGTGTCGCCGAGCGCGTGCCACATGGCGATCCGGCCCTGCATGGCCGCGACGGAGGCCAGCGGGAAGACGCCCGTGCAGTCCCCGGCCGCGTAGACCCCGCGCGCCGACGTGCGCGAGACCTTGTCGACGTCGATGTGCCCCGACTCCGACGTCCAGACGCCGGCCTCCTCCAGGCCGATGCCGGCGGTGTTCGGGACCGCCCCGACGGCGACGATGCAGTGCGAGCCCTCGACGGTGCGGCCGTCGGCGAGGGTGACGACGACGCGGTCGCCGTGCCGTTCGACCTTCTGCGCGCGCGAGCGGGACATGACGTCCATGCCGCGGCGGCGGAACACGCCTTCGAGCACCTCGGCGGCGTCGGCGTCCTCCCCGGGCAGGACCCGGTCGCGGGAGGAGACGAGCGTGACGTGCGCGCCGAGGGCGTCGTAGGCGTTGGCGAACTCGGCGCCCGTGACGCCGGAGCCGACGACGATGAGGTGCTCGGGCAGTTCGGTGAGGTCGTAGACCTGCTTCCAGGTGAGGATCCGCTCGCCGTCGGGCTGGGCGTCCGGCAGGGTCCGCGGGCTGGCCCCGACCGAGACGAGGACGACGTCGGCCTCGACGCGGGCGCCCTCGTCCTCCCCCTCGCGCACGACGAGGGCCTGCGGGCCGTCGAGCGCGCCGGCCCCGGACAGGATGCGGACGCCCTCCTTCTCCAGCCGCGCGCGGACGTCCATCGACTGCGCGAAGGCGAGCGCCTTGACGCGGGAGTGGACGCGGGCGAGGTCGACCGTCACGGCGCCCGCCGGTTCGGTGTCGGGGGCCGAGCCGCCGGGGAAGCGCACCCCGAGCTCGGAGGCGCCGCCGACCGTCGCCATGAGCTCGGCCGTGGCGATGAGCGTCTTGGACGGGACGACGTCGGTGAGGACGGTGGACCCGCCGAGACCGTCGCGTTCGACGACGGTGACGTCGGAACCGAGCTGGGCCGCGACGAGCGCGGCCTCGTACCCGCCGGGGCCGCCGCCGAGCACGGCGACCCGGGTGGCCTTGGCTGCTGCTGAGGACGCACTGGTGGGACTCACACCCCCATGCTCCCCTACCCTCTTCAACCGTGCCTGCCCCCTCGCCCGCCTACGCCGCGTACGCGACCAACCTCGACCCCGAGGTCATGTCCCGGAAGGCGCCGCACTCCCCCTTGCGCTCGACGGGGTGGTTGCAGGACTGGCGGCTGACGTTCGGCGGGGAGGACCGCAGCTGGGAGGGTCCGCTGGCCACGGTCGTGGAGGCCCCCGGCGACCAGGTCTACGTCGCGCTGTACGACCTCACCGAGGCGGACGAGACGCGCCTGGACGCCTCCGAGGGCATGGACATCGGCCTGTTCCGCAAGATCCGCGTGCGCGTCAAGACGCTCGAGGGCGACGTGGTGGCGTGGACGTACGTCCTGGACGACTACGAGGGCGGCCTGCCGACGGCGAAGTACCTCGGCCGCCTGGCCGACGCCGCCGAGGCCGGAGGCGCCCCGCACGACTACGTGCTGGGCCTGCGCGCCCGCCCCTGCCGCTCCAACGACGCCTGACGCCGGGGACGCCCGGCCCCACTAGGGTGCCGCGCGTGACCGACACCCTCGCCCCCCAGGACCCCTTCACCCTCGCCGAGGAGTCCGCCGCCACCCTGGCCGAGCGCACGGGCGTCCCGCGGCACGACGTCGCCCTCGTGCTGGGTTCGGGGTGGGCCGCCGCGGCCGACCGGCTCGGCGAGGTCGTCGCCGAGGTGCCCGCCCCCGAGCTGCCGGGGTTCCGCGCGCCCGCCGTCGTCGGCCACGGCGGGACGGTCCGCTCGATCAGCGTGCCCCGCGAGGGCGCGGACCCGCTGCGCGCGCTGGTGCTGCCGCGCAGCCACTACTACGAGGGCCACGGCGTGCGGGCTGTGGCGCACGGCGTCCGCGTCGCGGCCGCCGCGGGCTGCCGGACGATCGTCCTGACGAACGGCTGCGGCGGGCTGGACCGCTCGATCGCCCCCGGCTCGCCCGTCCTCATCTCCGACCACCTCAACCTCACGGGCGCGACGACGCTGGAGGGGCCGACGTTCGTCGACCTCACCGACCTCTACGCGGCCGAGCTGCGCGACCTGGCGCGGACGGTGGACCCGTCGCTGCGCGAGGGTGTCTACGCCCAGTTCCACGGCCCCCAGTACGAGACGCCGGCCGAGGTGCGCATGGCCGGGGTCCTGGGGGCGTCCCTCGTCGGGATGTCCACGGCCTTGGAGGCCGTCGCGGCCCGCCACGTCGGGATGCGCGTGCTCGGGTTCTCCCTCGTGACGAACCTCGCGGCGGGCGTCTCGGACGAGCCGCTGTCCCACGAGGAGGTCCTGCAGGCCGGCCGGGACGCGGCCGGTCGCTGCGCGGACCTCCTCGCGGGGGTCGTCCCGCTGCTCTGAGCCGGCCGTCAGCGTGCGGCGGCCCGCTGGTACTGGCGGGTCGCCAGCGGGACGAAGACGAGCAGGATGACGACGATCCACGCCAGCGTGTAGAGCTCGGCGTTCTGCAGCGCCCACGACTCCGGCGCCGGCCCGGGACCGACGTTGCCGAAGCGTTCCCGGGCGGCCTGGACGAGCGTGGAGACGGGGTTCCACTCCGCGATCGTCCGCAGGACCGACGGGTAGCTCTCGATCGGGACGAACCCGTTCGTCAGGAACGTGATCGGGAAGATCGTGATGAACGTGAGGTTGTTGAACGCCTCCGGCGTCCGGATGAGCAGCCCCAGCAGCGCCATGCACCACGAGATGGCGTAGGCGAACAGCAGCAGCAGCCCGTAGGCGATGACGGCGTCCAGCACGGACGTCCGGATGCGCCAGCCGACGACGAGACCCGTCAGCGACATGATGACGACGACGATGACGTTCGTGACGACGTCGGAACTCGTGCGGCCCACCAGCACGGCCGACTGCGCCATCGGCAGCGACCGGAACCGCTCGATGATGCCCTTCTGCATGTCGTCGGCCAGGCCGGCGCCCGTGATGGTCGCCCCGAAGATGACCGTCTGGGCGAAGATCCCCGGCACGAGGAACTCCCGGTAGTTCACCCCGGGGACCTCGATGGCGCCGCCGAAGACGTACCCGAACAGCAGGATGAACATGATGGGCGAGATGAGCGTCCCGACCAGCAGGTCGGGGATCCGCTTGATCTTGATGAGGTTGCGCTTGGCGACGACGGAGCCGTCGGCCAGGACCATCCCGAGGGAACTCACGCGTCCGCCCCTTCCTGCTCGGTGACCAGTTCTTCCGCGGGCTTGCCCGTCAGGGTCAGGAAGACGTCGTCCATCGTGGGCCGGCGCAGCCCGGCGTCCAGCGGGACGACCCCGGCCTCCTCGAGCCGGCGCAGCCCGTCCACCAGGGCGGGGGTGCCGCCGCTGACCGGGACGGTGACGCGCCGGGCGCGCCGGTCGACCTGGACCTCGCCCACGGCCAGCGGCTGCAGGGCGGTGACCGTCGTCGGGACCTCGTGGTCGGCGGCGACGACCAGCTCGATGCGCTGACCGCCCACCTGCGTCTTGAGCTCGTCGGCCGTGCCGCGGGCGATGACCCGGCCGTGGTCGATGACGACGATGTCGTCCGCGAGGCGCTCGGCCTCCTCGAGGTACTGCGTCGTCAGCAGCAGCGTCGTGCCGCCCTGGACCATCGTCGTCAGCAGTTCCCACATGTCGTTGCGCGACCGCGGGTCCAGACCCGTCGTCGGCTCGTCGAGGAACAGGACGGGCGGCGAGGCGACGAGCGCGCCCGCGAGGTCGAGGCGGCGGCGCATCCCGCCGGAGTACGTCTTGGCGACGCGGTTCGCCGCGTCGGTCAGCCGGAACTGCTCGAGCAGCTCAGTCGCCCGTTCGCGGGACCGCTTGCGACCCAGGTGGTACAGCCGCCCGACCATGTCGAGGTTCTCGAACCCGGTGAGGTTCTCGTCGACGGCCGCGTACTGGCCCGACAGACCGATGCGCCGGCGCACCTCCCGCGGGTCCCCCACGACGTCGACGCCCGCCACGGTCGCCGTGCCCTCGTCGGGCACGAGCAGCGTCGTGAGCATCCGCACCGTCGTCGTCTTGCCCGCGCCGTTCGGCCCGAGCAGGGCCAGCACCGTCCCTTCCGGGACGTCGATGTCGACCCCCGCCACCGCGGTGACGTCGCCGTACCGCTTCACCAACCCCCGCGCCTGGACCGCGTGACCACCCGTCATGGCTCCGACCCTAGAGAAGACCTCCGACACACCGCCCGCCCTTTCCCACAGCTCGTCCTCAGCCGGCTCCCGGCCCACCCCCTCGACTCGGCCCGCGCCCGGAACTCATCGGCCGCTCCGGCCGCTGACCGGACGTGGTCCCCCACCCCGGCAGCTCACGAACCCGCCCCGGAGCGCCGATGCACTGGGCGTGGCAGCTGCGCACGGTGGTCCCCGTCCGACCCGTCGCGCCGCGGCGGTCCTGGGGGCCGCCGCGGTCGCCGGGCTGTTCGCGCCCGCCGGCCGGGCCCGGGCCCTGTCCGCGCCCGCTCCCCGGATCCCGCGCGGGGTCCGCGCCCGCCGGCCCGGTGCACCGGTGACCGCGCTCGCGGTGGACCCTCCCCGCTGGGCTGGTGCCCCCACCCGCCTGGCCGGGCTCCTGCCCGCCTCGGCCGGTGCCGTCGAGGCGGCGGTCATCGCCGTCCGGGACGCCCGCGACGGCGCCCACGACGTGGCGCACACCGGTCCCTGCTCCGTGCCCGCGGACGGGCTCGCGCTGACGGGGCGGGCCGTGCTGGCGCCCGGCCGGTACACGGCGTGGGTCTCCCACCTCCGAGGCGGCCGGTGGGTCGACCAGGAGCACCGCACCTTCGAGGTCCCCGCCGCGCTGCCCGCACCGCCGCGCGACACCGCGCGCCGCTCCGGCGCCTACCTCGGCTGGCCCCAGACCCCGGCGGACCTGACCGCCTGGGGCCGTCGCCGGGGTCGCCCCGTCGAGGTCGCCGGGGAGTACCTGGACCACCGGCGGTGGGAGTGGATCGCCCAGCCCACGTCCGTGCTGTCCGCCTACGGCGACGGCGCCTGGAGCGCCCCGCTCGTCCTGTCGGTACCCCTCCTGGCGGACCCGACACCGCAGGACCCCGCCCCCTCGCTCGCCGCGGTGGCCGACGGCCGGTACGACGCCCCGTTCCGGACGCTGGCGCGGTCCCTGGCGGCGCAAGGCCTCGGCGCGACGACCCTGCGGCTCGGCTGGGAGGCGAACTCCCCGGAGAACTACTCCTGGTCCGCGGTCCCCGACCCGGCCGCCTACCGGGCGGCGTTCCGCCGCGTCGTGGAGGTCGTCCGCCGGGAGGCGCCCGCGGCGCGGTTCGACTGGGGGCTGACGGTCGCCGTCGACGGAGGGTTCGACTTCCGCCACTGCTACCCCGGTGACGACGTCGTCGACGTCGTCGGGATCGACGTCTACGACATGAGCCCGCAGGGACTCGCGGCCGACGAGCGGTGGGACTGGTACCAGTGCGCCCCCGGTGGCCTCGACGACGTCGCGGAGTTCGCGGTCGCCCACGGCAAACCCGTCGGCGTCGACGAGTGGGCGCTCGCCTCGAGCACGTGGAACGGCGGCGGCGACGACCCGCGGTTCGTCGACCGGTTCCGCGCGTGGATGGACCGCTGGCCCGTGGCGCACGAGATCTACAACGAGGTCGAGTACCCGTACTCCGACGGCCGGCTCCTGCTCGGCGGCCGGAACCCGCGGGCGGCGGCGGAGTACGTGGCGCAGTTCCGGGCGGGGGCCTGACCCTCAGACACCCTCGGTGCTGCGCAGCACGCCCATGAGCGCCCACTCGTCGGGCGGTTCCGACCCCGCGTGCACGCAGTTCCGCAGGTCCGCGAGCAGCGCGGGCGCGTCGAGCCCGGCGCCGATGAGGACGAGTTCCGTCGTCCGCGGTGCGCCCCGCGGCCAGGCGCCCCGGGTGAACCGCACCGCCGCCCCGACCGTCTGCAGCAGGTAGCGCTCGTCCGCCCCCGCGAACCGGACGGGCCCCTTGACGCGGAACACCCCCGAGGGCCGCGCGTCGAGGAACGCCGTGAACTTGCGCGGGTCCAGCGGTTCGGGGCTGCGGAACTCCACGGCGTCGTAGAAGGAGTGCAGGTGCTCCTCCGGCGCCGGCACCGCCTCCCCCAGCGCCAGCTGACGCGTGCGCGGCGGGCCGGCCTCGAACAGCAGCCGCGGGTCCAGGGAACCGTTCGCCGCGGGCACGACGGGTGCCCACGCGTTGAGCTCGCGGCACCGTTCCGTCAGCCGGGCCACCGCGGCGTCGTCGAGCAGGTCGGTCTTGCTGAGGATGACGACGTCCGCCATCGCGACGTGGTCGTCGAGCTGGGGGTGGCGCTGCCGGACGGTCTCGAACTCGACCCCGTCGACGACGACGACCAGTCCGCCGTACCGGATGCCCGGCACCGTGCTCGCGAGGACCTGGCGCACCATCGCCGCGGGTTCGGCGACCCCGCTGGCCTCGACCACCACCGCGTCCAGGGCGTCCCGGCCGCGCCGGGCCGTGAGCCGGGCCAGGAGTTCGTCGACCGTCCCGTCCTCGGTCGAGCAGCACAGGCAACCGTTCTCCAGCGACACCGTGCTGTCGGCCCAGCCGGACACGAGGAGCGCGTCGACGCCGACGGCGCCGAAGTCGTTGACGACCACCCCGAGGCGGACGTCGGCCGCCGAGCGCAGCAGGTGGTTGAGCACGGTCGTCTTCCCGGCGCCGAGGAACCCGGCGAGGACGACGACGGGGGTGCTCACCCCGCCATGGTCGCACCCGTCCCCTCGTAGGCTGCCGCCCGTGAGCGCACCCCTGACGGACCGGGTCCGGACCTGGATCGACGACGACCCCGACGAGCGCGACCGGGCCGAGCTCGAGGACCTGCTGGCCGCGGCGCGGTCCGGGTCCGCGGCGGCGACCGCCGACCTGCAGGACCGGTTCTCCGGCCCGCTGGAGTTCGGGACGGCCGGGCTGCGGGGCCGCGTCGGCGCCGGGGAGCACCGGATGAACCGCGCCGTCGTGCAGCGCGCCGCGGCCGGGCTGGGCGCGTGGCTCACCGCGCGGTTCGAGCGGCCGCGCGTCGTCGTCGGGCTCGACGCCCGGAACGGGTCGCGGGAGTTCGCCGACGACTCCGCCGCCGTCCTGACGGCCGCCGGCTGCGAAGTGCTCCTGCTCCCCCGGCCGCTGCCGACCCCCGTGCTCGCCTTCGCGGTCCGCCACCTCGACGCCGACGCCGGCGTCATGGTCACCGCGAGCCACAACCCGGCTGCGGACAACGGGTACAAGGTCTACCTGGGCGGCCGGGCGACCGGCCCCGAGGGCCGCGGCGTGCAGATCGTGCCCCCGGTGGACGCCGAGATCGCGGAGCGGATCGCCGCCGTCGGGCCGTTGCGCGACCTGCCCCGCGCCGGGTCCGGGTGGACCGTGCTCTCCGACGACGTCGTCGAGCACTACCTCGCAGCGATCATCGCCGCCGTGGGAGCGGGGGAACCGGGCCGCGACCCGCGGATCGTCGTCACGGCGATGCACGGGGTCGGCGGCCCCGTGCTGCTGGAGGCGTTGCGCCGCGGCGGATTCCGCGACGTCCACTCCGTCGCCGAGCAGGCCGACCCGGACCCGGCGTTCCCGACCGTGCCGTTCCCCAACCCCGAGGAACCCGGTGCGCTGGACCGCGCGGTGGCCCTCGCCCGGGAGGTCGGGGCCGACGTCGTCCTGGCCGTCGACCCGGACGCAGACCGGTGCTGCGTCGCCGTACCGACTCCTGAGGGTTTCCGGCAGCTCAGCGGTGACGACCTCGGCCGGCTGCTGGGCTCCGAACTCGCGGCGCCGGGGGCCGTGCTGGCCTGCTCGATCGTGAGTTCGCAGGCCCTGCAAGGGGTCGCGGGCCGCACCGGCGCCCGGTTCGCCTCGGCCCTGACGGGGTTCAAGTGGATCGCGCGGGTGCCCGAGCTGACGTTCGGGTACGAGGAGGCCATCGGGTACTGCGTCGCGCCCGAGGTCGTGCGGGACAAGGACGGCATCTCGGCCTCGCTGCTGGTGGCGACCGTCGTCCGCCGCGAACTCGGGGCCGGCCGGACGCTCCTGGACGTCCTCGACGACCTGGACCGGGCCGACGGCGTGCACCTCACGGCGCCCGTGACGGTGCGGGTCGAGGACCTGGCCGTCATCCCGGCGACGATGGCGCGGCTGCGCGCCGAACCCCCGAGGCAGCTCGGCGGTTCCGCGGTGACGTCGGTGGAGGACCTCGCCGACGGTCTCGACGGCCTGCCGCCCACCGACGGGTTGCGGTTCCGGACCGCCGACGGGACGCGGGTCGTCGTCCGCCCCAGCGGCACCGAGCCCAAGCTCAAGAGCTACTGCGAGGTCGTCGCCGACGTGCCGGACGGGGCCGACCTGGCCGGGGTGCGGCAGGCCGCGCGCGAGCGCCTCGACGCCGTCCTGGCCGACGTGCGGGCGGTCACGGCCTGAGTTCGGCGAACGCGTGACACATCGACTGTCGATGTGTCACGCTCCCGGCATGGCGTATCGATTGTCGATGGTCCCGCGGATCGCGCAGCGGTTCGGGGTGCACACCCGGGCGCACGCCATCAGGCTCTGCGCCCACCTCGCGCGACGGCTCGGGATCTTCTGCCTCGTCGTGGCGGCCCTCCTCCTGCTCGGCTCGAGTTCGCGGGAGGTCACGCTCCCGGTCGCCTCGTTCAGCGGGACCTGGGGGACGGGCGAGGTCCAGGGACTCGTGACGTCCCCCGCAGCACCCCCGGGGGCCACCGTCCACACCCCGGACACCAGCTCGATCGGGCGGCTCTCGATCTCCTTCCCCGCGACGACGCTGGAACGGTTGCTCGCGGCGGCTCCCGGCTGGCTCGGCTGGGCCAGCGTCGGGGCGGCGCTCGTCTGGCTGGCCCCGCTGCTGCGAGGCTTCGCCGAGGGCGACCCGTTCGCTCCCGGGAACGCCGGCCGGCTGCGGGGCATCGCGGGGGCGGCGTTCGTCGTCACCCACGTCGTCCCGCTGCTCACTCCGCTGACGGCGGCACTCGCGCTGCACCGGCTCGGCGCCTCGGGCTGGACCCCCGACTGGGGGTTCCCCGTCCACAGCTCGCTCGTCTTCGTCCTCCTGCTGTTCCTGCTCGCCGGCGCGCTGGACGTCGGCCGGCGGCTGCAGGTCGACAGCGAAGGGCTCGTGTGAGCGACCACGCCCCGCACCGCGTCGTCTGCCACCTCGACCGGCTGCTCGCCGACCGCGGGATGACGCTGGCCGAGCTCGCCGCCCGCGTCGGGGTGACCGTCGTGAACCTGTCGGTCCTGAAGAACGACCGGGCCCGCGCGGTCCGCTTCTCGACCCTCACGGCGATCTGCGACGTGCTGCAGTGCCAGCCCGGCGACGTGTTCAGCGTGCAGCCGCGGTGAACGGGACACCCGCCGGGCAGGAGGATCGGGACGTGGACACCACCGGCCGCGGGAGCGCGGCGCTCGCGACTCCGACCCCGCTGGCGGCGCGCAGCCCCGCGCCGGACGTGGCGCGCGGCGCGATGCTCCTGCTCATCGCGGTGGCCAACGCGCCGCTGCACCTGTGGGGCGCGCACTCGGTCGCCGGCGGGGTGGCGGACCGGATCGCGCAGACCCTCTCGCTCGTGGTCGTCGACGGCCGGACGTACCCGATGTTCGCCTTCCTGTTCGGGTACGGGATCGTCCAGCTGCACCGCCGCCAGCGCGCCGCGGGCGTCTCCCGCGACGAGGCGCGGCGGCTGCTGCGCCGCCGGCACGGGTGGATGGTCGCCGTCGGCGCCGTGCACGCCCTGCTGCTGTGGTCCGGCGACGTCATCGGTGCCTACGGCCTCATCGGGCTCGTCCTGACCGCGGCGTTCCTCGACCGGCGCGACCGGACGATCGCCGTGTGGATCGGGGTCCTGACCGGTCTGCTGCTGCTGTCGACGGCCCTGGTGGGTGGCTGGGCGGGCGCCGCCGCTCCGACCGGTCCCGCGGTGGCCGACGGCGACCCGCCGGCGCTGCCGGAACCGGCGGCGGTGGAGGGCTACCTGCTCGCGGCGGCGGTGCGGTTCGGGTACTGGATGCTCCAGCTGCTGCTGGACTGGCTCCTGCTGGTCATGCCGCTGGCCGTGCTGGTGGCCTTCCTCGCCGCTCGCCACCAGGTGCTGGAGCGGCCCGCGGACCACCTGCGACTGCTGCGGTGGACCGCGGCGACAGGCATCGCGGTGGGGTGGGGGGCCGGACTGGTCATGGCCCTGCAGCACCTCGGGGTGCTCAGGACCGACGCGCCGGCGGGGCTCGGCCTGCTCCTGCTGCAGAACTGCGCCGGTCTGGCCTGCGGCCTGGGGTACGCCGCCCTCTTCGGCCTCCTGGCCGTCCGGTGGGGCGACCGGCGCGGGCCGGTGGTCCGGGCACTGCTGGCCACCGGGCGCCGGTCGATGACCTGCTATCTCGCGCAGTCGGTGGTCTTCGCACCGCTGATGAGCGCCTGGGGGCTGGGGCTCGGTGCGCACCTGTCGAGCTGGTCGATCGCCCTCGCCGCGGTCGCCACGTGGGCGGCGACCGTGGCGCTGGCCGTGGGGCTGGAGCGGGCCGGGCGGCGCGGGCCGGCCGAGACCCTGCTGCGCCGACTGACCTACCCGCGTCAGACCACGTCGACGAACACCGGGTTCGTGTAGCACCACAGGTCGTCCCACGGGTCGGAGTCGCCGATGCGGTCGACGCGGGGGTGACCGTCGGCGTCGGCGTGCCGGCCGTCGCTGCCGCGGAAGCGGACGTACAGCGGGTCGGCGACCCCGCGCAGGACGGTCCGGAAGACCTGCGGGCCGGTGGCGTGCGCGGGCACCTCGAAGCTCTCGACGACCCGGGTGCCGGGCGCTTCGAACAGGTCGCGGTCGACGTCGGCGACCCGGCCGGTGACCGTGCCGACGATGACGTCCCAGCGCGCCGACCGCGGCACCTCGCCGCTGCCGTTGGCCTCCGTGGCGGGGTCGACGCGCAGTTCGACCTCCACGTCGCCGCCGCGGGCCACGCTCGTGCGCGCCCCGAACGTCACCCCGGGACCGGGACCGGTGCGCACGCGCCCCTCCACGGCGCGCACGAGACCGCCGTGGACCACGAAGACGCGCCCGGACCGCAGGGCCGCCATGACCGAGCGGTAGTCGCGGGTGGTCGAGCCGACGCAGGTGCGGGAGTAGAAACCGGGCGCGAAGTCGACGTACCCGTGCTGGACGACGCCCGTCTCGACGGGTTCCCCGCGCGAACCGTGGCGGCGGTAGTGCTCGAGGGAGGGGTTCCCGACGCGGACCGTGTCGCCGATGTCGAAGTGGTTGTCGGAGTTCGCCGTGATCCACCACGGCAGGCCCTCGGCCAGCAGGGAGTCCCACAGCCCGCCCATCCGCGCCGTCGCGGCGTCGAACCCGCCCCACGTCCGGTACTGGTCCAGGTCGTACCCGGGGAACGACCAGCGGCCGGGGCTCTCGTCGTACTGACCCCGTCCGCGCCCGCGCCCGAGCGGCGCCGGGAGCGCGGCGGCCTGGTGCCCGGGGGCGCCCTCCCAGCCGACGAACACCCCGGGGGCGGCGTCGCGCCAGCCGCGCACCTTCGACGGCGAGACCCGACCGGTGCGCATGGGGTGGTTGGACAGCACGAGCGCCTCCCCCACCCCTCCGGTGCGCAGTTCCTCGACGAGCCACGCGAGGGCGTCGAGGCCGAGCTGCTCGGCCACCGGCCCGCCCTCGACGGAGTCCCGGATCAGCTCCGGCCCGCCGGGGTTCTGCCGGGCGGCGAGGACGTCGCCGTCGAACATGCGCTCGAAGCGCTGCAGCAGGTCGGGGGTGCCCTCGTGCTCGGGGGCGATGAACGTCGCGTGCTCGGCGCCCGGGATGTTCCACTCCATGCCCTGGAAGACGAGGACGTCGTGCCGGCGACGGGCCTGCGCGATGAGCGGGGTCTGCAGGGCGACGGACTGCTTGGCGTGGTCGGGTCCGCCGTGGTCGGTGATGACCATCCAGTCCAGCCCGCACTCGTGACCGCGGCGCACCTGGTCGTCGACGGAGTACATGGCGTCGCGGGAGAACGTCGTGTGGATGTGGTGGTCGCCCGCGTACCAGGCGTACTCGCGGTCGTCGCCCGCCGTGGTCACCGGGTCGGCGGGGAGCGGGTGGGGATGGGAGTGCGGGTGCTCGTGCTGGTGGGCGGCCACGGGCCCACCCTCTCAGTGCGCTGGACGCATCCCCCGAACGGCCCTCTCAGAACACAGGAACCTCAGTAGACTCACGCTTCGTGAGCGCTTCGCTACCGGATGTCGTCGTGGGACTGACCGCCCCGCGGGAGTCCCCGCTGCGCGTCACCACCCGGGACCTGCCTGCCGCCGCCGACTCCCTCGCCGCGTCGCCGACCCCCGCCCCGGGCACGGCGACCCTGCCCGACGAGGTGCCCGGCCTCGTCCTCGCGGACGGACCCGGGGGCCCGACGAGCACCCCCGGCGCGACCGGCGACCTGCTCGACGTGCTGGCCCCCACGACGGGCGAACGCCTCCTGCGGGTGGAGGACACCGGGCCCGACCTCGCCCGCGACATCGCCACGGCGGTCGCCGCCACCAGCCGCACCGACTGGGCCTGGCTCTCGGCCCAGGACCGGGCACGTTTCCTCTTCGCCGTCTCCGACGTCCTGGCCGGCCACGTGCGTGCCCTCGCCGTCACCGCGGCCCTGACGACCGGTCGTCCCCTGGCCGCCGGCTTCACCCTGGACGCCCCGGCGGCGCACGCCGCCGCGTTCTCCGCCGCCGGCTGGGCCGACAAGCTCGAGAGCGTCGGCGCCGCGCACCGGCCGGGCGGCGGGGTCGTCGTGCTGCTGACGACCTGGCGCACGAGCACGGCCGACGCGCTGAGCGCCGTCGTCGCCGCCCTCGCCACCGGGTGCGGTGTCGTGCTGCGGGCCCGGCCGGCGGCCGCTGCGACCGCGCGGCAGTTCGTCCGGCTCCTGGAGGAGGCCGGGTTGCCGTCCGGGCTCGTCCGGTCGGCACCGGGCGCCGACGCCGCGACGGACGCGGTCCTGTGGGCCCACCCCGACCTCGTCGCGGTCCGCGCGGACGGTTCCGCCGAGGACCTGCGGTCGGTCGGCGTCGCGCTCGCCGGGCGCGGAACGCCGCTGCTGCAGCGCCCCGACGCCCCGCACGTCGACGTCGTCCTCGCCGGCGCCGACCTCGAGGCCGTCTCCGTCGCCCTCGTGGAGGCCGCGATCGGCGGCGCTCACGAACGTCCCGGCGGCTCCCGCGTGCTCGCGCACCGCTCCGTCGTCGACGCGCTCGTGGCCCGGGTCGCTCCCGCGGTCTCGCGTCTGCACACCGGCCACCCGCTGGACCGCGCGACGGCCGTCGGCCCGGTGCCCACCCCGCACCTGGCGCGGGCCGCGCGCGAGGTCCTCGACGCGACGGCGGGTCTGCCCGCCGGCCTGCCCCCGGGCGGCTGGTGGGCACCCCCCGGCATCGCGACCGTCGGCCGGCACAGCGCGTGGCCGCCCCCCGGCCCCGTCCTGGGGGTCCGGTCGGTCCGCTCCGCCGACGACGCCCTCACCCACCTCGCGGGCGCCGGCTCGGTGACCGTGTGGGGCGGCGAGCTCGGCACGGAGGTGCCCGCCCCGCCGGACGCGCGGCGCGACGCCCTCGACCTGCTCCGGGCGTGCCGTGGGTGAACGCCCCGTCCGGCCCCGCTCCCCCGCCCAGAGCGCCGCTCGGCGCGGGCGGGCGCTGCTGGCCGCCGCCGCCGAGGTGGAGTCGGGTCGCCAGCGGTTCGTCGAGCAGGTCCGCCGCGCGCACCGCTGCCGGATCTCCGAGGCCGTGACGCAGGTCGACGGGTGCATCGACACGATCGTCCGGTGGGCCGGTTGGGCCGACAAGCTCGACCTCGTGCTGCCCGTGGCCGCCGGCGGCCGACGGCCACCTCCGTTGGGCGTGCTGGCCCCCGAGGAGTTCCTCGGCGCGGCCCGCGTCCTGTGCTCCGCGCTCGCCGCGGGCGCCCGCTGCGTCGTCGCGCACGAGTCCGCCGCCGTGGGCGCGCTCGTCGACGTGGTGGCCGCCGAGTTCCCCGCCGAGGCCGTCACGGTGGTGGCCCGCGACGCCGACACGGTGCGCAAGCTCGCCACGACCGTGACGCTGCTCGACGCGCGCGCGGCCCCCGGCGACTGGGACGCCGGCCTGCGCCTGGCCTGCGCCGAGGCCGGGACCCGCGTCCTGCCGCCGTTGCCCGCCGAGCACCTCGCCGACCTCGACGACCTCGCGCTGGTCGGGCCGTTGTTCACCGGCGCCGTCCGGCCCGCCTGACCCCGCCACCCGGCAGGACGGGGCGGGGCCGAGGAGGGGGCGGGCGGGACCCGTGGACGTCCCGTGCACGTCCGGTGCGCGCTCCGACGGAGCCTCGGGGGAAACCCTGAACCGACCCTGAAGTTCCTGCCGCACAGCTGTTCCGGCAGCCACCCGCGTGCCTACGGTCCCTACGTGGACATCCCCTTCCTCCCCCCGCACCTGCTCGGCGGGGTCCGCCCCGCCGGCCTCCTCGTGCTGGCCCTGGCGGTGTTGATCGTCGTCCTGGCCGCCCGCTCCGGCTGGCGCAACGGGGCCTCGCGCCTCGTGCTGGCGCTCCTCGGCCTCGGCGCCGGGGCCTTCGCCGGGTTCACCGTCGCCGACCGGATCGACGCCCGGTGGCCGCAGACCGGCTGGAACGAGGTCGCCCTCGTCGCCGGCACCGTCGTCGTGCTCGCCGTGGTCGGCGCCGGCCTCGGTGGCGCGCTCGGCACCGCCCTGTCCCGGGCGTTGAACGCCGTCCACCTGCGGGTCGTGGACCGCGCCGCCGGGGCGGTCCTGCGCGGCGGTCTCGCCGTCCTGGTCCTCGCCCTCGTCCTGCCCCTGCTGCCCGGCAACCCCGTCGGCGGCCTGGGTGGCCCCGGCGGGTTCGGCGGAGCCGGCCTGGACCGCGCCCGCCAGGTCGTGACCAGCGCCTTCGACGGCGCCGCCCCGGCCGCCGGGCACGAGCTCGGGCGACTGGTCGACGCCGCCCCCGGCCGCTGACCCGACCGGGACCTCAGCCCCGCCGGCGCCGCGGACGCGCCGAGCGGGGCGGAGCGTTGCGCAGCCGGTCGCGCACCGGACCGAGGACCGCGCTCAGCGCCCCGACGTCCCCGTCGGGCACCGCTTCGACCAGCAGGCTGCGCACGACCTCGACGTGCCCGGGCATGACGTCGGCGAGCACCGCGCGACCGCTGTCGGTGAGCCGGACGACGGTGCTCCGCTCGTCCTCCGGTGACGGTTCGCGGGCGATGAGGCCCCGCTTCTCCAGCTGCCCCGCCTGGTAGGTGAAGCCGCTGCGGCTGTAGACGATGCGGTCGGCCAGGTCCGTCATGCGGTACTGCGGCGCAGCGGGGGCGGCGAGCAGCGCGAGCACCTGGAACTGCACCGGGCTCAGGTCGCCGTCGGCGCGCAGCTGGTCCGCGACGGCCTGCTGCAGGAGGTTGCCGACCTCGGTGAGGGCGAGGTACGCCGCGAGCTGCTGGTCGCTTAGTCCGTTGCGGTCCACTCCTCCAGACTACTTGCGTCGAATTCGAAGCAGTCGTAGTCTCTCCATGTGCTTCAAATTCGAAGCGCCTGACGAGAGGAAGCCCCCCGTGCGTGCAGTCCAGGTCACCCGCTTCGGAACCCCCGACGTCCTGCAGGTCGCCGAGGTCGACCAGCCCGTCCCCGCCCCCGGCGAGGTGCTCGTCCGGGTCGCCGGCACCACCTTCAACGCCGTCGACGCCGCCATCCGCTCGGGCGTCATGACCGAGCTCATCCCCGTGCAGCTGCCGTACACCCCCGGGCTGGAGGTCTCCGGGACCGTGGTGGCGGACGGCGTCGAGACGGACGAGCACGTCGTGGCCTTCCTCGGCGTGCCCGTCGGTGGCGGGGCGGCGGAGTTCGCCGCCGTCCCTCGCGACCTTCTGGTCCCCGCCCCCCGGTCGGTCCCGCTGGCCGACGCGGCGGTCCTGCCGGTCGCCGGCCTCACCGCGTTCCAGGGCCTGTTCGACCACGGCCGCCTGCAGGCCGGGGAACGCGTCCTGGTCAACGGCGCGGGCGGCGGGGTCGGAGGTTTCGCGGTGCAGCTGGCCAAGCGCGCCGGCGCGCACGTGATCGCCACGGCCGGCCCCCGCAGCCGGGACGCCGTCCTGGCGCGCGGCGCGGACGAGGTCGTCGACTACACCGCCACGTCCCTGGCCGACGCCCTCGACGGACCCGTCGACCTGCTGTTCAACAACGTCTCCGGGGACCCGGCGCAGCTGAGCCGCCTCACCGACCTCGTGCGCCCCGGCGGGCGCGCCGTGAGCGCCCCGCCGCTGCCGCTGACCGACGACGAGGCGCGCGACGTGCACTGGACGGTCCTGTACGTCCGCAACGACACCGCGCAGCTGGCGGACCTGGTCCGCGCGGTCGACGCCGGGGAACTCGTCCTCGACGTCTCGCAGCGCCGCCCCCTGGCCGACCTCGCCGCGGTCCACGCGGACGGGGAGGCCGGCCGGTTCCGCGGCCGTGTCGTCGTGACCCTCTGAGGGCCCCGAAAACCCCTCGCCGGGAGTTCCCGGCCGAACCTAGCCTCGACGACGTGACGATCGAGGCGAACCCCTCCGACCCGCTGACCCGGCTCGGCTGGGACGAGGACTGGGACCGGCGCTGGGCGGTGTTCCACGCGGGGTTCCGCACCGGTTCCACCGCGAGTTCCCGGGTGTTCTCCCCTGCGGGCACCCCGGGGGCGGCGATCCCCGCCAAGAACACCGGCGAGAACACCGAACCCCACCTGCTGCCGGCCCGCGTGGTGCGGGTGCACCGCGGCGCCTGCGACGTGCAGACCCCGCTCGGGCCGCAGCGGGTCGAGGTCCCCGCAGGGACGCTGGTCCCCGAACCCACCACGGGCGACTGGGTCGGCCTGTCGCTCGACGACCCCGACGGGGCCCGGCCCGTCGGCGTCCTGCCCCGCCGCACGGTCCTCGCGCGGGCCTCGGTCACGGGGCGTTCGGCCGAACACGTGCTGGCCGCGAACGTCGACACGGTCGTCGTCGCGATCGGCGCGGAGTCGCGGACGACGAACGGCCGCGTCGAACGGTTCCTGGCGCTGGCCTGGAACTCCGGGGCGCACCCCGTCGTGGCCCTCACCAAGAGCGACCTGGTTCCCGCGCACGACCTCGATCGCATCGCCGACCGGGTGCGGACCGACGCCGTCGGGGTCGAGGTCGTCCCGGTCCGCCAGGACGATCCGGCCACCGTCGCGGAACTGCGGAACCACCTGCGCGGCACCGTGGTCCTGCTCGGGTCCTCGGGTGCGGGGAAGTCCACGCTGGCCAACCTCCTGCTCGGTGAGGACCGTTTCGCGGTCGGTGCCGTCCGGTCCGTGGACGGCAAGGGACGGCACACGACGGTGACGCGGGAACTCCAGCCCGTCCCCGGTGCCGGAGAACCCCTCGTCCTCGTCGACACCCCGGGACTGCGCAGCCTCGGGGTGTCCGACCTCGGGGACGCCCTCGACCGGACGTTCGCCGACGTCGAGGAGATCGCGGTGGACTGCCGGTTCTCCGACTGCTCGCACACCTCCGAACCCGGGTGCGCGGTGCTCGCCGCGATCGACGCCGGCGTGTTCGACCGGCACCGCCTGGAGAACCTCCGCAAGCTCGAACGGGAACAGGCGTGGTTCGCCAGCCGGACCGATGCCCGCCTGGCCGCCGACCGGCGCCGGGAGTGGAAGAAGATCGCCAAGGCCAACCGCGACCGTTACACCTGAGTGGTGCTCACGCCGGGCGCCCGGCCGAGCCACCCGGACAACCGCACGTGCGCGGGCGCGTCGTCCGGGACCGCGACCGGCGGGTCGAAGGGGAACCCGTCCCGCTGCGCGGGCACCACGCGCCGGGCGATCTCCAGGACCCCGGCGAGGAACTCCTCGTCGAGCAGGTCCTGCCGGCCCGTCGCGACGGCGAGGTCCACGGCGTGGGTGGCGAACTCCTGGGCGTAGATCGTGGCGCCGACCGCACCGGGCATGTCGCCGGCCGGGTGGTGCACCGTCGTCGTCAGGACGGCGTCGTCGGCCCACGCCGCGCGCACCTCGGCCAGACCGGCGGCGTAGGCGGCGGTGAAACCCCCGTCGGGCTCCGACGTCAGGAGCGTGGGCAGCTCGAACGGGTGGCCGCCGCGGCCGATGTGGGCGACGCGGTGCGTGACGGCGACGAGGTGGCCGAGCAGGTCGCCGACGGTCCACGCCGTGCACGGGGTCGGTCCGGAGTGCGCGTCGGCGGGGACGGCGTCGAGCACGCGGCCGGCGAGCTCGGCGGCGCGGAGCATGGTCTGGCGGGGGTCCTCAGCACTGGTCATGACGGCAGCCTGGCCCCTGAACAAGACACCTCCTGTCACCTTTCCCTGACATCCTCACCGGGTGCGCGCCGACCGCCTCCTGTCACTGCTCTTCCTGCTCCAGACGCACGGCCGCTGCACGGCACCCGACCTCGCCCGGCGCCTGGAGGTCTCGACCCGGACGGTGCTGCGCGACGTCGAGGCGCTGTCCGCGGCCGGGGTGCCGGTGTGGACCGAACGCGGCCGGGGCGGCGGGATCTCGCTGGTCGAGAACTGGCGGACCGACGTCACGGGGTTCACCACGGCCGAGGCGCGCGCCCTCTTCTCCGGCTCGTCCGGCACCGCCGACCCGCAGCGGCCCGCGTGGGAGTCGGCCGTCCGCAAGCTGCTCGCGGCGACGCCGGCGGCCCAGCGCGCCCCCTTCGCCCGCGCGGCCGAGCGGATCCTCGTCGAACCGGCCGGGTGGCGTTCGCGCGAGGACCGCCCGGAGCACCTGGCGCCGCTGCAGGAGGCGGTCTTCTCGGCCCGTCGCATCCGGCTGCGCTACCGCTCGGCCGGCGCGACCCGCGTCTCGACGCGCACGCTGAACCCGCTCGGCCTCGTCGCCAAGGGCGGCACCTGGTACCTCGTCGCGGCGCCGACGGAGGCGGAGCGGGACTGGGAACGGCTGTTCCGCGTGGACCGCGTCGCGGGGGTCGACGTGCTCGACGACCCCGTCCCGGCCGACCTGCCGGGGCTGCCCGCGGTGTGGGAGCGGCTGCGGGAGCAGGTGGAACGCCCCTCGAGCGGCGGGGTCGAGGTGCGGCTGCGGATCGCCGCCGCCGACGCCGGGATGCTCCTGCGCATCGCCGACGCGCAGCTCGTCGCCGAGCCCGTCGTGCGGGAGCTGCCCCCGGACGGGGACGGCGACGAGCGGACCGTGGAGGTCACCGCCACGTTCCGCGCGCTGCCGGCCGCCCGGGCCGTCCTGCTCGGCCTCGGCCGGCTCGTCGTCGTCCTCGAACCCCCCGAGCTCGTCGCCGACCTCGTGGCGACGGCCCGGGACGTCCTCGCGACCTACGAGCCGGCCTACGACCGCGGGTGAACCCTCAGGCGAAGGCGGGCCGGATGACGTCGCTCGCGAGCGCCACGCGGTCGGGGAAGGGCAGGAAGGACCCGGACAGCGCGGTGATCGTGGCGCGCTCGACGTCCGCGAGGTCCCAGCCGGCCTCGTCCACGAGCAGCGCGAACTCGCGCGAGAGCGACGTGCCGGACATGAGCCGGTTGTCGGTGTTGACGCTGATGGAGAACCCGAGGTCCTTGAGCAGGGTGATGGGGTGCTCGGCCACGCTCGTCGCGGCACCCGTCTGGACGTTGCTCGACGGGCACAGCTCCAGGACGATCCCGCGGTCGCGCACCCAGGTCGCGAGGCGGCCCAGCGTGGCGTTCGGCAGACCGTGTGCGTCGCGGCCTTCACCGACGGTGACGTCCTCGACGATGCGGACGCCGTGCCCGATGCGCTCGGCGCCGCAGGGGTGCAGGGCGTCGGCGATGCTCGGCAGACCGAACGCCTCCCCCGCGTGGATCGTCACGGGGAAGTTCTCGGCGTGCAGGCGGTCGAAGGCCGCGAGGTGGTTCGAGGGCGGGAACCCGATCTCGGCGCCGGCGATGTCGAACCCGACGACCCCGGCGTCGCGGTGGCGCAGCGCGAGCTCGGCGATCTCCAGCCCGCGGTCGGCGTGCCGCATGGCGGTGACGAGCGTGCCCACGCGGATCGGCGTGCCCGCCGCGGCGGCCCGCTGCTCGCCACGGCGCATGCCGACCTCGACGGCCTCGACGACCTGGTCCAGGGTCAGGCCCTGCTGCAGGTGCTGCTCCGGGGCGTACCGCAGCTCGCCGTAGACGACGCCGTCCGCGGCGAGGTCGAGGACGGCCTCCTCGGCCACGCGGGCCAGGGACTCGGCGTCCTGCATGACGGCGATGGTGTGGTCGAACGTCTCGAGGTAGCGCACGAGCGTGCCGGAGTCGGCCGCGTCGCGGAACCACGCGCGCAGCTCCTCGGGGTCCGTCGTGGGCAGCCGGTGCCCGTTGGCCGACGCGATCTCGACGATCGTCGCCGGGCGCAGGCCGCCGTCGAGGTGGTCGTGCAACGACACCTTGGGCAGGGCGCGCACGCGCTCCAGGGTGGTCTGCGGGGTGGTGGAGGTCGTCTCGCTCACGGCTCCGATCCTGCCAGTTGCGCCGTCGGCCGCTCGCGCGCCGCCGGTCCCCGGGCGGCCGAGCGCAGTTCGATGCGCTGACCGGCAGCCGTCGCCCCGAGCAGCAGCACGGCCCCGAGCACGCCGGTCAGGCCGAGCGCGTCGCCGGCGAGGGCCACCCCGAACAGCACCGCCCACAACGGTTCGGTGCCGAGCAGCAGGCTGGCCCGGGCGGCCGAGGTGCGTCGCACCGCCCAGGACTGCGCGAGGAAGGCGAAGACGCTGCAGCCCAGGGCCAGGTAGGCCAGCCCCGCCCACTGCGCGGCGCTCGCGGACGTCGCGAAGCCGGTCGTGGCGCCCGGGGCCAGCACCAGGCCCACGACGGCGCCGACGACGGTCTGGACGAAGGTCAGCCCGCGCAGGTCCAGCGGCACGCGCCGGGTGACCCGGCCGATCGCCGTGACGTGGCAGGCCCGCACGACGGCCGCGGCCAGCACCAGGAGGTCACCGGCCGTGGGGGTGCGCCACCCGCCGCCGCCGACGAGCAGGGCGACGCCCACGACCGCGACGAGGGCCGCGGCGAAGAACGACGGCGGGAGCCACGACCGGGTCCACAGGCCCTCGACGGCCGGGGTGAGGAGGATGGTCGTGGAGATGAGCAGACCCGCGTTGGTCGCCGTGGTGCCCGCGACGCCGTACGTCTCCAGCAGCAGCACGGCCACCTGCGAGGTGCCCAGGACCAGCCCCCAGCGCAGCTCGTGCCGCCCGACCCGCGCCCGCGTGAGGACCACGACGACGGCGAGCGCGAGCGCCGCCCCGACGTAGCGCAGCGTCAGGACCGGCAGGACCGCGCCCGTCCCCGCGCTGCTGTCCAGCAGCACCTTGGCCGCGAGGTAGCTGCTGCCCCACACCACCGCGACGCCCAGCAGCAGGGCGTCCACCCGTCGATCACGCACCCCACCAGCGTCGGCGGCGGCGACAGTTCAGTCCAGCTCGATCTGCTGAACGCAAGGATTAGCATCGCTTCATGGACGAGCGTCAGCTGAGCGTGTTGCGCGAGCTCGCCGAGCGCGGCAGCCTGGCCGCCGCCGCCCGGGCGCTGCACGTCACGCCGTCGGCCGTGTCGCAGCAACTGGCTGCGCTGCAACGCTCCTGTCCCGCCCCGCTGACCGAGCGGCGCGGCCGGACGCTGGTCCTCACACCGGCGGGCGAGGCGCTCGCGAGCGCCGCCGTCGACGTCGCGGCCGCCCTGGACGCCGCCCGCCGCGCGGTGGGCGACCACCTCGACTCCGCGCACACCCCCGTCTCCGTCGCCGCCTTCCACTCCGCCGCGCTGGCCTGGTTCGGGCCCCTGCTGACCGCCCTCGACGGCACCCCGCCGCTGCGCTGCACCGACGAGGACGTCGCCCAGGACGCCTTCCCCGCCCTGGTCGCCGACCACGACGTCGTGGTCGCCCACCGGCCGGAGGCCTCCCCCGCCTGGCCGGCGCGGCGGGTGCGGGTGGTTCCGCTGCTGCTCGAACCCCTGCACGTGGCGCTGGCGGCCGACCACCCGCTGGCCGGGCGCGAGGAGCTGCGGGTCGCCGACGTCGCCGCCGAACGCTGGATCTCCGTGCACGAGGGGTTCCCGCTGGCCGGGGTCCTCGACGTGGTGGCGGTCGCCGCGCGCCGGCCCCTGGACGTGGTGCACCGCATCAACGAGTTCTTCGTCGCGGCGTCCGTCGTCGCCGCCGGTGACGCGATCGCCCTCATGCCGGCCCGCACGAGCCGCCCCGGGCCCGGCGTCGTGCTGCGCCCGCTGGCCGACGTGAGCGTGAACCGCCGGGTCGACGCGCTGCTGCGCCCCGAGGCGCTGTCCCGGCGCGGGGTGCGCACCGTCCTGGACGCCCTGCGCGACGTGGCCGGCTCCCCCGCACCGCCGGACGCGGGAGGAACGGGTTGAGCTGCAGCGCGCTGGAGGTCCTAGCGTGAGGTCGTGACCCAGAGCACCGACCGGGGCAGTGCCGCGCGCCCCACCCCGACCGACGCCGAGCCCCCCGCGGGCGGGATCTTCTCGCGCCGCTACCTCGTGATGACCCTCGGGACGACGGCTCTGGTCTTCCTCTCCGCCTTCGAGAGCCTCGCCGTGACCACGGTGATGCCGCTCGTGGTGGCCGACCTCGGCGGCCGCAGCGCCTACGCGACGGCCTTCGCCGCGACGCTGGCGGCCAGCGTGGTGGGCATGGTCGCCGCGGGCAGCTGGTCGGACCGCCGCGGTCCGGCCCGGCCGCTCCTCGCCGCGGTCGTCGTGTTCTGCGTCGGGCTGCTCGTGGCGGCGCTCGCCCCGTCGATGCCCGTCTTCGTCGCCGGCCGGTTCCTGCAGGGTCTGGGGTCCGGCGGGATCAGCGTGACGCTCTACGTCCTCGTCGCGCTGGCCTTCCCCCCGGCGCTGCGGCCGGCCGTCTTCGGCGCGTTCGCCGCCGCCTGGGTCCTGCCCTCGATCGTCGGGCCCGCCGCCGCCGCGTTCGTCGCCACGACGTGGAGCTGGCACTGGGTGTTCTCCGGGGTCCTCGTGCTCGTCCTCGTCGCGGCGGGCGCGGTGCTGCCCACGCTCCTGCGCGTCCGGGCCCCCGTGACGTCGTCGGACGCGTTCCCGACCGGGCGCTTCCTCGCCGCGGCGGGGACGTCGCTGGCGGTCGTCGCCGTGAGCTCGGCCGGCAGCCTGGGCGGCAGCGCGCTCTGGCGGTGGCTCGCGGCGGCCGTCGCCCTGGCCGTGCTCGTCGTGGCGGTCCGGCCGCTGCTGCCGGCCGGCACGCTGACCGGACGGCCCGGACTGCCCTCGGTCGTCCTGCTGCGCGGCCTGCTCGCCGCCACCTTCTTCAGCACCGAGGTCCACCTGCCGCGCATGCTCTTCGAACGGTTCGACGTCTCGCTGCGCCTGGCCGGGATCGTGCTGACGGCGGCGGCGGTCGCGTGGGCGTCCGCCTCGGCGGTGCAGGGGCGCCTGGGACCGCGCCTGCCGCACGTGCGGGCCGTGCGGATCGGCACGGTCCTGCTGCTCGTCGGCGTGGCCGCGCAGGCCGCCGTCGCGCTGGTGGACCCGGGGTCCGTCGCGGCGGCGGTCGGCTGCGCACTGGGCTGGTTCGCCGCCGGCGCCGGCATGGGGCTGGGGTTCCCCCGCACGACGGTCCTCGTCCTGGAGCAGTCGACGCCGGGTCAGGAGGGTTCGGGGTCCTCCGCGCTCACCATCGCCGACGCGGTCGGCGGCGGGACGGCGATGGCCCTGACCGGGTTGACGTTCACGGCGTTCGCCGCCGTCTCGGGCTGGGCCTCCTTCGCGGGCACCCTCCCGCTGTGCACGGCGCTCGCCGTCCTGGCGCTCGTCGCGGCCCGTCGCGTCGGGCAGCCCGTCTCACAGCCGGCGCACTGACGTCCCACCGCTCGTCCTGGGGTGGGGCACCGACGGTGTACCCATGACGAGCTACGAGGGCCGCCCGCTCCCCCGCCCCCACGAGGACGTCGACGACCAGGGGCTGGCGTTCGACATCGCGACGATGACGACGCGGATGACCTCCCGCGGGATCGGACGCCGCCGCGCCCTGGGCCTGCTCGGCCTCGGCGCCACCGGGCTGACGCTCGCGGCGTGCGGCGCCGACGACACGACCACCGGGTCGGCCGGCACGAGTTCCACCAGCGCCACCACGGCGAGCACGGCCTCGCTCACCGAGATCCCCGACGAGACCGCAGGCCCCTACCCCGGCGACGGTTCGAACGGCCCGGACGTCCTGGAGCAGAGCGGGGTCGTCCGCAGCGACATCCGCTCCAGCTTCGGATCGAGCACGACCACGGCGGAGGGCGTTCCCATGACCCTCACGCTGGACGTCGTCGACCTCGCGGGCGGGAACGTCCCGTTCGAGGGGGTCGCCGTCTACGTCTGGCACTGCAACCGGGACGGTGAGTACTCCCTCTACTCCAGCGACATCGCGGACGAGAACTACCTGCGCGGGGTCCAGGTGGCCGACGCCGACGGGAAGGTGACCTTCACGAGCATCTACCCGGCCTGCTACGACGGCCGCTGGCCGCACGTCCACTTCGAGGTCTACCCGTCGGTCGACGAGATCAGCGACGTCGCGAACTGCATCGCCACGTCGCAGGTGGCGCTGCCCGCGGACGCCTGCACCGCCGTCTACGCCACCTCGGGGTACGAGGCGTCGGTGACGAACTTCGCCAAGGTCGGCCTCGACACCGACAACGTGTTCGGCGACGACGGCGGCGCCTCGCAGACACCCGTGTACGAGGGCGATCCGACCACCGGCTACACCCTGACGCTGACCGTCGGGGTGGACACCACGACCGAACCCACCGCGGGCACGATGGCCGGCATGGGGTCGGACAGTTCCGGCCACCCCGCTCCCGGCGCAGGGGGAACCCCGCCGTCGGGCACCCCGGGTTCCGCCGCCGCCTGAGGGGTTCCCCGGCCGGTAGCGTGCCCGGGTGCGCACGAGAACCTGGGGCCTGCTGGCCGGGGCGGTCCTGTCGGAGGTCAGCGCGACGCTGGCCCTGAGGGCCGCGAACGACGACCCGACGTGGTTCGTCCTCGTCGTGGCCGGGTACCTCGCCGCCTTCGTGCTCCTGGCCGCGGTGCTGCGCGCCGGGATGTCGATCGGTGTCGCGTACGGGTTGTGGGCAGCGACCGGGGTCGTCCTCACCGCGGTCGCGGGGGCGTTCCTGTTCGCCGAACCCCTCACCCCCGTGATGGGCGCGGGCATCGCCCTCATCGTCGCCGGCGTCCTGCTGGTGGAACTCGGCGCGCGCCACCCCGAGGAGGACGCGTGAGCTGGGTGTTCCTCGCCGGCGCGGTGCTGTTCGAGGTCGCCGCGACCGCCGTGCTGCGGATGTCCGACGGCGGCCGGCGGCGCCGGTGGTTGCCCGTCACGGCCGCCGGGTACCTCGTCTCGTTCGGCCTGCTGTCCCTGGCGCTGCGGGCCGGGATGCCGGTCGGCGTCGCGTACGGGGTGTGGTCCGCGGTCGGCATCGCCCTCACCGCGCTGCTGGCGCGGGCGGTGTTCGGGGACCCGTTGACCCGCACGACGGCCCTGGGACTGGCCCTCATCGCCGCCGGGGTGCTGCTCGTCGAACTCGGCGCCCACTGAACTCCCAGGGGTTTCCCCAGGAACTCACCCGTCCGGCTTCCGCTGACCGGAACGCACGGTGTCCGAGGCGTCCGTCCGGGGGAAACCCGGTGCGCCGGAAGGGTGGCCAAGATCACCGGACGTCACGTACGGTGCACGCGTCCTGGCAGGATCCGGTCATCCCACCCGCACCTGGAGGAGACGACATGCCGCGCGCGACGACCGTTCTCGACACGACGACCACGCTCACCGGCGACGACCTGGAACAGGCGTGGAAGGTCTACGAACTCGCCTTCGCGGGCCTGGCCACCCGCGCCGTGCAGCAGCACCTCATGACCCGCGAGGAGTTCGAGGAGGTCTGCGCGGACGAACGGGTGTTCAAGTACGTCGTGCGCGACGTCGACCTCGACGTCCTCTGCGGTTTCGCGACGTTCTCCAACGACCTGTCCACCGTGTACCAGTTGTCCGAGGCGTACTACGAGCAGCGTTGGCCGCGGCAGTTCGCCGAGCGCAGCATCTGGTACATCGGCTGCGTGGGTGTGCACCCCGCCTACCGCAGCAGCGGTGTGTTCGTCACCCTCGTCGAGGCGATGTGCCGCGTCGTCCACGACAACCGGGGCATCGCGAGCCTGGACATCTGCCGGTACAACGACGAACGGCTGGCGCTTCCCCGCCTCATCGGCCGGATCGTGAACTCCTTCGGCCACGAGACCACGGGAGAACGCCTCGACGAGCAGACCTACTGGGCCTACGACTTCGCGTCGGCCTGAACCGGTCGCCGGTGGTGCAACGCCCCGGCGTCGTGCAGGTACTCGGCCACGTCCCGCGCGGACTGGGCACGGTGCCACAACCAGCCCTGTCCGTGCCCGACCCCGAGGCCGGCCAGGACGGCCCGCTGCTCCTCGGTCTCCACGCGCTCGGCGGTGACGGCGAGCCCGAGGGCCTCGCTGACCGCCACGACCGCGCGCACGACCGCGGCGTCGGCGTCGGCGCCGCCGAGACCGGAGACGAAGCTGCGGTCCACCTTCACGCGGGTCACGGGGAAGCTGCGCAGGTAGCTCAGCGCGGAGTACCCCGTCCCGAAGTCGTCGACGGCCAGGCCGACCCCGAGCCCCCGCAACCGGTCCAGCAGGTCCAGGGTGCGGTCGTCCTTCTCCAGCATCGAGGACTCGGTGATCTCGAGCAGGAGCGCGTCGCCCGCGATCCCGCGGGTGGCGAGCAGACCGTGCACGGAGTCGGCGAAGTCCTCGTCGAGCAGCTGCCGCGGTGAGACGTTGACGGACACCAGGAAGTCCTCGCCGACGACGCCGGCGTCCCGCCAGGCCGCGAGGTCGGCGAGCGCCGTGTCGAGGACCCAGCGGCCGACCTCGAGCACGAGACCGGTCTCCTCCAGCACGGGCACGAACACGGCCGGGGAGATCGGTCCGTGCAGCGGGTGGTTCCAGCGCAGCAGCGCCTCGACCCCGCGCGGGACGCCCGTCGCCAGGGAGACGATCGCCTGGTAGTGGACCTCGAGGGTCTGCTCCGCCACGGCGCAGCGCAGGTCGAGCTCGAACTCGACCTCGTCGCCGATGGCGCGGCGCAGGGCGTCGTCCCACAGGACGTGCCGGTTGCGGCCCTGCGACTTCGCCCGGTACATCGCCAGGTCGGCCTCGCGCAGGGCCACCGACAGGGTGGAGCGCACGGGCGCGAGCCCGATCGAGGCGGACACGACGACGTCACCGACGGGGAGCCGCACGGGCCGGCGCAGGGCGTCGAGCAGGTCGGTGGCGCACCGCACCGCGGCGGCGTCGGGTCCGGCGACGGCGAGGACGAACTCGTCCCCGGCCAGGCGCGCCGGCACCGCGTCCGGCGGGGCCACCGCCCGCATCCGGGCGGCCACCTCGCACAGCAGCATGTCGCCCACGACGTGCCCGTGGGTGTCGTTGACGCGCTTGAACCCGTCGAGGTCGACGAAGAGCACGTACCGCTCGGGGTCGTCGTCGGTGTCGGTCGCCAGGAGGGCGTCGACGCGGCGCTCGAACTCGTCGCGGCCGGGCAGGTCCGTCAGCGCGTCGTGGGTCGCGCGGTGCTCCAGGACGGCCTTGGCGGCCGCCTGCCCGTTGACGGCCGAGACCGCCCGGACGACGACGAGGCCGATCATCACGCACAGGAGGGTGAACGAGGCGCCCTGCCCGACGGGTCCCTGGTCGGTGCGGACGCTCGCGAGGTAGGCGGCGCCGAGCAGCGACAGGCACAGGACCACGAGCCGCGGCGCGGACCAGGCGTCGAACGTCGACGCGGGCTGCACCGGCTCCTCCCCCGCGCGGGGCAGGTGCAGGACGGCGACCGCGATGAGGAAGTAGGCGAGGAGGAAGGGCGCGTCGAACGCCGTCGGGGCGACGAAGTGCCCCTGCCGGCCCAGCACCGCGTACCCCAGGTCCCCCACGAGCAGGCAGGCCACCGCACCGGTCAGCCAGCGGTGCGCCGCGACGCCCGGGGCACTCATGATGACGTCGAGGACGAGGAGCACGAGGACGACGTCGAAGAGCGGGTAGACGCCGGCGAGGACCGACCCGAGGACGGTGCGCCCCGGCAGTTCCAGCACGGGCAGCACGAGGAACTGCACGGCCGCGGCCGCCGCGGCCAGGCTCGCGACGAGGACGTCGAACACGACCTCCCGGCGCAGTCCGCCGACCCCCCGCGCCATGCGCGTCAGGACCACGACGAGGAGGACGTACCCGGCCAGGGAGAACGGGTCGGGCGCGAAGGCGGCCAGGCCGGTCCACCCCTGCGCCAGCGGCCGCAGCGCCGAGCCGAGGAGGAAGAGGCCGGCGCACACCGGCACGAGCGACCAGGTCCAGGCCGGACCCGGGCGACGGCGGCGGACGACGACGGCGGAGACGACGAGGGCGCTGATGCCGAAGAGGCTGACACCGGCCGACCGCACGGCGTCGGGCAGCGGCAGCAGGTACGCGGCGACGAGCCCCGCGGCGAGGAGGAGGTACGCGAACGCCCCGCGCGGACGGCGCGGTGCTCGCGCCCCTGGCTGGAACACGTGGACTCCTCTCATCCCCCCGGTCCATCGGTGCGCTGCGCCCGCTCCTTGATCGCGCACTGGGCCGTTCGGGTGGCACCCTCGCACGTCCGAGCCGGCGGCGGACCCCCTAGTCCCGAGCGAGCACCTGTTCCCGCAGGATCTGGGCGTGCCCGCAGTGCTGCGCCAGCTCCCGCAGCACGTGCAGCAGGACCCACCGCAGCGGCAGCGGCCCCCGCCGGTTCCCCGAGACGACGTCGTCGAGACCGAGGTCCGCCACGGCCCGGCGGGAGGCGTCGCACGCGGCCGCGTGGGCGGCGCGCACCGACGCGACGGTGTCGTCGGCGCTCAGCACGAAGGACTCCGCCGGCCCGGCCTCGAGCCCGAGCTCGGCCCGGCTGCGCCCCGTCACCGCCTCCTCGAACCACACCCGCTCGACGAACGTGGCGTGCTTGACGAGTCCGAGCAGCGTCGTCGCCGACGGCACGAGCCGCCGCCGCGCCTGCTCCTCGGTCAGCCCGTCCAGGCACGCCGCCAGCGCCGCGCGGTGCTCCTCGACGAAGGCGTCCAGCTGCTCCCGCAGCCCCGCGTGCAGCACGTCCTCGGCGCTCGGGGGTCCGGCTCGGCGGGGGGCCACGCGCCTCAGGCGGTGACGCGCTGGTGCACGAGCGGCCGCGCCGCGGGCGCCTTCGCGGTGACGGGGAACCCGCCCTCCAGCGCCTGCAGCGCCCACTCGAAGCGCTCGGGGGTGTCGGTGTGCAACGTCATGACCGGCTGACCCGCGCGCACGGCGTCCCCACGGACGGCGTGCAGCTCGACGCCCGCGCCGGCCTGGACGGCCTCCTCGCGCCGGGACCGGCCCGCGCCGAGCCGCCACGCGGCGACCCCGACGGCCATCGCGTCGACGTCGAGGAACCCGTCGGCGGGAGCCAGCACCTCGTGGGTGTGCCGGGCCACCGGCAGCGGCGCGTCCGGGTCGCCGCCCTGCGCGGCGATCATCCGGCGCCAGGCGTCCATCGCACGGCCGTCGGCGAGGGCGTCGGCCGGGTCGACGGCGTCGAGGCCGACGGCGGCGAGCATCTCGCGCGCCAGCACGAGCGTGATCTCGACGAGGTCGGCGGGGCCGCCGCCGGCGAGCACCTCGACGGACTCGCGGACCTCGAGGGCGTTGCCCGCGGTGCGGCCCAGCGGGGTCGACATGTCGGTGACCACGGCGACCGTCTTCACACCGGCGTCCGTGCCCAGGTCGACCATGGTCCGGGCGAGCTCGACGGACTGCGCGAGCTCCTTCATGAACGCGCCGGAGCCGGTCTTCACGTCGAGGACGAGCGCGCTGGTGCCCTCGGCGATCTTCTTGCTCATGATGGAGCTGGCGATGAGCGGGATGGCCTCGACGGTGCCGGTGACGTCTCGCAGGGCGTAGAGCTTCTTGTCGGCCGGGGCGAGGTCGCCGGTGGCCGCGCAGATGACGGCGCCGAGGTCGGTGAGCTGCGCGCGGATCTCCGGCAGCGTCAGCGAGGCGCGCCAGCCGGGGACCGCCTCGAGCTTGTCGAGCGTCCCGCCGGTGTGGCCGAGCCCGCGACCGGACAGTTGCGGCACGGCGGCACCGCACGCGGCGACGAGCGGGGCGAGCGGCAGTGTCACCTTGTCCCCCACCCCACCGGTGGAGTGCTTGTCGACGCTGGGCCGCGGCAGGTCGGTGAAGTCCAGCCGCGCACCCGAGGCGATCATGGCCGTCGTCCACCGCGAGACCTCGCGCCGCGTCATCCCGTTGAGCAGGACCGCCATCGCCAGGGAGGACATCTGCTCCTCGGCGACGTCGCCGCGGGTGTAGGCGTCGATCACCCAGTCGATCTGCGCGTCCGACAGCTCCCCCCGGTCGCGCTTGGTGCGGATGACGTCGACGGCGGCGAACTGCTGGCTCACTGGGGTGCCTCTCCGGGCTTCTCGGGAGTGCGGGCGGGATCGGTGAGGTCGTGCGGGCCGAACGCGTCGGGCAGCACCTCGGTCATGGGGACGGTCCCGCGCGGGGAGTCCACGAGCAGGGTCGGCCCGCCGAACTCGAACAGCAGCTGGCGGCAGCGCCCGCACGGCATGAGCAGGTTCCCCGCGCCGTCGACGCAGGCGAACGCGACGAGGCGCCCGCCGCCCGTCATCTGCAGCTGCCCGACGAGCGTGCACTCGGCGCAGAGCGTGACGCCGTAGGAGGCGTTCTCGACGTTCGCCCCCGACACCACCCGGCCGTCGTCGACGAGCGCGGCCGCCCCGACGGGGAACTTCGAGTACGGGGCGTACGAGTGCTCCAGCGCCGCACGCGCGGCGGCGCGCAGGGCGTCCCAGTCGACGACGGGTGCGTCGGTCACGGGTACGCCTCCCCGCTCGCGGCCGGCGGCCGGACGCGGCCGACGAACCCGGCGACGGCGAGGATCGTCGCGAGGTACGGCAGCATCGCGAGGAAGCTCGACGGCACCGCGGCCGGTCCCTGCAGGATGCCGACGAGGGTCTGCAGGGCGGCGAAGAACCCGAACAGCAGCGCCGCTCCGACGGCGCCGCGCGGCGTCCAGCGACCGAAGATCACGGCGGCCAGGGCGATGAACCCCTTGCCGGCCGACATGTTCTCGGTGAACGGGCCGATCGTCCCGATCGACAGGTACGCCCCCGCCAACCCGGCGATCCCCCCGGCCACGACGACGTTGACGTAGCGGACCCGCAGCACGTCGATGCCCACGGTCGCGGCGGCCTTGGGGTGCTCCCCCACGGCCCGCGTGCGCAGGCCCCACTTCGTCCGGAACAGGACCACCTGCAGGGCGATGATCACCACGTACATGACGTAGACGAGGACGTTGGCCTGGAACAGCAGCGGGCCGAGGACCGGGATCTGCGACAGCCCCGGGACCGGCAGGGGCCCCAGCACGCCCGGGGAGTTGTACCGCTGGGTGTCGGTCTGCATGAGCGCCTTGTAGGCCCAGCCCGTGAACCCGAGGGCGGCCGCGTTGAGGACGACGCCGAGGATGACCTGGTTCACCCGGTAGCGGATCGCGAAGACGGCCAGCAACCACCCGACGACGGCCCCCGCCAGGACGGCGCCGACCACTCCGGCGCCGAGGTTCCCGGCCATCGACCCCACGAGCGCACCGGCGAACGCTCCCGTGAGCAACTGGCCCTCGATGGCGACGTTGACGACGCCGCTGCGCTCGCCCAGGACGCCGGCGAGGGCGCCCAGGATCAGCGGGGTGGCGAGGAACACCGTCTGCTGCAGCAGCCGCACGACGTCCATCGACTGCGCGTCGGCACCGCTCATGACCCAGCACAGGAACGCCACGACGAAGCAGACGAGGGTGACCGCGACGACCAGCGGACCGCGCCGGGCCCGGAAGCCCCGCGCGAGCTGGAACACCCCGAGGAGGACCACGACGACGCCGAGCACGACCGGCGTGACCGTCCCGGGGACCCGCAGGTCCGGCAGCGTCACCGACGACCCGCCACCGAAGCGGAACGTCGCGTCGGCCCCGCCCGACCCCAGGCCCCAGCCGAGGACGGTGACGAGGCCGACCACGACGAGCAGGGCGCCGGTCAGCACCCGCTTGCGCAGGCTGACGGGCGGCTCCACGTGGGGGAGCTCGACGACGGCCGCGGGGGCCTGGACGTTGGCCGAACCGCTCACCGGGTCCACCCTCCGGACAACTCCGCGCCCACGGCGGGACCGCCGGCGCGCAAGCGGAACACGGCGCGCACGAGGGCGGGCGCCGCGATGAACAGGACGACGAGGGCCTGGAGCACCCCGACGAGGTCGACGGGCACACCCGTCACGGACTGCATCTGCACGGCCCCGGCCCGCAGGCCGCCGAAGAGCAGCCCGGCCGCGATGACGCCGTAGGGGTTGTTGCGCCCGAGCAGCGCCACGGTGATGGCGTCGAACCCGATGTTCCCGGCCACGCTGCCGGTGACGCTGCCGGTGACCCCGAGGACCTGGGTCGCGCCGGCGAGACCGGCCAGGCCCCCGGCCAGCGCCATGGACACGACCTGCAGGCGCCCCACGGCCATCCCGGCCGTCCGCGCCGCGTTCGGGTTGGCCCCGACCGCCCGCAGCCGGAACCCCAGGCGCGACCGCTCGAACAGCCACCACACGGCGACGGCCGCGAGCACCGCCAGGACCAGGCCGAGGTTCACGCGCAGCGACGAACCGAGGAGCTTCGGCAGGACGGCGGTCTCGGCCACCTGCTCGGAGATGGCCTGGTTGTACGGCGGGCGCTGGAACCCGTTGACGCCGAGCAGGAAGGTCAGCAGGTTGACGGCGACGTAGTTCAGCATGATCGTCGTGATGACCTCGTGCGCGCCGGTGCGCGCCTTGAGGAGGCCGACCAGACCGCCCCACAGCACGCCGCCGAGGACCCCGGCGACGAGGGCGGCCAGCAGGTGGACGACGACCGGCAGGTCGAGGGTGAAGCCGACCCAGGCGGCCGCGACCGCCCCCACGATGATCTGGCCTTGGGCGCCGATGTTGAACAACCCGACGCGGAAGGCCAGGGCGACCGCCAGCCCGGCCAGGACGAGCGGCGTCGCGTTGACGAGGGTCTCCGAGATCGGCCGCAGCGCAGCCGTCCCGGACAGGTTCGGGTTGTAGACGGCCCCCTGCAGCAGCGCCAGGTACGCGTCGCGCACCGAGTACACGACGTTGAGCAGGAAGTCCTGCGGGTAGGAGAAGAAGTACCCCGCGCTCTGCCGGGACGGCTTGTCGCCGATGACGATGAGCACCGCCCCGACGAGCAGCGCGCCCACGACGGCGAAGACCGTCACGAGCCAGCTGCCGCCCCAGTGCGACCGGCGGCGTGGGGGCGCCTGCGCGGCGTCCTTCTCCAGCGAGGGCGAACTCACGCGTGGTCCTTCCCGGAGGCGGTGGCCCCTGTGGTCGCGGTGGCGCCCGCCATCAGCAGGCCCAGTTCTTCCTGCGTCGCGTCCGGGCCGACCTCGCCGGCGATGCGGCCGCGGAACATGACGACGATGCGGTCGGCCAGCGCCCGCACCTCGTCCAGCTCGGTGGAGACCAGCAGCACGGCCGCTCCGCGGTCCCGTTCGGCGACGATCCGCTGGTGCACGAACTCCTGGCTGCCGACGTCGACGCCGCGGGTGGGCTGGGCGACGACGAGGAGCTGCAGCGGACGCGACATCTCCCGGGCCAGCACGACCTTCTGCTGGTTGCCGCCCGAGAGCGTGGTGGCGGCGGCCTGCGCGGAAGGGGTGCGGATGTCGAACTCGTGGATGCGTTCCTCGGCGTTGCGCCGCACCGCCTCGCGGTTCACCGACGGGCCGGCGGCGAAGGCCGGGGAGTCGACGAGGTCGAGGACGAGGTTCTCGGCGATGCTGAAGGACCCCACGAGCCCGTCGTGCAGCCGGTCCTCCGGCACGTACCCGACGCCGAGCGAGAGCACGTCGGCGATGGGGCGCCCGGCGACGTCCGTGCCGGCGACGGTCACGGCGCCGGAGTCGACGGGTTGGAGGCCGACGACGGCACGGGTCAGCTCGGTCTGGCCGTTGCCGTCGACGCCGGCGACGGCCAGCACCTCCCCGGCCCGCACCTGCAGGTCGACGTCGTCCAGGAGCACGGCCCCCGCGGGGTCCACGACGCGGACCCCGGCCATCTGCAGGACGACCGCGCCGGGTTCGGCGGGCTCCTTCTCCACCCGCAGCCGCACGTCGCGACCGACCATGAGCGCGGCCAGTTCCTCGGGGGACGCCTGCGGGGACGCCTCCCCCACGACCTTGCCGCGGCGGATGACGGTGATGCGGTCGGCGACGGCCTTGACCTCGCGCAGCTTGTGGGTGATGAAGACGATGGACGTCCCCGCGTCGGCGAGCTCGCGCATGACGCGCATGAGGTCGTCGGTCTCGGCGGGGGTGAGCACCGCCGTGGGTTCGTCGAGGACGAGCACCTTGGCGTCGCGCAGCAGCGCCTTGACGATCTCGACGCGCTGCTGGACGCCGACGGCCAGGTCGGCGACGAGGGTGTCGGCCGGGATCGCGAGGCCGAAGCGCTGCGAGGTCTCCTCGACGCGCTGGCGGGCCCGGCGGCGGTCGAGGAACCCGCCCCCGGAGGTGAGTTCCGCCCCCAGGACGATGTTCTCCGTCGCGGTGAACGTCGGGACGAGCATGAAGTGCTGGTGCACCATGCCGATCCCGGCGGCCATCGCGTCGCCCGGGGAGGAGAACTCCACGGGCTCACCGTCGACGAGGATCTGCCCCTCGTCGGGGGTGTACAGGCCGTAGAGCACGTTCATCAACGTGCTCTTGCCGGCGCCGTTCTCGCCCAGGAGGGCGTGGATCTCGCCCTCCCGGACGACGAGGTCGATGGAGTCGTTGGCGACGAGGGGGCCGAACCGCTTCGTGATGCCCTTGAGTTCCAGTTGCACCTTCGGGTCGTTCCCCTCGTCGCCGTCGTCCGTCGGTCCTGCGGTGGTGCTGCGGTGGTCTGGCGGGTCAGCTCGCCTTGATGGCGCTCGGCGAGGTGATCTCGATCTTGCCGTCGATGATGTCCTGCTTCACCGCGTCGAGCTCGGTCTTCAGCTCGGCCGGGACCTGCGCGTCGAACTGGTTGAAGGGCGCCAGCCCGGTGCCGTCGTTCTCCAGGGTGCCGACGTAGCCGCCCGTGGGGACGTCACCCGCGGCGGACTTGACGACGTAGTCCTTCACGGCGTCGGTGAGGTTCTTGGTCACCGAGGAGATGAAGTACTTGCAGTACTGCTCGGCGCTGACGCAGCCGTCGGTGTCGACCCAGATGAGGTTCAGGCTGCCGCCGGCGGCCTCGGCCGCCGCGCCCGCGCCCAGACCGGACTGACCGGCGACGGGCATGATGATGTCGGCGCCCTGCGAGGCCAGCGTCTCGGTGATGGACCGACCCGCGGCCTGGTCGGTGAAGGAGTTCGAGAAGGTGCCGCCGCTGGGGTTCTTCTCGTCCCAGCCGATGACCTTGACGCTCTTGCCCTTCTGCTGGTTGTAGTACTGGACGCCTTCCCAGAAGCCGTCCATGTAGATCGTCACCGGCGGGATGTTCAGCCCGCCCCAGGTGCCGACCGTCCCGGTCTTGGTCATCCCGGCGGCCAGGTAGCCGCCGAGGAACCCGCCCTCGACGGTGTTGTACTGGAAGCCGTAGACGTTGTCGGCGCCGGAGGCCGAGTCGATCTCGGCGAACTTCTGGTCGGGGTTCTGCTCCGCGACCTCCTTCACCGCGTCCGCCATCAGGCCGCCGACGGCGACGATGGTGTCGCAGCCCTTGCCCACCTCGGCCGTGAGGTTGGGGACGTAGTCGGCGTCGCTGTTGGAGGCGATGTAGGTGGGGGTGATGTTCGCGTTCTCCTTCTGCGCCTCCGTGAAGCCGGCGTAGGAGCTCTGGTTGAAGGAGCGGTCGTCGACGCCGCCGGTGTCCAGGACCATGCAGGCCGCGAACTTCTCGCCGCTCCCGCTCGCGGAGCCGCCCGAGGAGGACCCCTGCGTGTCGGTCGGCCGGTCGCCGCAGGAGGCGAGCAGCAGGGCGGCGACGCCGACAGCTGCCACCGGGGCGAGGCGGTGGAACGAAGTCATGGTGAGGTCCTCCAGGTCGGGGTGGATCGCATCGTGGCGTCGGCCCGGCGCGAGCAGGTGCGAACGCGCGGTCATCGTAGTGTGCGAAAACCCGCGGTCAGCGCCGTCGAGCAGTCAGGTTGTCCAGATCGAGACCTTCCGGCCGGTCACCTCACCCGGGTGCCGCGGCCGGGTGACGACGAGGTCACGGAACTGCACGGGGACGACCTCAGCCCCCCGGCAGCGCCCGCGGGGACAGCGCGGTGAGGGCGAGCACCCCCATCCCGACGGCGAGCGCCCCCTCGTCGGGGGCGAAGTCGCCGCGGTGCAGGTCGTACGTGGGGCCGCCGGGGGTGCGCGTCCCGAGCCGCACCATGGCCCCGGGCACGTGGTGCAGGTACCAGGCGAAGTCCTCCCCGCCCAGGGACTGCCGGGTCGGCAGCACGCCGTCGTCGCCGAGGAGCGCGCGGGCGGCGGCGTCGAGCGCGGCCGTGGCGTGGATGTCGTTGTCGACGGGCGGCACCCCGCGGACCAGGTCCACCTCGGCGCGCACGGCGTACGGGCGGACGAGGTCGGCCACGACGCCCTCGACGAGCTCGCCCGCGTGGTGCCAGGCCTCGGTCTCCATGCAGCGCAGGGTGCCCGCGGCGAAGCCCTCGGCGGGGACGGCGTTGGCGGCGTCGCCGGCGTGGACGGCGCCCCAGGTGAGGTTGACGCCCGCGCGCGGGTCGACGCGGCGGGCCAGGACCGCGGGCAGCTGGGTGATGACCTGACCGAGCGCGAAGACGAGGTCGCCGGCCAGGTGCGGGCGGGAGGTGTGGCCCCCGGTCCCCCGCAGCCGGACGGTGACGTGGTCGGACGCCGACGTGATCGGCCCGGCCTTCAGACCGACCGTGCCGACGTCCAGGCTGGGGTCGCAGTGCAGGCCGTAGATCGCGGCGACGTCGTCGACGGCCCCGGCGCCCACGACGTCCAGCGCGCCGCCGGGCATGACCTCCTCGGCGGGCTGGAACAGCAGCCGGACGCGGTGCGGCAGGTCGCCCGTCCGGGCCAGGTCGGCCAGGACGAGCCCGGCGCCCAGGACGGAGGCGGTGTGCACGTCGTGCCCGCAGGCGTGCGCCACACCGGGGACGGTCGAGGCGTACGGCAGGCCCGTCGACTCCGGCGTGCGCAGGGCGTCGAGGGCGGCGCGGACGGCGATCGTCCGTTCCCGCGGGGCGTCGGGTCCCAGGTCGGCGATGAGCCCGGTGCCCGGCAGCAGCTTCACCTCGGCCCCGGCGGCGGTCAGCAGCTCGGCGATCCTCGCCGTGGCGTGGTGCTCGGCACGGGCCAGCTCGGGGTGGGCGTGCAGGTCCCGGCGCAGGGCGCGGGCGGTGGGTTCGTGAGCGACGACCAGGTCCGGGACACGGTCGGCGACGCGCGCGCCGAGCTCCGACGAACCCCCGAGACCGGTCTCGGTCCGCGGGCTGCTCGTGTCGCTCGTCACGGCACCCGACGCTACCCGCGCCGCCGCCCGCCCGCCGACCTCCCCCCACCCCGCGGGTGGCCCCGGGGGTGGTATGGTCGACGCCGCCGGTTCAGCAATGGCGCGGGGTGCGTCGACGAGCCACCCAGGGGCGCGTCGACGAGCCGCCTCGCGAGCGGCCCCTCAGACGACGTCGAGCCCCGCCTCGAGCGCCCGCTCGACGAGCTTCTTGACCTCCTGCGCCCGCGCCCGCGTCGTCACCATGAGCGCGTCGGGGGTGTCGACGACGACGAGGTCGTCCACCCCGAGCAGCGCGACGACCCGGCCGTTGCCGGGCACGACGAGCCCCCCGGCCACGCCCTCGGTGATGACGAGGTCGGCGTCGCCGAGCACCTTGGGCTGGTCGACGTCGGCGGGCAGCAGCTCGGCCAGGGAGGAGAAGTCGCCGACGTCGTCCCACCCGAAGGTCGCGGGCACGACGGCGACGCGGCCCTCCTCGGCGGCGGGTTCGGCGACGGCGTGGTCGATCGCGATGGCGGGCAGCGCGCTCCACTGCTCCTCGAGCACGGCCTCGCGCTGCGGGGTCTCCCACGCGTCGGCGATGCGCTGCAGGCCGGTGTGCAGGGCGGGGGCGTGGGTGGCGAGCAGTTCGAGCAGGACGTCGGCGCGCGTGACGAACATGCCGCCGTTCCAGCGGTAGTCCCCCGTCGACAGGTACGCCGAGGCGGTGCGGGCGTCCGGCTTCTCCTTGAACTGCACGACGCGGCGCGCGTTCGGGGCGCCCTGCAGACGCAGCCGCTTGCCGAGGCGGATGTACCCGAAGCCGGTCGCGGGGTGCGAGGGCGCGATGCCGATGGTCACGACGAACCCGCGGCGGGCGGTGACGACGGCCTCCTCCACGGAGCTCTCGAAGTCGTCGCGACCGGAGATGTTGTGGTCGGCCGCGAAGGAGCCGAGGACGGCGTCGGGGTTGCGGCGCACCAGCACCGCGGCGGCGAGGCCGATGGCGGCGGCGGAGTCGCGGCGCGCGGGCTCGCGCAGGATGTTGGCCTGGGGCAGGTCCGGGAGCTGCGCGGCGACGGCGTCGGCGTGGGAGCGGCCGGTGACCACGAGCAGCCGGTCGGCGTCGGCCAGCGGCAGCAGGCGGTCCCACGTCTGCTGCAGCAGCGTGCGGCCGCGGCCGGTGAGGTCGAGGAGGAACTTGGGACGGTCGCTGCGCGAGAGCGGCCACAGGCGGGTGCCGGCGCCGCCCGCGGGCACGACGGCGTGGAAGTCGGACAGGTCGATCTGCGCGTCCTCCAGGTCGTCCGCCGACCACGACGACCACGACCCCGGTCCGGCCGGTGTCGTGCCCCCGCTGAGCTGTCCCCCGTCAGTCATGACCCGGAACCTACCGGTGCGCACACGCTGTGACGGCGGCTCCTCCGGTGCGGTCCCCCGGACGGCGCAGGACTCCTGGTCCCGTACGTCCGACCCGTACGTCCGACAGGGTGTAGGAGGTTGCGCGGGCCCGCCCACCTGGTCCAAGGTAGGTGAGGCTGGCCTGCGTGACGTGCACGACAGCCCTGTTCACAGTGCTGTGAGTCCTTCATCACAAAAGCCACACGGCGACGGCCGTGGGGCGGCTCCCGCACGCCTGCGCGCCTACAGTGGTCACGACGCCGCCGCCTGAGCGCCGGAGCCCGGGTGGACCCGGCGTCGAGGAGCACTCGAGGAGGACGTCGGTGGCCACGAGCCTGACCCCACCCGGACAGGGCGCGCCCGTCGGGAAGTCGAAGACCGGACGACCAGCAGGCACGCTGTACCGCGGCCGCGAGGGCATGTGGTCGTGGGTCATGCACCGCATCTCCGGGGTGCTGATCTTCTTCTTCCTCTTCGTGCACGTCCTGGACACCGCCACGGTGCGCGTGTCGCCCGAGGTCTACAACGGCGTCATCGGGCAGTACAAGAACCCCGTCATGGGCCTGGGCGAGGCCGGTCTCGTCGGGGCCGTGGTGTTCCACGCGCTCAACGGGGTCCGCATCATCCTCGTCGACTTCTGGTCGGGCGGGACCAAGCACCAGCGCAAGCTGTTCTGGGGCGTCGTCGGCCTGTGGGTCGTCCTCATGGTGCCCTTCCTCGTCCGTCACCTGACCAACGTCTTCACGCACTGAGGGGCGGCGCGTCGTGAGCACCGATCAGACCCCCGGCGGCAGCTACGCCCCGGCCCTGGAAACCCCGCGCTCGCCGTACAAGCGGAACAAGCCGACCCGGACGAACTGGGAGCTCTACGGCTGGCTGTTCATGCGCATGTCCGGCCTGGTCCTCATCGTCCTGGTCTTCGGGCACCTGTTCGTGAACCTCATGATGGGCGAGGGGATCCACCAGATCGACTGGGGTTTCGTCGCCGGCAAGTGGGCCAGCCCCTTCTGGCAGACGTGGGACCTGCTGATGCTGTGGCTCGCGCAGCTGCACGGCACCAACGGCGTCCGCACCGTCATCAACGACTACGCCGAACGGGACGCCACCCGGTTCTGGCTCAAGATGGCGCTCTACGTCGCGACGGTCATCGTCATCGTCGTCGGCACCCTCGTCATCTTCACGTTCGACCCGTGCGCCGACCCCTCGCAGACGTTCTCGTTCTGCACGGCCCGCTGACCTGGAGGAACTCATGCAGACCCACCAGTTCGACGTCGTCATCGTCGGGGCCGGCGGCGCCGGGATGCGCGCGGCCCTCGAGTCCGGGCAGCGCGCCCGCACCGCGGTGCTCACCAAGCTCTACCCGACGCGGTCGCACACCGGTGCGGCCCAGGGCGGCATGTGCGCCGCGCTGGCGAACGTCGAGGAGGACAACTGGGAGTGGCACACCTTCGACACCGTCAAGGGCGGTGACTACCTCGTCGACCAGGACGCCGCCGAGGTGATGTGCAAGGAGGCCATCGACGCGGTCCTGGACCTCGAGAAGATGGGGCTGCCGTTCAACCGCACCCCCGAGGGCAAGATCGACCAGCGCCGGTTCGGCGGGCACACCCGCGACCACGGCAAGTCCCCGGTGCGCCGCAGCTGCTTCGCCGCGGACCGCACGGGCCACATGATCCTGCAGACGCTCTACCAGCAGTGCGTCAAGCACGAGGTCGAGTTCTTCAACGAGTTCTACGTCCTCGACCTGCTGCTCGTCCCCACCTCCGAGGCCAAGACCGGCTCGGAGATCGAGGGCGCGGCGGACCAGCCCGGCCTGGCGACCCCGCCGACCATCGGGACCCCCGGTGACAAGCGCATCGCGGGCGTCGTGGCCTACGAGCTGGCCACGGGCGAGATCCACATCTTCCAGGCCAAGTCGGTCGTCCTGGCCACCGGCGGCGCCGGCAAGGTGTACAAGACGACGTCGAACGCCCACACCCTCACCGGGGACGGCATGGCCCTCGCCTACCGGCGCGGTCTGCCCCTGGAGGACATGGAGTTCTACCAGTTCCACCCGACGGGTCTGGCGGGCCTGGGGATCCTGCTCTCCGAGGCAGCCCGCGGCGAGGGCGGGATCCTGCGCAACGCCGACGGCGAGCGGTTCATGGAGCGCTACGCGCCCACCATCAAGGACCTCGCGCCGCGCGACATCGTCGCCCGCTCGATGGCCAACGAGGTGCGCGAAGGCCGCGGGGCCGGGCCGAACAAGGACTACGTCCTGCTGGACCTGACCCACCTCGAACCCGCGCACATCGACGCCAAGCTGCCCGACATCACCGAGTTCGCCCGCACCTACCTCGGTGTCGAGCCGTACACCGAGCCCGTCCCGGTGTACCCGACCGCGCACTACGCGATGGGCGGCGTGCCGACGAACATCGACACGGAGGTCCTGCAGGACAACACCCGTGTCGTCCCGGGCCTGTACGCGGCCGGCGAGGTCGCCTGCGTCTCGGTCCACGGCTCCAACCGCCTCGGCACGAACTCGCTGCTCGACATCAACGTGTTCGGCCGCCGCGCCGGCATCGCCGCCGCGGAGTACGCGACGAAGGCCGAGTGGATCGCCGTCCCCGACGGTTCCGAACTGCCCGTCGTGAACTGGATGGCCGACCTGCGCGACCGCCCCCAGGGCGAGCGCATCTCGGACATCCGCCGCGAGCTGCAGGACACGATGGACGCCAACGCCCAGGTGTTCCGCACCGAGGCGACGCTCAAGCAGGCGCTCACGGACATCGACCGGCTCAAGGAGCGCTACGCCCGCGCCTCGGTCCAGGACAAGGGCAAGCGGTTCAACCTCGACCTGCTCGAGGGCCTCGAGCTCGGGTTCCTCCTCGACCTCGCCGAGTCCATGTGCCTCGGTGCGCTGGAGCGCAAGGAGTCCCGCGGCGGGCACTTCCGCGAGGACTACCCCAACCGCGACGACGTGAACTACATGCGGCACACGATGGTCTACCGCGAGCACGCCGCCGACGGGTCGTACACGACGCGCCTGGACTTCAAGCCCGTCGTCCAGACCCGCTACCAGCCGATGGAGCGCAAGTACTGATGTCCACGTCCGAGACCAGCCCGGCCGAGACCAACGGCGAAGCGGGCCCGGCGAAGTCGGCCGACCGCGCCCGCGAGGGTTCCGGCGGTGCTGCCCCGCGCGAGGGCGACGCCGTGTCGCCCACGGGCGAGATCCCCTCGTTCACCATCACGCTCAAGGTGCGCCGGTACGACCCGGAGCAGGACTCCGAACCGCACTGGGAGTCCTACGAGCTGACGATGCACGGCACCGACCGCGTCCTCGACGCGCTGCACAAGGTGAAGTGGGAGCAGGACGGCCGGCTGTCGTTCCGCCGTTCCTGCGCCCACGGCGTCTGCGGGTCCGACGCCATGCGCATCAACGGCCGCAACCGCCTGGCGTGCAAGACGCTGCTGAAGGACCTCGACATCAAGAAGCCGATCGTCGTGGAGCCCATCAAGGGCCTCCCCGTCGAGAAGGACCTGATCGTCGACATGGAGCCGTTCTTCGCGGCCTACCGCGAGGTCATGCCGTTCCTCATCACCAAGGGCTCCGAGCCGACCCGCGAGCGCATCCAGTCCCAGGCCGACCGCGAGCGGTTCGACGACACCACCAAGTGCATCCTGTGCGCCGCGTGCACGTCGAGCTGCCCCGTGTTCTGGAACGACGGCCAGTACTTCGGACCGGCCGCCATCGTCAACGCGCACCGGTTCATCTTCGACAGCCGCGACGTCGGCTCGGACCTGCGCCTGGAGATCCTCAACGACAAGGAGGGCGTGTGGCGCTGCCGCACGACCTTCAACTGCTCCGAGGCCTGCCCCCGCGGCATCCAGGTCACGAAGGCCATCGCCGAGGTCAAGCAGGCGCTCATCTCGCGCAAGCTCTGACCCGCAGCTGACGGAGGGCCCGACCGGAACGTCCGGTCGGGCCCTTCGTCGTTCCCCCGGAGCCGCAGGGGTCAGTGGGGTTCGGCGGTCAGCTCCCCGAGCCGCACTCCGGCCAGCAGGTCCCGGCCGGGGACGTCGTCGGTCATCTGCCACGCCGTCCGGTACGCGCCCCCGTCCAGCTCCCACGCGGTGAGGGTCCTCGCCGCCGGATCGACGAGCAGGTAGGTCGGGATGCCGTGCGCCTCGTACAGCGCCTTCTTCGAGCCCGCGTCCCGCAGCTCCGTCGACGCCGACGCCACCTCGACGACGAGGCGGACGGCCTCCGGCTCGTAGTACCGCTCCGGTCGCGGCCCGGCCGTAGCCAGCAGGTCCGGGATGACGTAGCGCTCCGGCCCCAGTCGGGGCATCCGCACTCCGACGCCCGTCTTGAGCCGCCACCCCTCCGGTACCCGTCCGAGGAGCACGGTGCGCAGGTTGTCGATGACGTCCTGGTGCAGGACCGAGGGCGGCGGGGTCACGATGAGCTGTCCGTCCAGGATCTCGTAGCGGTACCCGTCGTCGGGCAGGGCGAGCAGGTCCTCGAACACCCACTCGCGGTGCAGCAGGCTCACTGCAGCGCCACTCAACTCCGCAGCCACGGCCACCTCCTCGGTCGAGACCAGTATCGCCGACCGGTGTCCGGCTGGTCGGTACGATCCACAGGTGCTGGACCTCGTCGACCGCGACGTGCAGGCGGCGGGCCGCCACCTCTCGCTCAAGATGCCGCGCGACCTCGAGGCGCTCTTCACCGAGGAGGCGTTCGCCCACGACGAGTTCGTCCCCTACTGGGCCGAGCTGTGGCCGAGCGCCCTCGTCCTGGCCGACGTGCTGCCGACGGAGCTGACCGGGCGGCTGCGCGTGCTGGAGATCGGGGCGGGCCTCGGCGTGCCGTCGCTGTGCGCGGCCCTCGCCGGGCACGACGTGACGGCGGCCGACTGGGCCCCGGACTCCGTCGACCTGCTGCGGGACAACGCCGTGCGCAACGGCGCGACGCTGCGGGCGGAGCGCTGGAGCTGGACGGACGACCCCGCGCCCCTGGCCCCGCCGTTCGACGTCGTGCTCGCGGCCGACGTCCTGTACGAACGGCGCAACGTCGCTCCCCTGCTCGCCGTGCTGCCGGCGCTCACGGCCCCCGGCGGCCGCGCGCTCGTCGCCGATCCCGGTCGGCTGCCGGCACCGGAGTTCCTCGAGGGCGCGGCCCGCACGTGGACGGTGGACGCCGTCCCCCACGCCGGGCCGGCCGCCGTGGGCGTCCACCGCCTCACCCGCCCCTGAGGGCGGTCCGGACGGCGCTGCGTAGAGTGCCCGGCAGGGCAACCCGCGGGGAGACAGCGTGCGCCACCAGGACCGTTACCTGCAGATCAGCCGGATCCTGTCCCGGCACGGTCTGGGGTACTTCATCGACGCCCTCGGGCTCGAGCGGTGGGTGCGCACCGACTGGGACCTGTTCGGCCGGCCCCGCGAACGCGAACGCCACACGCGCGCCGAGCACGTGCGCCTCGTCATGGAGGAGCTCGGCCCGACGGCCGTGAAGATCGGCCAGATCCTCTCCACCCGCCCCGACCTGCTGTCCCCCGCCTTCCAGCGCGAGCTGGAGAAGCTGCAGGACAGCGCGAGCGCGGTCCCGTGGGAGGTCGTGCGCCACGCTGTGGAGGAGGAGCTCGGGGACGACCCCGAGGAGCTGTTCGTCCACTTCAGCCGCGAACCGCTGGCCAGCGCCTCCATCGGCCAGGCCCACACCGCGGTGCGCGAGGACGGCACGCAGGTCGTCGTGAAGGTCCGCCGCCCGGGCGTCGTGGAGGAGGTCGAGGGCGACCTGGAGATCCTGCGGACCCTCGCCGTCCAGGCCTCGCGCCGCTGGTCCGTGGCGGCGGACTACGACGTCGTGGGCCTCGCGACGGACTTCGCGGACACGCTGCGCGCCGAGCTCGACTACCTGTCCGAGGGCCACAACGCCGAGCGGTTCGCGCGCAACTTCCACGGCGACCCCGACATCCGGATCCCCGAGGTGTTCTGGGACACCACGACGTCGCGCGTCATCACCCTGGAACGCCTGCACGGGGTCAAGATCAGCGACGAGGAGGCCCTCGCCGAGCACGACATCGACCGCTCCGCCCTGGCGGCCCGCGCGACGCGGCTGCTGGCGGACATGGTGTTCGAGCACGGGTTCTTCCACGCCGACCCGCACCCGGGGAACTTCCTCATCGAACCGTCGGGGCGCATCGGCCTGCTCGACTACGGGATGGTCGGGGAGGTGGACGAGCGCTCCCGCGAGCAGCTGGCGATGCTGCTCGCGGCCTTCGACCGCCGCGACCCCGCGCGCATCGCCGCGGCGTTCGCGACGATCGGCGTCACCGAGCACCGTGTCGACCGGGTCCGCCTGACCACCGACTGCGCGCACCTGCTGCGCACGTACGAGGGGTTGCCGCTGGGCCGGATCAAGGTCGGCGACATCGTCCGCGACGTCCTGGAGATCCTGCGCCGGCACCACCTGGCGCTGCCCCGCAACCTCGCGCTCGTCGTCAAGATGGTCGTCATGACGGAGGGGCTCGGCACGAGCCTGGACCCCGACTTCCAGCTGGGCCGGATCCTCGGCCCCTACGCCCGGCGCCTGGTCGTGCGCCACTTCGACCCGCTCGTGCTGGCCAAGCGGGTCCGGCAGGCGGGCGTGGACTTCGCCCAGCTCGGTGTCGAACTGCCCGGTCAGCTCGGCCGGCTCCTCGACGTCCTCGACCGCGACGGCGTCTCGGTCTCGCTGCGGACCGACGAGCTGGACCCGCTCGTGGCCCGGCTGGAGCGCATCGGCAACCGTCTGGTCGTCGGCCTCGTCGTCTCCGCCGGCATCGAGGCGCTGGCCACCCTCGGCTCGACCGACCCCGAACGGCTCAAACCGCACGAGACGAAGGTCGTGGCCGTCGGGGGGGCCGCGCTGGCCGCCCTCACCGGTTACCTCGGCTGGACCGCCCGCGGCCACCGCCGCCGCCGCTGACCCCTCCCCTCGGGAACGCCTCGTTGCCTCCCCGGGGTCGATCATCGACCGCGGGGAGGCAACGAGGACCACTCGCGGCGGGGGCCGGGCGGGGACGGACGTCAGGAGAAGCTGGCCTGCACGACGCGACCGCCGCCGGGGCGGGCGAAGCGCGAGCGGCGCAGGTCGCGGGTGACGAAGCCGCGGCTGATGAACCGGTCGGTCCCGTCGAAGCGGGGGGTGAACGGCGAGCGGCCGTGCATGGCGCGCAGGTTGTCGAGCATGAGCACGTCGCCGGGCTCGAGGGTCACGGCGTGGCGGTGCGCGACGTAGATCTCCAGCACGCGCTCGAGCAGCGCCTGGGCGCGCTTGGTGATGCCGTGCATGAGGTCCTGGTCGACGAGCATCGTCGGGTCGTCGACGTCGCCGGACAGGATCGAGAACGGGCCGCGGACCTCGCGGGTGTCGAGGAAGTCGGCGAAGGACTCGTCGACGAGCGTCGTCCACAGCGGGCGGAAGAGCTCCATGACGTCGCTCTGGTGGACGTGCTGGAGCAGGTCGAGGGCACGGAAGGCGTAGGTGGCGGCGTCGGCGTCGCCGCGCAGGCAGCCGAGGACGACGTAGTCGGGGCGCAGGGCGGAGAAGCACTGCTCGGTGTGGGCCTCCAGCTCGACGCGCGAGCCCTGCGACTGCTGCGTCGCGGCGAGCTTGGCGTTCGGGACCATGTCCTGCAGGAGGTGCCCGTGGCCCTCGGCGGCGTAGCCGACCATGTGGCCCAGCGCGTGGCTGACGATGGCCTGCTGGCGGGCGAGCAGGGTGCGGCCGCCGACGCCGCCGGGGTTGTCCGGCGGCGGGGCGGGCAGTTCGCCGACCTCGAGCCCGCGCAGGACGAGCACGCCGGAGTCGGAGCCGCGCTCCTCGAAGGCCCACAGCGACTCGGCCACCTCGGCGGGCAGCTCGCGCGCCAGCAGCCGGGCCTGGCGCCCGAAGGCGTCGGGCTCCGTCACGGGGTCGGCCGTGAGCCGGGCACCCAGCGCGGCCAGCGCGGCGCGCTCGGGCGCGGCCAGCTCGCGGAAGGTCGGCACGGCGGCCGAGGAGTCGAGGAACACCGAGGTCACGAGCAGCTCCCATCGTCGACGCACTGCGGAGTCACACCGTAGCGCGTCGACGATGGGCAATGTGCCTAGTTCAGGACACAGGATCTGGACAGATTGTCAGCGCTTGATCATCCCGTGCGGGTCGATGACGAACTTCTGCGGGGCGCCGGCGTCGAACTTGGCGTACGCGTCGGGCGCCTCGTCCAGCGAGATGGCCGTCGCCCCGACGGCCTTCGCGATCTGCACGCGGTCGTGCAGGATCGCCATCATCAGACCACGGTGGTACTTCATCACCGGGCACTGGCCCGTGGTGAAGGACAGCGACTTGGCCCAGCCGGTGCCGAGGTCGAGGGACAGCGAGCCCTTCTTCGCCGCCTCGTCGACGCCGCCCGGGTCGCCCGTCACGTACAGGCCCGGGATGCCCAGGGCCCCACCGGCCGTCGTCAGCTCCATGAGCGAGTTGAGGACCGTCGCCGGCGCCTCCGTCGCCGAGCCCGACCCGTGGCCGCGCGCCTCGAAGCCGACCGCGTCGATGCCGCAGTCCACCTCGGGCACGCCGAGGATCTGCTCGACCTGGTCGCGCGGGTCGCCCTTCGACACGTCGACGGTCTCGCAGCCGAAGCTGCGGGCGCGTTCGAGCCGCTCGGCGTTGAGGTCGCCGACGATGACCACGGCCGCCCCCAGCAACTGGGCGCCGGCCGCGGCGGCGAGGCCGACCGGCCCGGCCCCGGCCACGTAGACCGTCGACCCGACGCCCACGCCGGCGGTCACCGCGCCGTGGAAACCCGTCGGGAAGATGTCCGAGAGCATCGTCAGGTCGAGGATCTTCTCCATCGCCTGGTCCTTGTCGGGGAACTTCAGGCAGTTGAAGTCCGCGTACGGCACCAGCACGTACTCCGCCTGGCCGCCCACCCAGCCGCCCATGTCCACGTACCCGTAGGCCGAACCCGGCCGGTCGGGGTTGACGTTGAGGCAGATGCCCGTCTTGCGCTCCTTGCAGTTGCGGCAGCGGCCGCAGGCGATGTTGAACGGCACCGACACGAGGTCCCCGACCGCGAGGAACTCGACGTCGCGGCCGACCTCGACGACCTCACCGGTGATCTCGTGGCCCAGCACCAGGTTCGGCGGGGCGGTGGTGCGGCCGCGGACCATGTGCTGGTCCGACCCGCAGATGTTCGTGGCGACGAGCTTGAGGATGACGCCGTGGTCGACCTTCCGGCCGACGTTGGCCGGGTTGACGCCGGGGCCGTCCTTGAGCTCGAACGTGGGGTAGTCGATGGTCTGCACCTCGACCCGGCCGGGGCCGAGGTAGGCGACGGCGCGGTTGCCGTGGGACGTGTCGGTCGTGGTCACGAACGCATCTCCCTTCGCGGCGCCGGCGTCGGTGCCGGCGCAGTGATCCCCACCCAACCGCCGGTCGGCCGAGGACGCAAGGGCGGCTCCGTCCACCGGGAGGCCGGGGGGATGATCGGGCCATGGAGCTCACGAAGCACACGCACGCGACGGTCGTCCTGACCCAGGACGGCTCGTCCCTGCTCGTCGACCCCGGCGCCTACACGCCGAACACGCCCGAACTGCTCGCGGCCGCCGACGCCGTCCTGTTCACCCACGACCACCCCGACCACGTCGAGCCGGACGCGCTGCGCGCGGAACTGGCGCGCCGCCCGGACCTGCCCGTCGTCGGGCCGGCGAGCGTCGCGGACGTCGTCGACGGGGTGCGGGCCGTCTCCCCCGGCGACGGGTTCGAGCTGGCCGGGGTCCGCGTGCGCGTCGTGGGCGGGCAGCACGCCGTCATCCACGCCGACCTGCCCCCGATGCAGAACGTGGCCTACGTGATCGGCGAGGGCGAGGACGCCGTCTACCACCCGGGCGACTCCTACGACGTCCCCGGCACGGCCGTGGGCACGGTGCTGCTGCCGACGAGCGGGCCCTGGACGAAGCTCGGCGAGGGCGTCGACTTCGTCCGCGCCGTGGGGGCCAGGCGCGTCGTCGCCATCCACGACCTCATGCTGTCCGACGCCGGCCGGGAGGGGTCCGCGCGGTTCACCGAGCAGTTGACCGGACTGCCCGTCGAACTCCTCCCGGTCGGCACGACCGTCACGCTCTGAGCGAGGCGACCTCCTGGGGCACCGCGTTCTGCGCGATGACGCCGGCGTACCAGAGCGCGCTGTCCTTGAGGGTCCGCCGCTGCGTCAGGTAGTCCACGTGGACGATGCCGAAGCGCTTGGAGAACCCGTACCCCCACTCGAAGTTGTCGAGGAAGGACCACAGGAAGTACCCGCGGACCGGTGCGCCGGCGTCGAGGGCGTCGAGGACCGCGTGCAGGTGCGCGTGCAGGTACTCGGTGCGCTCGACGTCGTGCACCTGACCGGCGACCACGACGTCGTCGTAGGCCGCGCCGTTCTCGGTGACGAGCAGTTCGAGACCGGGGTGCTCGCGGTGCATCCGCACGAGGAGTTCCGTCAGCCCGCGGGCGTCGACGCTCCACCCCATGGCGGTCGTGTGCCCGGGCAGCTCCGGGAACTCGACGTCGGTGCTGGCGACCCACGGGCTGTGGGCGCTGTTCCCGTGCCCGTCGTTCTCGGCCCGCGGGGCGCTGCCGTCCCACGCGCGGACGACCGTGGGGCTGTAGTAGTTCACGCCGAGGACGTCGACGCCCTGGTGGACGAGGTCGAGGTCGCCCGGCAGCACGAAGGACCAGTCGGTGACCGACGCCGTGTCCACGAGCACGTCGGCCGGGTACTCACCGCGCAGCACCGGGTCGAGGAACACCCGGTTCTGCAGGCCGTCGACGCGGCGGACGGCGTCGTGGTCGGCCGGGCTCGTGCCCTCGGTGCGCACCCACGCGAGGTTCAGCGTGAGCGAGACCCGGGCCGACGGGGCGGCCCGGCGGACGGCCAGCGCCCCCAGGCCGTGGGCCAGGTTCAGGTGGTGGACCGCCGCGAGGGCGGCCGCGGGTTCGGTCCGGCCCGGGGCGTGCACGCCGGAGGCGTACCCGAGGTAGGCCGAGCACCAGGGTTCGTTCAGGGTCGTGAACGTGCGGACCCGGTCCCCCAGCGCCGCCGCGACGACCTCGGCGTACTCGCCGAACCGCTCGGCCGTCCGGCGCGAGGTCCAGCCACCGGCGTCCTCCAGGGCCTGCGGCAGGTCCCAGTGGTACAGCGTCACGACGGGTTCGATCCCGGCGGCCAGCAGTTCGTCGACGAGGGTGGAGTAGAACTGCAGGCCCGCGGGGTTCACCGGGCCGAGCGCGTCCGCGCTCACCTGCGGGGTGATGCGCGGCCAGGCGACGGAGAACCGGTAGGTCGTGGTCCCCAGCCGCCGCATGAGCGCGACGTCCTCCCGGAAGCGGTGGTAGTGGTCGTCTGCCACGTCACCCGTGTCGCCGTCCACGACGCGGCCGGGGGTGTGGCTGAAGGTGTCCCAGATGGACGGCGTGCGGCCGTCCTCGGCCACGGCCCCCTCGACCTGGTAGGCGGCCGTGGCCGTGCCCCAGGCGAAACCGGCGGGGAACCTGCGCAGCTCCGTGGTGGTGGTGGTGGTGGGCTGGTCCTCGGTGGTGGTCATGCTGTCCTCTCGGGAATCCGGGTGGTGCGGGTCAGCCCTTGACGGCGCCGGCGATGATGCCGCTGACGATCTGGCGGCCCAGCAGCAGGAACACGACGATGACGGGCAGGGTGCCGACGAGGGTGCCGGCCATGATGACGGCGGTGTCCGGGACGTACCCCGACCCCAGGTTGTTGAGCGCGACCTGGACGGTCGGCATCGTGGAGTTCAGCGTGATGACGGGCCAGAAGAAGTCGTTCCAGCTCGTCATGAACGTCAGCATCCCCAGCACGGCCATCCCCGGCCGCGCGATGGGCAGGACGATGCTGACGACGGTGCGGATCTGGGACGCCCCGTCGACCTTCGCCGCCTCGAGCAGTTCGTCGGGCAACGTCTGCACGAGGTACTGCCGCATGAAGAACACGCCGAACGCGCCGACGAGCGAGGGCAGGATGACCGACTCCAGCCGCCCCGCCAGGCCCCAGTCCGACATGAGCTTGTAGAGCGGCACGACGCCCAGCGACGGTGGGATCATCAGCGTGCCGATGGTGATGGCGAACAGCGGCTTCTCGCCCCGGAACCGGAGCTTGGCGAAGGCGTAGCCGGCGAGGGTGCAGAACGCCAGCGTCCCGACGGTCGTCACGCCCGAGACGATGAGCGAGTTCACGATGGACAGGCCGATGGCCTGCTGCTGCACGGCGGTCGTGATGTTCTGCCACAGGTCCGGGCCGGGCAGGAACGGCGGCGGCGAGGTGTTCATCTCCGCCATCGGCCGGCTCGCCGCGACGACCATGTAGTAGAAGGGCACGACGAACAGCAGCGCCGTCACGACGAGCAGGACGTAGGTGAGCGGACCGGCCGCGTCGGGGGCGCGGTAGCGGCGCCGGCGCACCGGGACGGGGGTGGGGGCGGCGAGGGCGGCCTCGCGCACACCGGTCGCGCTCATCGGCGGGCTCCCTCGGGGTCGCGGTCGCGCCAGCGGGCCAGCGCGGTGTTGATCAGGACGAGGACGACGATGAGCAGGAACGTCACCCACGCGACGGTGGCGGCCCGGCCGAGCGAACCGAAGCCCCACCCCTGCTGGTACATGAACAGGCCGAGCGTCTGGTACTGGTTCAGGGCACCGCCGTCGACACCGCCGAACAGCAGCGGTTCGCCGAACAGCTGGGTGGCGCCGATGGTCGAGACGACGACGGTGAACAGGATGGTGGGCCGCAACCCCGGCAGCGTCACGTGCAGGAACTGCTGCCACCGGTTCGCGCCGTCGAGGGCGGTGGCCTCGTAGAGGTCGGTCGAGATCGACTGCATCCCGGCCAGGTAGATGAGGGCGTTGTACCCGGTCCAGCGCCACGTGACGATGACGGCGATGGCGATCTGGGCGCTGAGGTCACCGTTGCGCCAGTCCAGGCCGTCGAGGCCCACGAGGGACAGCAGCCAGTTCGCCAGCCCGCCGTCGCGGCCGAAGATCTGGGCGAAGACGAGCGTCGAGGCCGCCACCGACGTCGCGTAGGGCATGATCATCGAGACGCGGAACGCCGTCCGGGCCCGCATCCGGTAGTTCAGCAGGTGCGCCAGGCCGAGGGCCAGCAGCAGCTGCGGCACCGTCGACAGGACGCCGATGGTGACGGTCTTGAGCAGGGCGTTGTAGAACTTCGGGTTGCTGAACAGCCAGACGTAGTTGTCCAGGCCGGTCCACTCCGGGTCCGAACCCAGCTCGAACCGGTGGAAGCTGATCCACATGGTGTAGACGAGCGGGAACAACCCGAACGCGAGGAACAGCAGGAAGAACGGGGCGACGTAGGCGTACGGGGCCAACCGGCCCTCGGCGCGGAACAGCTTCTGCCGCAGGGTCGGCGACGGCTCGGGCACCGGCTGCCGGTGCCGGCCGAGTGTCGGTGACGCGGTCGGGGTGCTCACGGGTCCTCCAGGCGGGTGGGTCGGGCAGACCGGAGGGGGACGGCCGGTGGGCCGTCCCCCGGTCGGTCAGCCGATCTGGTTGTCCAGGTCCTTCGTGGCGGCCTGCCACGCGTCGGCCGGGCTCACGCCGTTGGTCTCCACGGACAGCAGCGCCTGCACGAGCGAGGACTTCACGACGGCGTCCTCCGGCCCGAGGGTCTGGGTGGGGGCGGCCTGCGCCGCGTCGGAGAACAGCTTCCCGATCGGCGCGTCCTGGAAGTAGGCGTCCTTCGTCCCGGCGACGAGGTCGAAGGCCCCGGTGTTGGACGGGAAGTTCCCGCCCACCTCGAACACCTTGGCCTGCTGCTCGGGGTCGGTGAGCCACTTCACGAGCTCGGCCGCGGCCTCGGTGTTCTTGCTGGCCTTGGGGATGCCGAGGTAGGCGCCGCCCCAGTTCCCGCCGGCGCCGCCGGGCAGGGAGGTGATGCCCCACTTCCCGGAGCCCGCCTCCCCCGCCTTGCCCTTGATGTACCCGACCATCCACGCCGGGCAGGCGATGGTGGCGAACGCTCCCCCACCGAACCCCTTGTCCCAGGCCGGGTCCTCGAACTGCTCGAGCTTGGCGGTGAGGTCCTCGTCGGCGGCCGCGGCGGCGGTGTCGAACGCCTTCTGCACAGCCGGGTTGGAGTTCCAGACGAGCTTGCCGTCGGCGTCGTAGTAGATCGTCGACTCGGTCGAGATGATCGCGTTGTAGAACCCGCCGGCGGAGTCCATCCACGCCGACCCGGCCGGGGCCTTCGCCTTGTACTCGCGGCCGAGGGCGACGTAGTCGTCCCACGACCCCATCCGGGCGGCGAGCTGCGCCGGGTCGGTGGGCAGCCCGGCCTGGCCGAGGAGGTCGGTGCGGTAGCACAGCGCCATGGGTCCGATGTCGGTCCCGAGTCCGAGGACCTTCCCGTCCTTCGTCGTGGCGGCGGCCGACTTCCAGTCCGGGTAGTTCGCGACCTGGGAACCGGCCGGCGTCTCCTTCAGGTCGGTCCACTTGGCGGCCTGGCCCGCCACGACGTCGGCGATGCGGCCGACCTCGATGCCCTGCACGTCCGCGGTGCCGTTGCCGGAGGCGAGCTTGGTCTGCAGCGCCGGCCAGTAGGTGTTCTCCCCCTGGGTCGACTCGTACTGGATGGTCACGTCGGGGTGGAGCTGCTCGTACTCGTCGAACAGCCCGGCCTCCTCGTAGCCGAAGGTGCCGAAGAGGCTGACGGTGAGGTTCGTCTTCCCGTCGGCCGCGCTGGCCTGTCCGCCCCCGGAGGACGCGGTGCTGCACGAGGTGACGAGCAGGGCGCCGGCGAGCGTGGTGGCGAGCGCGACGATGGTGGTGCGGGAGGGGCGAGCACTGGGCATGGGGAACTCCTCGGGCCCCGCCGGAGCGGCGGATCGTCGGTGATCGAAGGGTCCGTGAGAGCGCTCTCAAGCTGACTTCTCCTCGGTGAGAGCGCTCTCAAGGGATGCCCACAGCCTGGACCCAGGAGGCCCCGGGTGTCAACGCCCGGGGAAGCTGCAGGTCGGGCGGATCAGGTCGTGGCCCGCTGGACCAGTTCCGTGGGTGCCACGACGTCGGGGACGGACTCCTGTCCGTCGACGAGCGCGAGCACCATCCGCGCGAGTTCCCGGCCCATCGCGATCACCGGCTGCCGGACGGTGGTGAGCGGCGGGGTCGCCGCGGCGGCGAGCGGAGCGTCGTCGAACCCGACGACGCGCACGTCCCCCGGGACGGACCGCCCGGCCGCGGCCAGCGCCTGCAGGGCCCCGGCGGCCATGAGGTCGTTCGCGGCGAACACGCCGTCGAGGTCGGGCCACCGCTCCAGCAGCGCCTCGGTGGCCGCCCGGCCGCCGTCGACGCTGAAGTCACCGGGTGCGGCGAGCGCGGCGTTCCAGCGCTGCCGGTGGGCGCGCAGCTCGGCGCGGAACCCCTCGAGGCGTTCCTGGCCCACGCGCATGTCCATCGGCCCGGTGACGGTGACGACGCGTCGGCACCCCCGCTCGAGCAGGTGCGCGGCCGCCGTCCGCGCTCCTGCGACGTTGTCGGCCGAGACGAACGGGACGGAGCTGCCCTCGTCGTAGGGACGGCCGGAGAGGACGACCGGGAGCCCGGCCTCGCGCAGGTGCTGCGGCAGCGGGTCCGCGCCGTGGACCGAGACGAAGATCGCCCCGTCCACGTGCCCGCCGCGGGCGTAGCGCTCGAAGCGCTCCCGCTCGCGTTGCGTCGAGAGCACGACGAGGACCAGCTGCACCTCCCGCTCGGCGAGCTGGGCCTGGGCGCCGCTCAGCACGAGCGGGAAGTAGGAGTCGGCGAAGAACCGCTCGACGGGCTCCACCACGACGAGGGCCACGGAGCCGCTGCGCCGCGTGACGAGCGAGCGCGCCGCCTGGTTCGGCACGTAGGACAGCTCCGCGGCCGCCTTGAGCACCGCCTCCCGCGCGTTCTCGCTGACCCGCGCGTAGCCCGACAGGACGCGCCCGGCCGTCGCCCGCGAGACCCCGGCGCGCGCGGCGACGGAGTCGAGGGTCGGCGCGCTCTGGCTCGGCACGGTCGCTCCAGCGGGTCGGTCAGCGGGTTCGGCGGCCCGATCCTCGCAGACCCCGGATGCCGATGACGGCGATGGCCGTGCCGAAGGCGAGGCTCACCACGACGAGGACGAGGTGGACGAGGAAGAACGGCTGCGGCCCACCGTCGAACGAGCGCGGGTCCGACCAGATGTTGCGCAGGAAGTTGGGCCAGATGAACCAGCTCCACACGCCGAACAGGACGAGGAACCAGCTGACCGGCTTCGACATCACCACGTGATCACCACGGGCACGATCATCCCACCCGCGCCTGTGCGTCAGCGCCGGCGGACCCGCCCCAGGGCCAGCGCCGACACCGCGCCCAGCACGAGCCCGGACACGAACGGAAGCCGCCGCTCGTGCGTCTCGGGTTCCTCCGGCCCGAGCGGGACCGCCAGCCGCGCCTGCGCCATGAGGTCGGGACGCAGGGACCCGGCGTCCTCGGCCCGTTGCGCCGCCCAGGACGCCGCGAGCAGGACGAGGCGCCCGATGAGGTTCATGAGGACGAGCAGGACCACGAGCGTCACCGCGGACCCGACGAAGGCCCCGCCGCCGTCGGCGCTGCGGCCCGCGATGGTCGCGCCGAACTGCTTGAGGATCCCGATGCCGATCCCGCCGAAGGCCGCGCCCTGCAGCAGGTCCCGGAGCGGGACGTCCGCCCCCGGCAGCACGCGGAACACGACGAGGAACGTCAGGGTGTCGATGACGAAGGAGACGGCGAAGCCCAGGACGGCCAGCAGCACCTTCGACCACGTCGACGGGTCGAAGCCCAGCAGGTCCAGCAGGAACCCGCCCGCGGCGTTGGTGGCGACGACGGAGACGACCGAGAGCAGGACGCCGAAGCCGATGACGGCCATGCCCCCGAGGTCGCGCAGCTTGACGACCGCGAAGTTCCCGCCGCCGGCGTCCTCGCCGAAGACGGCGCGCACCCCCTGGCGCATGCCGTCGATCCAGCCGAGCCCGGTGAACAGGCCCGTCACGACGGAGACGACGAGGGCCCAGGTCAGCGTGGAGCCGGTGAGGTAGTCGTCGATGTAGATGCCGTTGGCCCGGTCCTGCGGCCCGAACGGCCTCTGCCCCGCGTGCAGCAGGTCCGGGACGTAGGCGTTGACGCCCGAGACGAGGTTGCGGACGACCCAGTCCCGCACCTCGGGAACGCCCTGCATGAGGAAGCCGACGATCGTCAACGCGGCGATGAGGGCCGGGAAGATCGAGAAGAAGGCGAAGTAGGCGATGCCACCGGCCAGCACGTTGCCCCGGGCGTTGCCGTAGCGCTGGTACGTCCGGTACGGGAAGGACCGCTGGACTCTGCTCACGGCGTCCTTGGCCTGGTCCACGGCGCCGCTCACGGCCGGGGCTCCCCTCACTGCTGGAAGGTGAAGTCCTCCCGTGGCCGCCAGACGCCGTCGGCGCCGTGCTCGTAGAGGCTGAACCCCTTCACGGTGAAGGTCGCCTCCCAGTCGCGCAACACGAGCTCGGCGCGGTCGAGCGCGGCCTCGTCGACGTCGTGGGCCACCGTGACGTGCGGGTGGAACGGGAAGTTGATCTCGGCGGCCAGCGGACCGGTCCGGATGGCGGCCTGGAGCAGCTCGCACTCGGAGATGCCGCGGGCCAGCTGGACGAAGACGACGGGCGAGACGGGGCGGAAGGTCGCGGTGCCCCGCAGGTGCACGTCGAAGGGCGTGCCGGCCGCCGCGGTCGCCTCGAGGTGGTCCCGGGCCGCGTCCAGGGTGCCCGGGACGAGCGGGAACGGCGGCAGCAGCGTGATGTGCGGCGGGATGGACCGCGCCAGCGGGTCGCCGAAGTCCTCCCGCCAGGCGGTCAGCTCGGCCGCGTGCGGGGCGGGCACGGGGATGGAGACCCCGATGACCTGCGGCTGACCGTCCGGGTCGGCCGTCGCTCGTGGTGAGCTCACCGGCGTCCGCCCGCCGGCCGCGCCACCAGACCCACGCGCTCGTGGACGGTGGCCAGCGTCTGCTCGGCGACCTCGTTGGCGCGGTCGGCCCCGCGCGCGATGAGCTCGTCGAGGGCGCCCGGGTCGGCCATGAGCTCCAGGGTGCGGGTCCGGACCGGCGCGAGCGCGTCGGTGACGACCTCGGCGAGCTCCTTCTTGAGGTCCCCGTAGCCGCGGCCGGCGAAGTCGGCCTCGAGCTGCGCGATCGAGCGGCCCGACAGCGCCGAGTGGATGGACAGCAGGTTGGAGACGCCGGCCTTCTCGACGGGGTCGAAGAGGACCTCGCGGCCGGTGTCGGTGACGGCCGACCGGATCTTCTTGGCCGTCACCTTCGGGTCGTCGAGGACGTCGACGAGGCCGTTCGGCGAGGACGAGGACTTGCTCATCTTGGCCGTCGGGTCCTGCAGGTCGTAGATCTTCGCCGTCTCCTCCGGGATGAAGGGCTCGGGCACGGCGAACGTCTCGCCGAAGCGGGAGTTGAAGCGCTGCGCGAGGTTGCGCGTCAGCTCCAGGTGCTGGCGCTGGTCCTCACCGACCGGGACCTCGGCGGCCTGGTAGAGCAGGATGTCCGCCGCCATGAGGACGGGGTAGGTGAAGAGCCCGACCGTCGTGGAGTCCGAGCCCTGCTTGGCGGACTTGTCCTTGAACTGCGTCATGCGGCCGGCCTCGCCGAAGCCCGTGAGGCACGACAGGACCCAGGCGAGCTGGGCGTGGGCGGGCACGTGGCTCTGCACGAAGAGGGTCGAGCGCTCGGGGTCGACGCCCGCGGCGATGTACTGCGCGGCGGTCCAGCGGGTGCGCTCGCGCAGCTCGGCCGGGTCCGGGGAGACCGTGAGGGCGTGCAGGTCGACGACGCAGTAGAAGGCGTCGTGCGTCTCCTGCAGGGCGACCCACTGCGTCAGCGCGCCGAGGTAGTTGCCGAGGTGGAGGGAGCCGGACGTGGGCTGCATCCCGGACAGCAGCCGCGGGCGCGTCCCCGCACCCGTCCCCTGCGTCCCCACCGTCGTCGTCCCGGTCGTCCCGTCCGCCATGGCTCCATCCTGCCAGCCGTCCGGCGTGCTCCGTCCCGCCGCCTCCTGTGCGGTTCTGTTCGGTTCTGGTTGACTCTGCGCCGGGGCGCGGTCATGCTCGACGGGTGCTGGCCCACCAGCGGCAGGAGGTGATCCTCGACGCCGTCCGCGCGCACGGAGGCGTGCGCATCGCCGACCTCGTCGACCGCCTCGGCGTGTCCGAGATGACGCTGCGCCGCGACATCGGCGAGCTCTCCCGCCAGGGCCTCGTGGCCCGCGTCCACGGCGGCGCCGCCGCGGTCGGCCGCACCAGCGAGGAGCCCGGCTTCGCCGCCAAGTCGACGCTGCGCACCGCGGCCAAGGAGGCCGTGGCCCGCGCGGCCGTCCGCCTCGCCGACGCGGGCGCGTCCGTGGCCCTGTCGGCCGGCACGACGACCGTCGCGGTCGCCGGGCAGCTGCGGGCGGTGCCGGACCTCACGGTCGTGACGAACTCCCCGCGCGTGGCAGACGTCCTGCACGAGCCGGGGTCGGGCCGCACGGTCGTCCTCACCGGCGGTGTCCGGACCCCCTCGGACGCGCTCGTCGGGCCCGTCGCGCACGCGGGCCTGGCCGGCCTGCACGTCGACGTGCTGTTCCTCGGCGTGCACGGCCTGGACCTGCGCGCCGGCCTGACGACGCCGAACCTCCTGGAGGCCGACACCAACCGCGCGCTCATGGCGTGCGCGAGCCGCGTCGTCGTCGTGGCCGACGCCTCCAAGCTCGGCGTCGTCGGCCTCGCCTCGTTCGCCCCCTTGGACGACGTCGACGTGCTCGTCACCGACGACAGCCTCTCCCCCGACGACCGCACCGCCCTCGCCGAGCACGTCGGCGAGCTCGTCGTCGCCCCCACCAGCCCACCGCAGGACCCGGAGGACCACCCGTGACCGAACCCGCCACAGAACCCGCGCGCCACCCGTTCCGCAAGACGTCGACCCGGATGGCCGACGGCCGCGAACTGATCCACTACGACGACACCGAACCCTGGCTGTCCGGTGAGCGCGTCCGCGACGCGGTCGACCACCGGCCGCTGCCGCCGGCCGAGGAGACCGTGCGCGGCGGGTCGCAGGTGCGGTTCGACCCGCTGACGGGCGACTGGATCGCGATGGCCTCCCACCGCAACGACCGCACCCTCATGCCCCCGCCGGACCAGGACCCGCTGGCCCCCACCGTGCCCGGGGGGTTCCCCACCGAGATCGCCGACTCCAGCTACGACGTCGTCGCGTTCGAGAACCGGTTCCCGTCGTTCTCGAACCGCATCGGCGGCGAGGCGGGGTTCCTCGACGGCGAGGAGCTGTGGCCGACGATGCCCGCGGCCGGGCGTTGCGAGGTCGTCTGCTTCACCTCCGACACCCACGGGTCGTTCGCGACCCTGTCCCCCACCCGCGCCCGCACGGTGCTCGAGGCGTGGATCGACCGCACCGAGGAGATCGGCGCGACCGAGGGCGTCGAGCAGGTGTTCGTGTTCGAGAACCGCGGCGCCGAGATCGGCGTGACCCTGCCGCACCCGCACGGGCAGGTCTACGGCTACCCGTACGTGACGCCGAAGACGCAGACGATGCTGCGCCGGGCCCGCGAGCACCGGGAGGCCACGGGCCGCAACCTGTTCCGCGACGTGCTGGACGCCGAACGCCGCGCCGGGGACCGCGTCGTGTTCGAGACCGAGCACTTCACCGCCTACGTCCCGGCCGCCGCGCGCTGGCCCGTCGAGGTCCACCTGGCCCCGCACCGGGACGTCCCGGACCTGCCCGCCCTCACCGACGCCGAGCGCGCCGACCTCGTGGGCGCCTACCTCGACCTGCTGGGCCGGCTCGACCGCTACTACCCCGACGAGCACCCGCTGCCCTACATCGCGGGCTGGTTCCAGGCCCCCGTCCGCGAGGGCCGCGACGAGTTCCGCCTGCACCTGCAGGTGTTCTCCGTCCTGCGGGGCCCGGGGAAGGTGAAGTTCCTCGCCGGCTCGGAGTCAGCGATGGCGGCATGGATCAACGACACGACACCTGAGAAGGTGGCGGCCCGACTGCGCGAGGTTTCCCGATGAGCACCCCTGGCACCGAGTTCTTCCACGCGACCGACCGCGCGCAGACCGCGCGGACCCTGGCGCAGGAGTTCCGCACCGCGTACGGCACCGACCCCGAGGGCGTGTGGTCCGCGCCGGGCCGCGTGAACCTCATCGGGGAGCACGTCGACTACACCGGTGGGCTCTGCCTGCCGCTGGCCCTGCCGCACCGCACGTTCGTCGCGCTGCGTCCGCGCACCGACGGCGTCGTCCGCGTCCGCTCGCTGCAGGAACCCTCCGGCGTCGTCGAGGTCCCGCTGGCCGAGGTCGGCGCCGGCTCCCCGCAGGGCTGGGCCGCCTACGTGGCCGGTGTGCCGTGGGCGCTGCAGCAGAACGGGTTCGAGGGTCTCGCCCTCACCGGTGGTTTCGACGCCCTCGTCGACGGCCACGTCCCGTACGGGTCCGGCCTGTCCTCGTCGGCCGCGCTGGAGTGCGCCGTCGCCGTGGCCCTGGGCGAGCTCGTCGAACTCCCCCTCGACGACACCGGCCGCGCCGGGCTCGCGAGCGCCTGCCAGCTCGCCGAGAACGTCGTCGCGGGCGCCAACACGGGTGGCATGGACCAGGCGGCGTCGCTGCGCTGCCACGAGGGCGGCGCGATCCTGCTCGACACCGACGACGACTCGGTGACGCAGGTCGCGCTGGACCTCGCCGGCGCGGGGCTCGCGCTGCTCGTCGTCGACACCCGCGCCGAGCACTCGCACGCCGGCGGGGAGTACGGCAAGCGCCGCGCCGACGTCGAGCGGGCCGCGGAACTCCTCGGGGTGGCGAACCTGCGCGCCGTCGACCCGGCCGGTCTCGACGCCGCGCTCGAGCGCCTGGGCACCGAGGCCGACGGGGAGGTGCTGGTCCGCCGCGTCCGGCACGCCGTCACCGAGATCGAGCGGGTCCGCCGCACCGCCGAACTGCTCCAGGCCGGTCGCGCGGGCGAGGTCGGGCCGCTGCTCGACGCCTCGCACGACTCCCTGCGCGACGACTACGAGGTCTCCTGCCGCGAGCTGGACCTGACGGTCGAGGTGGCCCGCGCCCGCGGGGCGCTCGGCGCCCGCATGACGGGCGGCGGGTTCGGTGGGTCGGCCATCGCGCTCCTCGCCGCCGAGCGCGTCGAGGAGGTCGCGGCCGCCGTCGCCACCGCCTTCGCCGAGCAGGGCCTGCGCGCCCCCCGCTTCCTCACCGCCCTGCCCTCCGAGGGCGCCGCCCGCGACCTCTGACCCCCTCGCAGGGCCCCCTTCCCGCGTGGAAAACACACTTTCCGCCCTCAGAAAACGTGTTCCGAGGGCGGAGGGAGTGTTTTCCACGCGGACGACGGGGCCGTTCAGCGGGCGTTCACCGGGTGGCGGGCGGGGCGGGGCAGCCTGCGCGGGTGCTCGGGTGGGTGGTGCTGGGGGTCCTCGCGTCGGCGGGGGTCGTCGTCGTGTCGTGGCGGCGGCACCGGGCGCTGTGGCGCGCGGAGCAGGCGCGGTCGCGGCGCTGGCTGCTGGCGCACGCCGTCGACCCCGGCCCCCCGGCGCGCGACCCGGCGGCCTGGCGGCTCGTCCTGACGCCGGACCTCTCCCCCGTGGGGACGTTCGCGGGCGCCGTCGGGCCGGACGTCAGACCAGACCGCGGGTGTGCGCGTAGGCCACGGCCTGGGCGCGGTCGCGTGAACCGGTCTTGGCGAACAGGTGGTTGACGTGCGTCTTGACCGTCGCGACGGAGACGAACAGTTCCCGCGCGACGTCCTGGTTCGACAGCCCGCGGGCGATGAGGCGCAGCACCTCGGCCTCCCGCTCGGTGAGGCCGTCGGGCAGTTCGGTCGTGGGCGGGGGCGCGGGGGTTCCGGCCGCCTGCAGCAGCCGCGCCTGCACGTCGGCGTCGAGCACGACCTGGCGTGAGGCCGCCGCCTGCAACGCGCGGGCGATGTCGGCGCGGCCGGCGCTCTTCGTCAGGTAGCCGCGCGCACCCGCCTGCAGCGCACCGAGGATCGAGGCGTCGTCGGCGTAGGTCGTCAGGACGACGACCGCGGTGCCCGGGTGCTCGGCGGTCAGCCGCCGGGTGGCCTCGACGCCGTCGACGCCCGGCATCCCGAGGTCCATGAGGACGACGTCGGGGGCGAGTTCGGCGACGCGCGCCACGGCCTGCGCGCCGTCCCCCGCCGTGCCGACGACCTCGAACTCCGGCAGCAGGTCGAGCAGGGCGACGAGGCCGTCGCGGACGATCGTCTGGTCGTCGGCGACCACCACGCGCAGGACGTCCGGGGCGTTCACGGGGGGATCCTCCCCCACGGGCCCGTTCACGCCGGCACCCGGGCGGTGACGCGCCAGCCCGTCCCGTGCGGGCCCGCCGCGAGCGACCCCCCGGCCAGTTCGAGCCGTTCGCGCAGACCGGCCAGGCCGTACCCCCCGTCGACCGTCCGCAGCGACCCGGCCGCGGCCGCGTGCCGGGCCCCGCCGTCGGTGACGACGAGCTCGGTGTCGCCCTCCCGGTAGGTCAGCTCGACGGCGACGGGGGACCCCGGCGCGTGCTTGCCCGCGTTGACGACGGCCTCCTGCGCGGTCCGCAGCAACGCCACCTCCCCCGCGCCCAGCGGCCGGGGACGCCCCGCGACGCGCAGGCTCACCTCGGTCCCGTTCTCCCCCGCCCCCGCGGCCAGCGCCGCGAGGGAGTCCGGCAGCGGCGGGGCGTCGACGCGCAGCGCGTGCACCGCGCGGCGGGTGTCCTCCAGGCCGGCCGTCGCGAGGTCGTGGGCCGTCCGCACGCGCTGCAGGACGGCCGCGCGGCCGCGCTCGTCGAGGTCCCCGTCCCCCGACAGCAGCGCGTCGGCGACCTCGAGCTGGATCGCGAGCCCACCCAGGGAGTGGGCCAGGACGTCGTGGACCTCCCGCGCGATGCGCGTCCGCTCGGCCAGCGCCGCTCCGCGCGCCTGCTCGGTGAGCAACCGGCGGGACTGCTCCTCGCGGTCGCGGCGCATGGCGCGCAGCACCCCGCCGAAGGCGGCGGACAGCAGTCCCGCCGGGTACCCCAGGACGGCCGACCAGGAGGTCCCGCCGGCGGCCAGGAGACCGAGCTGCACCCCGGTCGTCCCGGCGAGGAAGACCGTCAGGCCACCGACGATGCCGGCGTCCCGCCCGCCCGCGACGGCCGCGATGACCGCGAGCGCGAAGACCCAGCCGACCTCGGTGCGCGCCGCGACGAACGAGGCGCCGCACGCGACGACCGCCAGGAGCGCGACCACCGCGATCCGTCGTCGCCCGAGGAGGGCGTCGGGCCGGCGCATCGAGAGCGGGTCGAGGACCGTCCACGCCACCCAGGCTGCCGCGACGAGCAGGAGCACCGGCCACCACGGCAAGACGGCTCGCCCCCAGGGGAGCGGCAGCAGCACCATCGCGACGAGCAGCTCGACGACACGCAGCGGCACCGTCGTGCGTCGCCACTCCTGGCGCAGGCGTTCCAGTCCTCGCTCCGGCACGTCCGGAACCCTAGGCCGCAGCCCGCGACCCCGTCCTCGTCCCCTGGGTCGAGGGCCACCTCCACCCGCGGCTCCACCCGCTCTCCACCCGGGACGGACCCGCGGGCCGATCCGGCCGGGGGTGTCCACGGCGGAGGGTCGTCCCCATGACCACTCTCGTCTCCGTCCTCGCCGCCCTCGTCGTCGTCGCGCTCCTCGTGGTCCGCCGGGCCCGGCCCCGCCCCGTGGCCGAGGAGTCGTTCCGGACGCCGCTGGTCCTCACCGTCGTGGGGGTGTTCCTGCTGCACGACGTCGTGCTCGACGCGCCGGCGGCGGCGTTCCTCGTCCTCACGGGCTGCCTCGCCCTCGGACTGGGCGCGGCCCGCGGGGCCCTGGTCCGGGTGGGCCGGGCCGGCGGGCAGCTCGTGACGAGCTGGGGCCCGGCCTGCTTCGGGCTCATGGCGCTGCTCGTCGTGCTGCGCCTCGGCCTGGACGCCGGCGCCGTGTCCCTCGGCGTGGCCTCGCACACGGTCGGGCAGTCGGTGCTCTTCGTCCTGGGCCTGAGCCTGCTGGCCGAGTCCGCGGTCGTCGCGGCCCGGACCGGCCGGCCCCTCACCGTCCGCTGACCGGGACCCAGGGGGTCAGACGTCCATGCGCTGCAGGCGGACCGCCGACAGGGCCACCGCGACGACGGTGATCCCGGCCAGGACCGTGGCCGCCCCGGGCACCCCGAGGGAGGACACCGTGCCGAGCGGGACGTCTCCCGGGATCGCGAGCGAGGCGACCCGACGGCCGTACGACCCGATCGACAACCCGCGCAGCGCCGGGGCCAGCCCGGCCAGGAACGTCTCCCACAGCACGACGTACGCGAGCCCGGCCAGCAGCCCGCGACGGGTCAGCAGCGACAGCAGCACGAACACCGAGCAGTACGCCCCGGCCGTGAGGACCGTCGCGAGGGCGACGCCCCCGACGACCCGGCCCGCGGGCTGGTTGACCGACAGGCCCAGCACCGCGCACGCCACCGCGGCGGGCAGCACCACGACGACCGTCGCCGTCCACGCCGCCGCGAAGCGCGCGAGGACGGTGTGCCAGCGGGGCCGGGCCACGGCGCGCAGCAGGGGCAGCGTGCGGGCGTCGCGCTCGTCGCCGAAGGCCCCGATGGCCAGGACGAGGGCGACGATGGGGATCACCAGGCCCGTGAGCAGGTTCCCCGTGAAGGTGTTCTGCACGCCGTACCGGTTGGGCACGCTCGTGATGGCGATGACGACGCCGACGACGACCGCCACGGCCAGCGGCAGCGCCGCGAAACCGGCCGTCCGGCCGCGGAACAGGATGCCCCGCAACGAGAACCCGTACAGCGTGGTGCTCATCGTCCCGCTCCTCTCGCCGCCCGCACCAGGTGGGCGAACACGCTCTCCAGGTCCTCCCCCACACCCTCGACGCGCCGCAACGTCGTGGAGCACTCGCGCGCCAGCCGCGGCACGGCCTCGGCCAGCGCGACGGCGCGGGGGGCCTCGACGAGCACCCCGGGACGTCCGCCGCCCTCGCGCCGCACCGACCCCACGAGCCCCTCGGCGAGCAGCGTCCCCGCCAGTTCCAGGACGCGGTCGCCCTCCAGCCGTACGGTGCGCGGGCGGTCGACGAGCAGTTCGCGGATGCCGCCCGGTTCCCCCTCGGCGACGAGCCGGCCGTTGACGACGACGAGCACCCGGGCCGCCATGCGCTCGACCTCGGACAGGACGTGCGAACTGACGAGGACCGTCCGGCCCTCCTGACCCAGGGCGGCGAGCAGGTCGACGTCGGCGCGCCGCTGCGCCGGGTCCAGCCCGTTGAGCGGTTCGTCGAGGAGCAGCACCTGCGGGTCGTGCACGAGGGCCTGGGCGAGCTTGACCCGCTGCCGCATGCCCTTGGAGAACCCGCCCACGCGGCGGTCGGCGGCGTGGGTGAGCCCGACCCTCTCGAGGACCGCCGCCGTGGCGGCCCGGTGGTCGGCGACGCCGCGTTGGCGGGCCAGGAACTCGACCTGCGTGCGGGCGGTGGCGTGGGCCCAGGTGGCCTCGCCGTCGGCGACGATCCCGAGACCCCGGTGCACGGCGGGGTCGGCGTGCGGGTCGAGGCCGAGCACCCGCACGGTCCCCTGGCTGGGCCGGGTGGCGCCGGCGAGCAGTTGCAGCGCCGTCGACTTCCCGGCCCCGTTGTGCCCCAGCAGACCCGTCACCCCGGCGCCGAGCGCGAAGCTGACGTCCGACAGCGCGACGGTGTCGGCGAACCACTTGCTGACCCCGGTCAGCTCGACGGCGCTCACGCGTCGCCCCCCTTCGCGTAGCGGCCGGCCAGGACGCCGAAACCTCCGAGGACGACCACCGCCCACACGACCCAGGCCAGGACGCCCGGGTCCCCGAGCCCGCCGCCGATGAACGTCGTCGCGAGCCGGATGGGCCCGCTGGAGGGGTCCAGCGACAGCGGCCAGTCGTCGCCCGTGACGGCCGCGACGACCCCGGTGAGGGCCGGGCCGACGAGGACCACCGCCAGGTAGCCGCCGACGGCGAACACCCGCTTGGCCGTGAGCGACCCGATGGCCAGCGCCAGGGCCGTGTGGAACAGGACGACGAGCGCGGCGGCCGCGACGATGCGCGGCAGGTCCCCGACGTTGTCGGCGAACCACGTCCCCGGGGCCTCGGCCGTGGCGATGGAGCCGACGAAGAGCACGAGCATCGGCCCGAGCACGATGATCGCGAGCAGCGCGACGGCGGCCAGCACGACGCCCACCACGTACTCGACCCACGACAACGCCGTCGCGAAGTACAGCGACAGGACGCGGTCGCGGCGGTCGCGCGTGAGCATCGAGGGGATCGACGTCGCCACGAAGGCGAGGAGCACGACCGAGTTCGTCGTCAGCAGTTGCGGGTAGTCGATGAGGTCGGTCGGCTGCACGCGCACGGCCGGCACCAGCAGGGGGACGGCGACGACGGCGAGCGAGGGCAGGTAGGCCGCCGCCAGCAGCAGGAACGGCCAGATCTTCGCGCTCGCGCTGCGGCGCAGCCCGAGCGGCCGGCGGATGCCGCTGGCGACGAAGGAGCCGACGGCCGAGCGGCGGGGGCGCAGCTTCCCGGCGAACCGGGAGTAGCGGATGTCGTGCAGGACGGCCCGCGGGGCGTCCTGCGGGGAGGTCTGAGCGGTCACCGGGTTCCTCCTGCCATCGCGTCGACGACCACGTCCTCCAGACCGCGGGCGGCCGGGGCGAGGCGTTCCACCCCGACCCCCAGTTCCGCCGCGAGGTCCCGCACGGCGTCCAGGGCCGCGTCCGGGCTGGAACTCAGCCCGATGTCCCCCGTGGGCGTGGGCGCCAGCGACACCCCGAACGCCGCGACGCGGGGTTCCAGGGCCGCGGCGAACGCCCCGACGTCACCGGAGACGCGCAGTTCGGCCGGTCCGGACGGGTCGTGGCCCACGACGACGGGACGTTGTGCGGCGAGGGTTCCCGAGCGCAGGACGACGACCTCGTCGCAGGTGCGCTCGATGTCGTCGAGGACGTGGGAACTCGCGACGACACGGATGCCGAGTTCGGTCGACAACCGGCGGACGATCGCCAGCATCTCCTCGCGGCCCGCCGGGTCCAGCCCCGACGTGGGTTCGTCGAGCAGGACGACGTCGGGGCCGTGGACGAGGGCCTGGGCGAGTTTCGTCCGCTGCTGCATGCCGAGGGAGTAGCTGCCGACGGGGCGGCGGCGTTCCTCCTCCAGGCCCACCGCGAACAGCACCTCGCTGGTGCGGCGCACCGCGTCCCGGCGGCCCAGCCCCCGCATCCGGGCCAGGGCGACGCAGACGTCCTGCGCCGACATGTCGTTCGGCAGGCACGGGTGCTCGGGCATGAAACCCACCCGGCGCCGGACCTCGGAGCGTTCGCGCACGGTGTCGAGGCCGAGGATCCGCACGCTGCCGCGGTCGGGGCGCGTCAGGCCCAGCGCGGTGCGCAGCAGCGTCGACTTGCCGGCGCCGTTGGCGCCGAGCAGACCCGTCGCCCCCGCACCCAGCGACATCGTGAGGCCGTCGAGGGCCTGCACCGCGCCGAAGCGCTTGCCGACGTCGACGCATTCGAGGACCGGGTGTCTCAACCCCGCAGGACCATCCACCCGACCATCAGAGCACTCCCAGGTGCCGGGAGCGTCCCCCCTTCGACGCGCGGCGCGTCAATCCTTCGGGAACCATCACGGTGTGACCACACCTCCCGGAGCAGCGGTCGACGTCGTGGTCGTGGGGTCCGGGTCCGGCGGGAAGATGGTCGCCCAGCAACTGGCGCAGGCCGGCCGCAGCGTCGTCCTCGTCGAACGCGGGTACGTCGGCGGGTTCTGCCCGTTCCTCGCCTGCGTCCCCGCCAAGTCCCTCCTGCTCTCGGCCCGGTCCGGGTTGTCCTGGGTCGCCGCCCGCGCCGTGCGCGACGAGGCCGCCTCCCACCGCGACGACGCGGCCGCCGCGGCCCAGCTCGTCGACGACGGCGTCGAGGTCGTGCGCGGCAGCGCGACCCGCATCGCCCCCGGCTCCCCGGTCGGCACGGTCGACGTCGACCTCCACGACGGGGGTCGCCGCACCGTGGAGGCCGCGCACGTCGTCGTCGGCACCGGTAGCGCGTCGGTCCGTCCCCCGCTGCCCGGCCTCGACGACGCCGCGACCTGGACGTCGGAGGAGGCGCTCTCGGCCGAGGACCTGCCGCACCGCCTCGTCGTCCTCGGGGGCGGGCCCGTCGCCGTCGAGCTGGCCCAGGCCTACCGCGGTCTCGGCAGCGAGGTCGCGCTCGTCCAGCGCGGTCCGCACCTGCTCTCGCGCGAACCGTCCTGGGCCGGTGACGTGCTCGCCGCCGCCCTGGCCGCCGACGGCGTCGACGTGCGGACGGGCGACCCGGCCGCCGCGGTCGAGGGCGGCCGGCTCCGGCTGGAGTCGGGCGCCTCGCTGGAGTTCGACCGGCTGCTGCTGGCCACCGGGCGCAAGCCCGTCACCGAGGGGTTCGGCTTCGCCGACGACTGGCTGACCGGCGCCGGCGCGCTGCGCACCGACGCGCGCTGCCGCGTCGTCGGCGACGACGGCCCGGTCGAGGGGCTGTTCGCCGTCGGCGACGTCACCGGCATCTCCGACTACACCCACACCGCCAACCACCAGGCCCGCACCGTCGTCGGCGAGGTCCTCGGCCACGGCCGGGACGCCGACTACTCCGCGATCCCCCGCGCCGTCTACACCGACCCGACCGTGTTCTGCGTCGGCGCCACCTCCGGCGCGCGCTCGGCGCGGTTCGAGGTGGGCGAGGTCGAGCGCGCGACCCTCGTCGAACTCTCCCGCCGCCGCGAGGTCACCGGCGCCGTCGAACTGTTCGTCGACGAGGCGGGCGTGCTCGTCGGCGCGGCCTGCGTCGGCCCCGACGCCGACTCCTGGGGCGCCGAGCTCGCCCTCGCCGTCCGCGCCCGCCTCGACGTCGACCTGCTCTGGCACCACGTGCGCGCGTTCCCGACGTGGTCGGAGGCGACCTTCCCCGCGCTGGAGGAGCTGCGCGGCTGAGGTGTACGGGATGTCTGCATCCTGAGCGTCAATCAGCCGGAAAACGGTGATCGCGGGGTCGGCGTGCAGACATCCCGTACACGACCCCCGTTGTCCACAGGGCAGAACACGTCGTCGGTCGGTTCCCGGCAGAGTGCGCGCCGTGGATCCCGTGGACGCCGTCAGCCGCTGCGGCGGAGCGGCGCGCTTCGCTCACCTCGAAGCGCTCGTGACCCGGCGGTCGCTGCAGGCGGCGGTCACCGCGGGCGATCTCCTGCGACCGGCACCGGGTCTCCACCACCTGCCGGGGTGCCCAGCCGACGTGCTCGCCGCGGCTGCCGTCAGCGGGGTCCGCTCCTGCCACAGCGCGGCTTCCGCGTGGGGCCTCGACCTCGTCGACCCCCCGCTGACGCCACACGTCACCGCCCGCCGGGGATCCCGCGCCACCTTCAGGCGGACGGTCGTCCACCGCCGGGACGTCGCCGAGCTCGACGGCTGCACCGACCTGGCGACGACGCTCCTGGACTGCCTGCGCTGCCTGCCCCGCAGGTTCGCCCTCGTCCCCGTCGACCACGTGCTGCGCCAGGGCCTCGTGTCCCCTGCGGAGCTCGACGAGCTGCGGTGGTCGTTGCCGCGCAGCGACTCCCGTCGCGCACTCCTGGCGATGGCCGATCCCCGGTGCGGGTCCGCCCTGGAGACGGTCGGACGGGTGGACCTCCTCGACGAGGGGTTCCGGGTGCAGACGCAGCAGGTGCTCGCGCCAGCGGGTCGGGTGGACTTCCTCATCGACGGCTGGCTGGTCGTCGAACTCGACGGCTACGAGACGCACGGACGCATCGGGCAGTTCGCGGAGGACCGGCGTCGGGACGCGGAACTGGCGGGTCAGGGCCTGGTCTGCCTGAGGTTCACGTTCGACCAGGTCGTGCGGAACCGGTCCTGGTTCGTGCAGACCGTCCGGGCGACGTGGGCCCGGGGCCGCCCCGGTACCCGCGTCAGTCCCCCAGGTCGAGGCTCGAGACGGCGAACCGGTCCCGCAGGAACATCCCGTTGACGACGAGGGCGGACGCGTCCTGGCGGACCGCGGCGTCGTGCATGGCGGTGACCGCGTCGAGGAGCACGGCGAGCTGCTCGGTGAGGAGCTGCTCCGCCGTCCCCCGACCGTCGTCGTGGGTCGCGGCCCAGTCCCGCGGGAGGACGGCGAAGGCGCGCAGGGTGTCCGGCAGGTAGTGCACGGCGGTGCGTTCGACGGCGAGGCGGGCGTCGGACCCCTGCGCGATGCGGGAGAGGGTGTCGGCCAGGAGTTCGGCGAGCCGGGCCACGACGGCGACGGCGGCGGCGGGGAGCAGGTCCGCGGCTCGGGCCGCCAACGACCGCAGGCTCGCGACGGGATCGGCCTCGTCGACGCGCAGGACGTCGGCGGGTGGCGACACCCCGAGCGCCACGAGGGCCCGGGCCACCGCGGCCGCGTCCCCGGCCGCCGCGGCGGTGACGTCGGCGACGCCCACCGTGAGGAGTTCCAGGAACTCCCCCACCGCCACGTCGCGGCGGGCGATGGTGACGCCCCGGACGACGCGTTCGACGGACGCGGACAGACCGGACCCGTTCGCGCGCAGCGTGAGCGTGGCGGCGGGCAGCTCGACGCGCAGGCTGCGCGCCTGGCCGGGGCGGCCGGCCAGACGGTCCCCGACCGACCGGTGCCGCTCGACGGCCAGTGCGTCCGGGACGGGCAGGGCGCGGCCCAGCGCCGCGGCGAGGCGGTGGAGGAACTCCGCGGGGTCCTCCCCCGGAGTGGGCAGCGCGGTGGCCTGGGTCACCACCGACCGTCCGTCAGCGGCAGCACGAGGGAGGGTTTGGCGATGGTGTGGTCGGCGCGCAACGGGCGGACCGCGGTGCCGATCGCGAAGAACTCGGTCGTGTGCCCGCCCCACCGGTGCGGCAGTGACAGCAGTTGCACCCCGACGATCCCCTCGGCCCGCACCTGCTCGGCCTCGGCCTGCATCCGGCTCATCGCGAGTTCCCGCGCGTCGTAGAGCGCCTCGGTGAACTGCTCGATCTCGACGTTGGCCCCGACCGTGCTCATCGAGGCCAGCACCCCGCGGTGGGCGATGTGGTAGACGCAGGTCCCCATGACGAGCCCGAGTGGCGCGTACCCGGCCTGCACGAGCGTCCAGAAGTCCTGGCCCGACAGGTCCGAGGTGAACGGCAGGCCGTGGTGGGTCCGCCACGTCCCCGTGGGCGGCGGAGCCTCAGCGACGACGGCGGTGCCCACGGCGATGAACTCGGCGATGTCGTTGCCGTACTCCTTGAACTCGATCTCCAGGCGCACCCCGACGATCCCGTCGGCACCGAGTTCGGCGGCCTCGGCCTCCATGCGCGTCATGGCGAGTTCGCGCGCGTGGTACATCGCCTGCGTGAGCTTGTCCATCTCCATGTTCTTGCTCCACCGGCCCACCTGCAGACCCACGTGGTAGACGCTGGACCCCAGGACGAGTCCGACGGGACGGAACCCGGCCTCGCGGACGAGGAGGAACTCGTTGACGGACAGGTCGGACGTGAACAGCGCCCGGCCGTGGTCGCCGCGCATCCCGGCCAGCCGCTCGCGGGCGTCGGCGGGCAGGTGGACGTCGGCGAGGGGCGGGACGTCGGGCGGCGGGGTCACGGGTTCTCCCAGGGTCAGCGGTTCAGGGGCAGGACGGACAGGACGCGGCGAGCCGCACCGGCGGGCACCGGGACGGTCGGGTCCCGCTGCAGGAGGGTCCCGGTGAAGAGTGCCTCGGCGTGGAGGTCCTTGGCGTTGCCGTTGCAGACGGTCTCGAAGCTCGTCAACCCGATCCCGCTGACCACGACCTGACCGCCACCGGTGGTGTGCCGTCGGGCGTCCGCGGCCAGGCGGCGGCGGGCGTCGGCGCGGGCCCGCGTCACGAGTTCGGTGAGGCCGTCGACCTCCTGCCCGCTCCAGCTCATCCGCTGCTGGGCGAGCTGCGGGTCCTCGTGCTTCGTGGCGACGGACAGGCCCAGCACGAGCGCTCGCGGGGCGACACCGGACTGCAGGGCAGCGGCGCAGTCCTCGGCGGTGAGGTCCGTGGCCCAGGGGGACGCGGGCGGGGCACCGGTGCGGCCGGCGGCGCGGACGGCGGTCCCCGTCGCGGTGAACTCGACGGCCGTGCCCTCCAGGGTGGCGCGCCGGACGACCACCCCGACGACACCGTCCGCCTCGAGGGCCGCGGCCTCGAGCAGCATCCGGTGCAGCGCGCCGTTCCAGGCGCCCTCGACCGCCCGGACGTACGGGCCGGACCCGTTGCGGTTGCCGCCCGGGTCACCGGTCGTGACGACCGGGGAGGTCCAGCCCCAGCCGCCGGGGCCGATCCCGCCCATCCCGGACCAGTTGCCGCACAGGCCGCCGGTCCAGCCGATGTTCTGCACGAGGCAGCCGAACACCTCACCGGCGGGGACGAGGCCGGCGGCGGCGACGGCCGCTGCGGCGGGCGCCGACAGGAACGAGCCCGTGGCGCCGCTCGCCCGTTGCCGGGCCACGCGGGCGGCCGCCGCCGGGGGCAGCCCACCCACCCACGCGCTCACGGGGACACCACCGACCGGGAGGTCATGTCCTCACGCTAGGACTCCCGGCGCCCATCTCGAGGGGGCCGACGGAACTCCCAGCCGATCGGGAGGGAACCCTCAGGCGGAGTAGACCGCCACGACCGGGGCGTGGTCGGAGAACCGCTCGGCGTAGCTGGCGGCGCGGTCGGTCTCGACCGTCCGCAGCCGCTCGGCGAGGCCCGGGGTGACGAGCTGGTAGTCGATGCGCCAGCCCGTGTCGTTGTCGAACGCCTGCCCACGCCACGACCACCAGGCGAAGGGGCCGTCGACGTCACCGGCGAGCCTGCGCTGGGTGTCGACCCAGCCGAGGCCGTCGAACCAGTGGTCGAAGTGGGCGCGCTCGTCCTCGAGGAAACCCGCCTTGCCGCGGTTCCCCTTCCAGTTCTTGATGTCGCGCTCGGTGTGCCCGATGTTGAGGTCGCCCGCCACGAGCGCCTCACGGCCCGAGTCGGCCGCGACCTTACCGAGTTCGGCCAGCCGCACGTCCATGGCGTCGAGGAACCGGTACTTGTCGTCCTGCTGCGGGGTGCCGACCTCGCCGGAGTGCACGTAGGCGCTGACGAACGTCATCGGCCCGACGGCGGTGTCGACGTCGACCTCGATCCAGCGGCCCGAGTCCTCGAAGTGCGGGTCGTGGGCGAACCCGATCCGCACGGCGGAGAACTCCCGCTTCGACGCGACGGCGACGCCGGCCCGGCCCTTGGCCGCGGCCTCGGTGTGCGCCACGTGCGTGAACCCTGGCAGCGCCTTGCGCAGTTCGGCGTCGGGGGCGCGGACCTCCTGCAGCAGCAGGACGTCCGGGTCGCGGCCGTCGAGCCACGGCTGCATCCCGCGGCGGACAGCGGCACGCACCCCGTTGACGTTGACGGTCGCGACGGTGAGCTTCTTCTTCCTCGGGGCCACGCGCGGGACGCTACCCGACCCCTCGGACACGAGGGGTCGGGCAGCGGCCCGGGGAGCGTGTCAGCGCAGGCCGGCCGCGCGTTCGGCGGACTCGACGACGTTCGTCAGCAGCAGCGCGCGCGTCATCGGCCCGACCCCACCGGGGTTGGGGGCCATGAACCCCGCGACCTCCGCGACGTCGAGCGCGATGTCCCCCGCGAGCACGTTCTTGCCCGCGGCCTCGTCGAACACGCGGGAGACGCCGACGTCGAGCACCGCGGCGCCCGGCTTGACGTCCTCCTTCGTCACGAGCCCGGGAACCCCGGCCGCGGCGACGATGACGTCGGCCCGCCGCAGGTGCTCGGACAGGTTCTTCGTCCCGGTGTGGCACAACGTGACCGTCGCGTTCGGGTGCCGCCGCGTGAGCAGCAGCCCGATGGGACGGCCGACCGTCACCCCGCGCCCGACGACGACGACCTCGGCCCCGTCGAGGGGAACGTCGTGCCGCAGCAGCAGGTCGATGACCCCGCGCGGCGTGCAGGGCAGCGGGGAGGTGATCTCCTCGCGGACCCGCAGCACGAGCCGGCCGAGGTTCGTCGGGTGCAGGCCGTCGGCGTCCTTGTCGGGGTCGACGGCCTCGAGCACACGGTTGGCGTCGACGCCCGAGGGCAGCGGCAGCTGGACGATGAACCCGGTGCACGCGGGGTCGGCGTTGAGCTGGGCGATCTCGGACTCGATCTCGGCCTGCGTCGCGGTGGCGGGCAGTTCGACCCGGATCGACTCGATCCCGACCTCGGCGCAGTCGCGGTGCTTGCCGCGCACGTAGCTCGCCGAACCCGGGTCGTCGCCGACGAGCACCGTGCCGAGACCCGGCACGACGCCCTTCGCGCGCAGGACGGCGACGCGCTCGGCGAGGTCCGCCTTCACCGCCGCCGCGGCAGCCTTGCCGTCGAGGACGACCGCGCTCACAGGACGCCCTGGTTCGAGGGGTAGAGCGGGAACTCGGCCGTGAGCTTGGCGACGCGGGCGCGCAGGGCGTCGGCGTCGAACTCCGGCTTGAGGGCCTGGGCGATGACGTCGGCGACCTCGGTGAACTCGGTCGCGCCGAAACCGCGGGTGGCCAGCGCCGGTGTCCCGATCCGCAGACCGGAGGTGACCATCGGCGGGCGCGGGTCGAACGGGACGGCGTTGCGGTTCACGGTGATGCCGACCTCGTGGAGGCGGTCCTCGGCCTGTTGGCCGTCGAGCTTGCTGTCGCGCAGGTCGACGAGGACGAGGTGGACGTCCGTGCCGCCGGTGAGGACGGAGACGCCCGCCTCGGCGACGTCGGCCGCGGTGAGGCGCTCGGCGACGATCCGCGCACCCTCGAGGGTGCGGCGCTGGCGCTCGGCGAACTCCTCCGAACCGGCCACCTTGAACGCGACGGCCTTGGCGGCCACGACGTGCATGAGCGGGCCCCCCTGCTGGCCCGGGAACACCGCGGAGTCCACCTTCTTCGCGAACTCCTCGCGCGTCAGGATGAGCCCCGAACGGGGCCCGGCGAGCGTCTTGTGGACCGTGGAGGTCACGACGTCCGCGTGCGGGACGGGCGAGGGGTGCAGGCCCGCGGCGACGAGGCCCGCGAAGTGGGCCATGTCGACCATGAGGTGCGCGCCGACCTCGTCGGCGATCTCGCGGAACGCCGCGAAGTCGAGCTGGCGGGGGTAGGCCGACCAGCCGGCGATGATGAGCTTGGGGCGGGCCTGCAGCGCGGTGGCGCGCACGACGTCCATGTCGACGCGGAACGTCTGCGGGTCCACGCCGTAGGACGACACGTCGTACATGCGCCCGGAGAAGTTGATCTTCATGCCGTGCGTGAGGTGGCCGCCGTGGGCGAGCTCGAGGCCCAGGATGCCGTCGCCGCCGCGGATGAAGGCGTGCATGGCCGCGGCGTTGGCGGTGGCGCCGGAGTGCGGCTGGACGTTGGCGTGCTCAGCGCCGAACAGCGCCTTGGCGCGGCTGCGGGCCAGCTCCTCGGCCACGTCGACGTGCTCGCAACCGCCGTAGTAGCGCTTGCCGGGGTAGCCCTCGGCGTACTTGTTCGTCAGGACGGACCCCTGCGCCTCGAGCACCGAGCGCGGCGCGAAGTTCTCGCTCGCGATCATCTCGAGGGTGTCGCGCTGGCGGCCGAGCTCGGCGTCCAGGACGGCGGCGATCTCGGGGTCCACCTCGGCGAGGGGACGGTCGGTCACACCGGACGTGCCGGTGCTGCGGGTGGGCTGGACGTCGGTCACGGTCGCTCCTCGTACGGCGGGCGGTGGTGGCGACGCGGAGCCCAGGCGGACGACCCCGTGAACGGCGGACCCCAGCGCGCAGGGCCCGTTGCCGCTCCCCGGTGGTGACCCACCTCGACGCCAGTCGCGGCCCGGCCAGGTTAGCCCAGGACCCGACCGGCCAGCCACGCCTCAGCGGGCGATCGCCGCGTCCAGGACGGTGCGCATCTTCGCGGCGGTCTCGGCCACCTCCGCGTCGGGGTCGGACCCGTCGACGATCCCGGCGCCCGCGAAGATCCGCAGCGTCCGGCCCTGCACCTCGGCGCACCGGACGGCCACGACCCACTCGCCGTCGCCGTGGACGTCCTGCCAGCCGACGGCCCCGGCGTAGCAGCCGCGGTCCAGGCCCTCGACCTCGCGGATCACGTCCAGGGCGGCCCGGCGCGGCGATCCGCCGACCGCGGGCGTGGGGTGCAGCGCGGCGACGAGGTCGACCGACGTGGTGTCGGTGTCGTTGAGGAGCGCGGTGATCCGGGTGGCGAGGTGCCACACCGCAGGCGTCGCCACGAGCTCGGGTTCGGGAGCGTTCACCGTGCGGCAGAACGGGGAGAGCGCCTCGACGACGGCGTCGACGACGAAGCGGTGCTCGCGCCGGTCCTTGTCCGAGGCCATGAGGGCGTCGGCGCGGCGCATGTCCTCGTCCGGTTCCGGCGAGCGCGGGATGGAACCGGCCAGCGGCCGCAGCAGCACGCTCGGACCCCGGCGCCGCAGCAGCAGCTCCGGGCTCGCCCCGACGAGCCAGCGGGCGCCGGCGTCGGCGGGGTCGTCGAGCGGCACGGCGAGCGCCGTGGCGGCGGGGTTGCGGGAGACGAGCTCGGCCAGCAGGTCCGGGACGGACCACTCGTCGAGGGCCTCGAGCTCGAGGGTGCGGGCCAGGACGACCTTCTCGACATCACCCGCGTGGATGCGGCCGAGTGCGGCGCGGACCGCGTCGGCGTACCCCGCGGGCGGGGGGACGGGACGGCTGCGGGCGACCGTGGACCGGCGTCCTCCACCGGTCGGCGGCAGGGTCAGGTGCCCCGGGGTCGTCTCCGCCGGGCCGAGGCGCAGGGCACCGGGGGTCGAGAGGTCGAAGGGCACCGCTCCGGCCGCGACGACGCCCGTCTGCGCCCCGTCGAGGGCGGCGGTGGTGCGGCGCAGCTGCTCCAGGCCCGACCCGCCGGGGACGAGGGGGCGCGGGCCGGTCTGCACCAGCGTCGACTTCTCCCCCGAGAAGACGGTGGCGCCCGCGCGCACGGCCAGTGCTACCGCTTCGGCTTCTGCCACGACGCCACCCTAGGCTTCCCCGTGTGAGCACGCGTCCGAGGGTCCTGACCCTGTCCTGCCCCGACCGTCCCGGCATCGTCCACGCCGTGACGGGTGCCCTCGTCGCGCTCGACGCGAACATCACCGAGAGCCAGCAGTACGGCGACCCGGACACCGGGCTCTTCACCATGCGGGTCGCGTTCGACGCGACGGCGAGCGAGGAGGCGTTGCGCGCCAACCTCGAGGTGGTGGCCCACCGCTTCGACCTGTCGTGGACGCTGTCGGCCGCCGACGAGCCGCTGCCGACGCTCGTCATGTGCTCCAAGCAGGGCCACTGCCTCAACGACCTGCTGTTCCGGCACCGCTCCGGGCACCTGCCCGTCGACATCCGGGCCGTCGTGTCCAACCACACCGACCTCGCGCCGCTGGCCGACTTCTACGGCGTGCCGTTCGTCCACGTGCCCGTCACCACGGGCGACGCGGCGTCCAAGGCGGCGGCCGAGGCGCGCATGCTCGACCTCGTCGACGAGCACGGCGCCGAACTCGTCGTCCTCGCCCGTTACATGCAGGTGCTCTCGGACGACCTGTGCCGCAGCCTGTCCGGACGCGCCATCAACATCCACCACTCGTTCCTGCCGAGCTTCAAGGGCGCCCGCCCCTACCACCAGGCTCACGCGCGCGGGGTGAAGATCATCGGGGCCACGGCGCACTACGTGACGGCCGACCTCGACGAGGGGCCGATCATCGAGCAGGAGATCGAGCGCGTCGACCACCGCGCCACCGCGCCCGAGCTGGTGCGCCTCGGGCAGGACGTCGAGGCCCGGACGCTGGCCCGCGCCGTGCGCTGGCACGCCGAGCAGCGCGTGCTCCTCGACGGCAACCGCACCGTCGTCTTCCGCTGACCCTCCGCGGTCCGCACGTCACCCTGCGTCCGCCCCCTGTCTGGGTCGTTGACGCATCACGCCGAACCTACCGGCGCGTCGAGTCAACGACCCCTCCCCGGAGGGGCCGCGTCAGGGGCGGTTGCGACCGCCGAACCGGAACGGGATGGGGATCCCGCCGAGGCAGCAGAACCCCTGCACCTCCAGCGGTGAGAGCAGCACCGCGGCGCGGTAGCAGGCGAGGAACCGCACGGCGCTCGGCAGGACGGCCCCGACGACCCCGCGCCGGTGCACCTGGTCCCGCACGGCGGCCGAGCACGAGTCGCCGCCGTGGGCGAGGCGGTGCGCGCACGACCAGCCCTTCCGGGGCGACAGCCGGTGCTGGTAGCCGGCGATGGCGGCCTCGACGACGCGGGCGGCGGGACTCCTCATCCCGTCACGCTAGGCACGGGTCGGGGCTACAGCCACCCGCGGCGTTTGAAGATGACGTACAGCGTGACGCTGAGGCCGAGCATGAGCAGCAGCGCCAGCGGGTACCCGTACGTCCACTGCAGTTCCGGCATGTGCGTGAAGTTCATGCCGTAGATCCCGCCGATCAGGCTGGGCGCGAACAGGATCGCGGCCCAGGAGGAGATCTTCTTGACCTCCTCGCTCTGGGCGAAGCTGGCCTCGGTCATGGCCTGCATCTCCTCGTTCTGCCGCTGACCGACCAGGGTCGCGTTGACGGTGAGGATGTCGCGCAACTGGCTGCGGTAGTTCTCGATGCGTTCGACGGCGACCGTCACGTGGTCGGCGACGTCACGCAGGTAGCGCTGGAGCTCCTCGTCGACGCGGTACTTCTGGAACCCGCCGGTGAGCCCGGTGAGGATCGCCGTCAGCGGGGTGACGGCGCGCTGGAAGTCCACGACCTCCTGCGACAGTTCGTAGATGCGCCGGGAGACGGTCGGGTCGCCGGTGAAGACCTGCGTCTCGATCTCGTCGATGTCGTTCTCAAGGCCCTTGAGGACAGGCCCGTACCCGTCCACGACGGCGTCGAGGATGGCGTAGAGGATCGCCTCGGTGCCCAGCCGCAGCAGGTCCGGGTCGGCCTCCATGCGCTTGCGCACCTCGGCCAGGCTCGGGGACTCCGCGTGCCGGACGGTGAGCAGGAAGTCCGCGCCGATGAACAGGTGCAGTTCGCCGAACTCGACCTTCTCGGACTCGTCGACGTACCGGGCCGCGCGCAGGACGACGAACAGCGTCGAGCCGTAGCGTTCCAGCTTGGGCCGCTGGTGCGCCAGGACGGCGTCCTCGACGGCCAGTTCGTGCAGGTCGAACTCCGCGGCGAGGGAGTTCAGCTCCTCCTCCGCGGGGCGGTACAGGCCCATCCACGCGACGCGCCCCTCCCGCTCGCGCAGCGCGGCGACGGTGCTCACGAGGTCGGTCGGCGACACCACGCGGTGCCCGTCCTCGTAGACGCCGCTGTCGATGAGGCTGCTGCCGCGGGACATCGGGACCGCGGGGATCGCCCCGTCCTGGGCCAGGTTGCGGGACGGGGCCATGCCGCGACGTCCCATCGACGGCAACGGGAGACGACGTCGGGGCATGGGGAACCTCCCTGGTGAGGGCGTCGGTGCGGCGCAGGACCGGTCCAGTGTGCCGCCTGGCGCTGTGCGCTGCGGACCCCCCGGCCGGGGCGGTGCCGGGGCCGCCGAGGGTTCGGGCGCGAGGTCACCCCGGGCCCCGCCACCGCGCACGAGGTCACCCCGTGCTCACCGCCCGTGGCCCTCCGACGGAACACCCACGAGTTCGGTGAGGCTACCCTCGCCTCGTGATCCCACGCCTCGACCGCCGCCTGTTCCTCGGAGCCGGGGCAGGCCTCCTGCTGACCGGGTGCTCCACGGCGTCCGCCGGCGACACCCCCGCCGCCCCCGCGACGTCGAGCGCCCCGACGACCGCGAGCGCCTGGGTGACCCCGCGTGAGCTGCCCGCCGGCTGGGGCAGCGGGCAGGACGACGGGGTGTTCCCGCGGACGGTCGTCCACGCCGCGGGGTCGACGACGGTCCCGGCGCGCCCCACCCGCGTGGTCGTCGTCTCGACCGGGCAGATGGACGCGGCCCTCACGCTCGGCGTCGTCCCGGTGGGCGCGACCGCCGGGGACGGCGCGGGCCGGGTCCCGGACTACCTGCGCGCCCGCTTCCCCGACCGCAGCGCCGACCTGGACGCCGTGGCCGACCTCGGGACGCGCACCCAGCCGAACCTGGAGGCCGTCGCGGCCCTCGCCCCCGACCTGGTGCTCGTCAACGCGAGCGCGAAGGACGGCGACGTCCTCGGTGCGCTGCAGGCGATCGCGCCGACCGTCGTCACCCAGGGCACCGGCCTGCGCTGGAAGCAGGACCTCCTGCTGCTGGCCGACGGCCTGGGCCTGCGGCAGCGGGCGCAGACGTGGCTGGACGAGCACCACGCCCGCGCGGCGGCACTGGCGCCCAGCCCCTCCCCCACGGTGTCCTTCCTGCGGCGCAACGGGGACCGGGTCCGCGTCTTCGGCGTCGCGTCGTTCAGCGGGTCCGTCGCCGAGGACGCCGGCCTGGCCCGGCCGCAGGGTCAGCGCTTCACCGACGAGACCTCCCGCGACGTCAGCGCCGAGCAGCTCGACCTCGCCGACGCCGACCGGTTGTTCTTCGGCGTCCAGGGCGGGGACGCCGCCGAGCTCACGTCGCTGCCGACCTGGGGCGACCTCGGCGCCGTCCGCACGGGCCGGGCCGTCCAGGTCGACGACGACGCGTTCTTCCTCAACACCGGCCCGACGGCCGCTCAGATCGTCCTCGAGGAGCTCGAGCGCGCCCTGGGCTGACGTCAGAGCAGCTGCGCGCGCAGCCGGTCGACGAGGTCGGCGGCGGCGCCGTGGGCCAGCGCCCAGCCCTCGGTCCCGCCGTCGTGGGCGTCCCACACGTCGAGCACCGCGGCCAGCGCGTCGGTCGGGGCCGTGAAGTACTCGGCCGGAAGCGTCGACAGGTCCGCGCCCGGGGGCAGCGGCGAGGTCGCCAGGAGCCGCCGCACGACGTCCGGCATCGCGTCCGTGGTCAGCGCGAAGTCTGCGAGGACGGCCTCGCGCGACACCCCGACCAGCCGCAGGACGAGCGCGACGACGAGCCCGGTCCGGTCCTTGCCGGCGGCGCAGTGCACGAGGACCGGCGCGGGCGAGGAGGCGACGAGGTCGGCCGCCCGCAGCAGGCCGGTGCCCTGCTCGAGCATCGACAGGTAGACGTCGACGAGGGGGCGGCGGCGCTGCTCCAGGGCGTTCGGGTCCCCCGCGTGGTCCAGCAGCGGGACGGAGTGGACCTCCGTCCCGGGCGCGAGGAGCGGGTGGCCGGTCCCGGGCACCTCGGCCGCCGACCGCAGGTCCACGACGGTGGCGGGCGGCCAGGCGTCGACCTCCCGCGGCGATCCGTCACCCGCCTGGGGCTGGGCGCTGCGCCACAGCACCCCGGGCCGCAGCCGCGGGTCGGAGTGGGCGACGTCGCGCAGGTTCGCGACCTGGTCCAGGGGTTCCTCGCTCACCGCGTCCGCCCCTCGGCCAGGATCCGGACGAACCCGGCGAGGAACCTCGCCCGGTCCACCTCCACGACGGCCGTCGCCGGCCGCAGCGCGACCTCCTGCGGCAGCGCGGCGGGCGTCCCGTCCGGCAGTTCCAGCAGGCGGGCGCGCGTCGCGAACCCGTTCGTCGTCACGGCGGCCGGGGCGCTGACCCGCTGCAGGACCAGGGAGGGGTCGGCCACGACGGCGGCGGCGAGCGGATCGTGCACCGGGGCGACCTGGCGGCCCCACTCGTGGACGTAGAACCGGTGGTAGGCGTCGAGCGCGTCGGCGGCGAAGGTCGCCCAGGCGGTCCCCGCGTGCCGCAGGGAGGACGTCATGGCCTCGTCGAGGACGACGGTGCCCGTCACGTCGACGCCGACCATCGTCACGGTGTCGTCGGCGGGCCGGTCGGCGGCGAAGACCTCGTGCGCGGCGTCGGGGTCGTTCTGCACGTTGGCGTCGACCATGAGCGACCGGCCGAGCGGCTGGTAGGGGCCGGAACCCCCCATGAGCGTCAGGGACCGGACCTTGAAGAGGAACCGCGGGTCCAGGCGCAGCGCGAGGGCGATGTTCGTCAGCGGGCCGAGCGCGAGGACGTCGTACCGGCCGGGCTCGGCGTCCGCGAGCGCCACGAGGCGTTCGGCCGCGGACTCCGGGGTCGTCTGCGGGTCGGGCCGGTCGAGCCCGAGGTCCCCGAGGCCGTCGCTGCCGTGGACGTACCCGGCGATGTGGGCCTCGCCCACGAGCGGTCCGGCCGCGCCGCGCGACAGGGGCACGTCGTCCAGACCCGCCAGCCGCAGGACGTGCGCGGCGTTGCGCAGCGAGTCCTCCACGACGCAGTTGCCGTAGACCGTGGTGACGGCGGCGATGTCGGCGTGCGGGGAGCCCGCGAGCAGGAGCAGGGCGAGGGCGTCGTCGAGGCCGGTGTCGGTGTCCACGACGACCTGGCGGCGGGGGGTGTCGGTCACGGGGCCCACCCTAGGGACCGCCCGGTGGCGGCCACCCGGGCCTGCCCGCAGGCTGTGGCCCGTGAGGTACCGGGACGACGCCAGTCTGGACGCGAGCGGCGTGGAGGACCGCCGGCGCGGCGGCGGGGGCCGGACGGTGGCCATCGGCGGCGGTGGGCTGGGGATCGTGGGGATCCTCGTCCTCGTCCTGTTCCAGGTGCTGGGCGGCAGCGACCCCACGCAGCAGGTCGGCTCCACCCTCGACCAGCTCGGGTCCGGCCAGACGGTCGACGACGGCCAGCTGGCGCAGGAGTGCCGGACCGGCGCGGACGCGAACGCGCGCCGGGAGTGCGCGGTCGTCGCCGACATCGAGTCGATCCAGGACTACTGGGGTGGCGTCCTCGGCGACGGCTACGTGCCGACCCGGACCGTCTACTTCGCCGGCGGGACGCAGACCGGCTGCGGCGCAGCGTCCTCGGGCACCGGCCCGTTCTACTGCCCGGCCGACCAGCGCGTGTACCTCGACCTGTCGTTCTTCGACGAGCTGCAGCAGCGGTTCGGGGCCGAGGGCGGCACGTTCGTCGACGCGTACGTCGTCGCCCACGAGTACGGCCACCACGTCCAGCACCTGCTCGGGACGACGGAGCGGGTGCAACCGGGTGAGACCGGGCCGACGAGCGGCAGCGTGCGCCTGGAACTGCAGGCCGACTGCTACGCGGGTGCGTGGGCGAACCACGCGACGACCGTCCCGGACGACTCCGGCGCCCCGCTGATCTCCGAACTCACCCAGGACGACGTGGACCGGGCCCTGGACGCGGCGGCCCGCATCGGCGACGACTTCATCCAGACCAACCTCGGGGACGGCACGACCGACCCGGACAGCTACTCCCACGGCACGTCGGAGCAGCGGCAGCGCTGGTTCACCCAGGGATTGCGGACCGGGGACCCGCGGCAGTGCGACACGTTCGCGGCGACCGACCTCGGGTAGTCCCCGGGCCGGCCGCCGCGACCGCGTGCGTCAGAAGCGGTTCACCAGGTCGGTGACCAGCAGCGCGAGGAACAGCGTCGAGGCCGCCCCGAGGAGCAGGTTCGACACCCAGCCCGACCGCCCCTCCTTCGCGATGCGGCTCGAGTTCAGCAGCAGCATGAGCGTGATGGCCAGGAACGGCATGAACACCGAGCCGAGCACGCCGTAGACGAGGGTCAGCCCGAACGGCTTGTCGATGAGCAGGAGGAGCATCGGCGGGAACGTGAGCCACAGCAGGTACCCGCGGAACCAGCGGGTCTTCTCCACCGCCACCTCGACGACCTCCGTCTCGGCGCGGCGCGCGGCCGCCGCGGCCGACTCGGTCCTGCGCCCGTGGGGCAGGCGGACCGTGCGGACCCAGTCGGCGAACATCAGGCTGACGCCGTTCCACACCCCGAGCAGGGAGGACGTCGTCACCGCGAGGAAACCCGTGAGGAACAGGAGCCGGGCCCAGTTCCCGTACTGCTCCCCCAGCGCCGTGCCCAGCAGGAGCAGGCCGTCGTCGGACGTCGTGAGGTCCTGGCCGAACAGCATCGCGGATCCGACCACGAGCATGGCGACGACGAAGACGCCGGTCATGACGTAGCCGACGGCGTTGTCGAGCCGCATCATCGACAGCCAGCCCGTCCCGCGCCAGCCCTTGGCGAACATCCAGTACCCGTAGGCCGCCATGGTGATCGTGCCGCCGACACCCCCCACGAGACCCAGGACGTAGACGGTGGAACCCTCCGGCAGCCGGGGGACCAGCCCGGAGGTGACGTCCCCCAGGGACGGCATGACGAGCACCGCCACGGACACGACGGAGACGAACTTCAGCAGCACGAGCACCGTCATGAACTTCTCGAACGCGTGGTACCGCTGGGCCCACACGAGGGCCAACCCGAGGACGCCGGCGATCATCGCCCAGTACCGGACCGGCAGGCCACCGAAGAGGGCGTTGAGCGGCAGCCCGACGGCCGACATCGCGGTGGCGCCGTAGACGAACCCCCAGACGACGATGTAGGCGCCGAAGAACGTGGTGGCCCACCGTCCCAGCCGGCGCCAGCCGTCCATGAGCGTGGTGCCGGACGCGAGGTGCCACCGGCCGACGCCCTCGCCGAGCGCAAGCTTCAGGACCGCCCCCACGAGGGCCGCCCACAGCAGCACGGTCCCGAACCTGGCCCCGGCGACCATCGTGGCCACGAGGTCCCCGGCGCCGACGCCCGTGGCGGCCGCGAGCAACCCGGGGCCCAGCTGGCGGACCTTGGGCCCCAGCTTGCCCCTGGGGGGCGGGGTGAGCCCCTGGCCGGTGGCCGACGGCGACGTCATCGTCATGGTCCGCTCCTCCTCGTGCGACCCGGGACCACCGTGGCCCGGGGCCTCGACGGTAGGAGGGGCGGCAGGGGTGCCCGCCGTTCTTGAGCCGGCCTTGAGGAAGTCCTCGGGACCTCCGGTTCAGCCGTGCAGACGCCGGTACGTCGCGGCCGCGGCGGGGTGCAGGGGAACGGACCCCACCGCGACGAGCGAGGCCTGGTCGAGGTACTGCGTCCCGAGCGCCGTCGAGGGCACGAGGTCCCCGGCCCGTTCGACGAGCACCTCGACGACGCGCGCCACGACGTCCTCCGCCAGGTCGCCCCGGGCGAGCAGCAGGTTCGACACCCCGACGGTCCCCGTCCGCGCACCCGTCGCCCCGTAGGCGCCCGCGGGCACCCGGACGGCCCGGTACACCTCTCCCCAGCGGTCCCGCAGCCCGCCGACGAGGCCGTCGAGGGGCAGCAACCGGACGGGGAGGGTCGACTGCGCGAGCGCGGGGGTCGGCACGCCGCCGGAGAACAGGACGGCGTCGACGTCGCGGGCGGCGAGCGCCGCGACGGCCTGCCGCAGCGGGAGGGTGACGCGCTCGACGCCGACGCCGGCGAGGTCCAGCAGCCGCGTCGAGGTGAGCGCGGCGCCCGACCCGGGCGCCCCCGTCGAGACGCGGCGGCCCGCCAGGCCCGCGAGGTCGGCGGCCGGTTCGTCGGCGCGCACGACGAGCTGCAGGTAGTTCTCGTAGACCCGCCCGAGCGCCCGCAGCCCGGCCGCGGCGGGGGTCTCGGCGACGTCGGCCAGGGCCAGCCCGACCTGCTCCGGACCCGCCTGCACGCGCGCGACGTTGTCGACGCTGCCGCCCGTGCCGACCGGCGAGGCCGGCTGCCCGGCGTCGGTGAGGGCGGTGGCCAGCAGCCGGCCGAACTCGGCGTAGAAGCCCCCGTCCTCCCCGGCCGCGAGGCGCAGCGGCTCCGGGGACCCCGAGCAGCCCGCCAGCAGGACCCCCGGCACCGCGCTCAGGAGCACCCGCCGTGACACTCCCCGCGTCACCGCCCACGACCGGGCAGGACGACGCGGACCCGCAGACCCCCGGCCGGCGACGTCTGCAGCGAGAGCTCGCCCCCGTGTCCGCGCACGAGCCGGTCGGCGATGGCCAGCCCCAGTCCGGTCCCGCCTCGACCGCTCCAGAACCGCTGCAGGGCAGCCGGTCGATCGGCGACGGGGATGCCGGGCCCGTCGTCGTCGACCACGACGTGGACGACGTCGCCCTCCTCGACCAGCGACACCTGGACGCCCGTCCCGGCGTGCCGCAGGGCGTTGTCGAGGAGCACGTCGAGGACCTGGGCGAGCTCCCCCGCCGGCCACGGCACCGCCACCGCCGTCCCCGTGTCCCCCGCCGGTCCCGTGAGCGCCCGGCCGGCGTGACGCGCGGGCATCTCCCACGCCGCGACCCGGTCGGCGCAGACCTCCAGCGGGTCGCACGACCCCGCGGGCGCCGGTCCGGCGGAGGCGACCGCGGACGCCTCGGCGGCGGCGAGCCCGAGCGTCCCGTCGAGGATCTCGGTGAGCCGGTCGACCTCCGCGAGGGCGCCCTCGTACCCGGCCCGGCCGCCTCCGCCGACGTGCGGGTCCAGCGCGTCGACCCGCAACTGCAACGCCGCCAACGGGTTGCGGATCTGGTGGGCGGCCTCGGCGACGAGGTGCCGCTGCCGTTCGGCGGTCGCGGCGACCGTGTCGGCCATCGTCAGGAAGGACCGTTCCAGCGCCCGCAGTTCGCGGGGCCCGGTCTCCGGCAGCAGCCGGACGTCGCGCCCGGCCATGACGTCGCGGACGCCGTCGGCGAGGGCCTGCACGGGACGCAGCAGCCACCGCGCCAGCAGCAGCGCGAGCCCGGCCGCGAGCAGCGAGGCGAGGACGGCACCGGCGGCGGTCAGGCCCCAGGCCCGCGCCACGTCGTGGGCGGCGAGCGCGGGGTCGGCCCGGAGGACGACGGCGCCGTCGGCGTCGGCGCCGGTCCCCACCGGCCGCCACAGCAGCACGGGGTCGCGCGACCACGGCCACAGCGCCTCGGGCACCGCGGCGGGCTGGTTGCGCAGGGCGGCGTCGACCGCGGCGGCCGTGTCGGTCCGGGCGAGGGGGTCGGACCCCAGGCCCGACGACGCGCGCACGCGCCCCCGCGCGTCGACGACGAGGACGGGTTCGCCGTAGAGCTCGTGGTGCCGGGCGACGTCCTCCTCGAGGGTCGTGGCCTCCCCCGCCCGAGTGCCGCCGTCGTCCCCCGCGAGCGCGGCCGTCGCCGCGAGCCGGTCCAGGTCCCCGGCACGGACCAGGAGGAACTGCGTCGTGCGGGCCGCTGACGTGCTGGCGGCGAGCGGGACCGCGAAGGCCGCGACGGCCAGCACGCTGAGCAGGGTCAGCACGAGCACCAGGCGACGGCGCACCGCTACCGCCCCAGCCGGAAGCCGACACCGCGGACCGTGACCAGCACGCCGGGCCGGTCCAGCTTGGCCCGCAACGCGGACAGGTGGACGTCCAGCGACCGGTTCACCCCGACGTGGGCCTCGCCCCACACCTCGTCCATCACGAGCTGGCGCGGCACGACCTGCCCGACCCGGCGGGCGAGGACGGCCAGGACGTCGAACTCCTTGGCGGTGAGCTCCACCTCCGGCCCGTCGGAGCCGCCCACCCGGACCCTGCGCGCGGCGAGGTCGACGACGACGTCCCCGACGACGACGGGCCCCCCGGCGGCGGGGCCGTCGGCCCCCGCCGGCTCGGCAGCGCGGCGGGCGCGCGCGGTGACGACGTTGATGCGCGCCAGCAGCTCGCGCAACCGGACCGGCTTGACGAGGTAGTCGTCGGCGCCGAGGTGCAGCGCGTGGACGACGTCCCGTTCGGCCGACCGGGCGGTCATGACGAGCACGGGCACCTGGGTGCGCGTCCGCAGCTCCCGCAGCAGCCCCAGCCCGTCCCCGTCCGGGAGGCCGAGGTCGAGCAGGACGAGGTCGGCGTCGCGGACGACCTCCCGCGCCTGCCCGACCCCGGGCACGCGCAGGACGGCGTGGCCGTGCGTGCGCAGCGCGTCGACCACCGCGGCGGCGACGCCGTCGTCGTCCTCCACGACGAGAACCCTCACGGCCCCCACTGTGCCGCACCGACGGTGCCGGGCGACGACGAAGCCCCGCCCCCCCGGACGGGGAGCGGGGCTTCGTCGCGGTGTCGGCGCGGACCTCAGCCCAGGCGGGCGGCGAGGTTCTCGTCGAGCGTGCCGAGGAACTCCTCGGTGGTCTGCCAGGCCTGGTCCGGCCCGACGAGCAGCGCGAGGTCCTTCGTCATCCTGCCGCTCTCGACGGTCTTGATGACGACGTCCTCGAGGGTCTCGGCGAAGCCGGTGACCTCGGGGGTCGAGTCCAGCTTGCCGCGGTGGGCCAGGCCCCGCGTCCAGGCGTAGATCGACGCGATGGGGTTCGTCGACGTCGGCTTGCCCTGCTGGTGCTGGCGGTAGTGCCGGGTCACGGTGCCGTGCGCGGCCTCCGCCTCGACGACCGAGCCGTCCGGGGTGGACAGCACCGACGTCATGAGGCCGAGCGAGCCGAAGCCCTGGGCCACGGTGTCGGACTGCACGTCGCCGTCGTAGTTCTTGCAGGCCCAGACGTAGCCGCCCTCCCACTTCAGGGACGCGGCGACCATGTCGTCGATGAGGCGGTGCTCGTAGGTGATCCCGGCCTCGGCGAACTTGTCCTTGAACTCGGCCTGGAACACCTCCTCGAAGATGTCCTTGAACCGGCCGTCGTAGGCCTTGAGGATCGTGTTCTTCGTGGACAGGTACACCGGGTAGTTCCGCGCCAGGCCGTAGTTCAGCGACGCGCGGGCGAAGTCGACGATGGAGCTGTCGAGGTTGTACATCGACAGCGAGACGCCGGCGCCGGGGGCCTGGAAGACCTCGTGCTCGATCGGCTCGCCGCCGTCCTTCGGGGTGAAGGTGACGGTCAGCGTGCCCTCGCCCGGGAACTTGAAGTCCGTGGCGCGGTACTGGTCGCCGAAGGCGTGGCGGCCGACGATGATCGGCTTGGTCCAGCCCGGCACCAGGCGCGGGATGTTGCTGATGATGATCGGCTCGCGGAAGATCACACCACCGAGGATGTTGCGGATCGTCCCGTTCGGGGACCGCCACATCTTCTTGAGGCCGAACTCCTCGACGCGCGCCTCGTCCGGCGTGATCGTGGCGCACTTGACGCCGACGCCGGCCTTCTGGATCGCGTGGGCTGCGTCGATCGTCACCTGGTCGTCGGTGGCGTCGCGGTGCTCGACGCCCAGGTCGTAGTACTCCAGGTCGACGTCGAGGTACGGGTGGACCAGGCGGTCCTTGATGAACTGCCAGATGATCCGGGTCATCTCGTCACCGTCGAGCTCGACGACCGGACCCTGAACCTTGATCTTGGCCACTGTGCTGTCCCCTCCGACTCACTCGGCTCTTTCTCGACGTCAAGCTACCGCTCCCGCCTCCTCGCGCCGTCACCGCCCGGGTCCCGGCGTCCCGTACGCTGCGGCTCCGTGAGCAGCCCCGAGACGTCCCCGCCGCTCGACCCCCGCACCACCGCCGGTCAGCTCGCGGGACTGCACGCCCGGACCGACGCCGCCGTCGCGGCCGCCGACGAGCGCGCGGCCGCCAAGCAGCACCCCCGCGGGAAGAAGACGGCCCGCGAGCGCATCGCCGCCCTCGTGGACGAGGACTCCTTCGTCGAGCGCGGTGGGCTCGTCCGCAGCCGCGCGACCGCCTTCGGCATGGCCGCCAAGCACGTCGACGGCGACGGGGTGGTCACGGGCTACGCGACGGTGGACGGCCGTCCGGTGTGCGTCTACGCGCAGGACTTCACGGCCTTCGGCGGCTCGCTCGGCGAGGAGCACGGCGCGAAGATCGCCGAGCTGCAGGACTTCGCGGCCACCACCGGCTGCCCGGTCATCGGCATCAACGACGGCGGCGGGGCCCGCATCCAGGAGGGCGTCGCCTCCCTCGTGCAGTACGCGCGCATCTTCCGCCGCAACGTGCACGCCTCGGGCGTCGTCCCGCAGATCTCCCTCATCCTCGGCCCCTCGGCCGGCGGCGCCGTCTACTCCCCCGCGCTGACCGACATCACGGTCATGGTCGAGGAGACGTCGCACATGTTCGTCACCGGCCCGGACGTCATCCGGACCGTGACGGGCGAGGACGTCGGCTTCGAGGAGCTCGGCGGCGGGCGCACGCACGCCACCCGCTCCGGCGTCGCGCACCACCTCGCCGAGAGCGAGGACGAGGCGATCGAGTACGTCCGCGAGCTGCTGTCGTTCCTGCCCTCGAACAACCTCTCCGAGGCGCCGCTGCTGGCCCCCGAGCACGAGCGGGACCTGCACGTCGACGAAGACGACCTGCGGCTGGACACGGTCGTGCCGGACTCCCCCAACCAGCCGTACGACATGGCCGCCGTCGTCGCCGCCGTGCTCGACGACGAGGTCTTCCTGCAGGTGCACGAGCTGTTCGCGCCGAACGTCCTCACGGGCTTCGGCCGCGTCGAGGGCCGGCCCGTCGGCGTCGTCGCCAACCAGCCGCAGCAGCTGGCCGGGACGCTCGACATCGACGCCTCCGAGAAGGCGGCGCGGTTCGTCCGCCTCTGCGACGCGTTCAACGTCCCGGTGCTCACCTTCGTGGACGTGCCGGGCTTCCTGCCGGGCACCGACCAGGAGTGGAACGGCATCATCCGGCGCGGCGCGAAGCTGCTCTACGCCTACGCCGAGGCGACCGTCCCGCTCGTCACCGTCATCACGCGCAAGGCCTACGGCGGCGCCTACATCGTCATGGGCAGCAAGGAGATGGGCGCGGACGTCTGCCTCGCCTGGCCGAGCGCCCAGATCGCCGTCATGGGCGCTCAGGGGGCGGTGAACATCCTGCAGCGCAGCGCGTTGAAGACCGCCGCCGAGAACGGCGAGGACGTCGACGCCACGCGCCGCGAGCTCGTCGACGACTACGAGCTGCAGCTCGCCAACCCGTACGTCGCGGCCGAGCGCGGGTTCGTCGACGCCGTCATCGCGCCCAGCCAGACGCGCGTGCAGGTGGCGCGCGCGCTGCGGGCGCTGGCCACCAAGCGGGCCACGCTGCCCGCCAAGAAGCACGGGAACATCCCGCTGTGAGCCCGGAGGACCGGAGGGACGTGGAGGACGCGGTGTCGATCGGCGAGCTGCTGGGGTCCCTGCGCATCGAGCGGGGCAACCCCGGACCCGAGGAGCTGGCGGCCCTCACGGTCGTCCTGACCCACCAGCTGCGCAGCAGCGCCGCGCCCGTCGCGCCGGTCGTGCCCGCCCCGGCCTCGCGGTGGGCCGACCGCCGGCACGTGCTCGGCCTGCCGCCCGCCCCCGGACAGGGGTCCTGGCGGGCCAGCGCCCTCCCGCGCTAGCCCCCGCGCCGGCCCACCTCCACGAGCCGCGGCGCGTCGGCGGGGTCGTGTCGGAGGCCTCGCCTACCGTCGGGCACATGGCGTCGAACACCGGCTCGAACAGCCCGCACCCCACCCCCGGTGAGGTGCGCTTCGTGCACACGGCCGACTGGCAGCTGGGCATGACCCGGCACTTCCTCGACGCCGACGCCCAGCCCCGCTACACCCAGGCCCGGCTCGACGCGCTGCAGCGCATCGCCGCGGTCGCTCGCGAGCACGAGGCGGAGTTCGTCGTCGTGTGCGGGGACGTGCTGGAGTCCAACGCCGTCGGCCCGAAGGTGCTGGCCCGCACGGCCGACGCGCTCGCCGCCTTCGCGGGGACACCGGTGCTGCTGCTGCCCGGCAACCACGACCCGCTCGACGCCGGCTCCCCCCTGCGCGCGCTCGCCGCCTGGCCCGGCCTCGGCCACGTGCACGTCCTCGACACCCCAGGGCCGGTCGCGGTGCGCGAGGGCGTGGAGGTCGTCGCCGCACCGTGGACCTCCAAGCACCCGACGCACGACCTCGTCGCGGCCGCGACCGAGGGCCTGGAGGCGGACGGCACGCTGCGCGTCGTCGTGGGCCACGGCGCGGTCGACGAGCTGTCCCCCGACCGCGAGGACCCGGCGCGCATCGCGCTGGCGCCGCTGGAGGACGCCGTCGCGGACGGCCGCCTGCACTACGTCGCCCTGGGCGACCGGCACTCCACGACGCAGGTCGGGCGGTCGGGCGCCGTCTGGTACTCCGGCACCCAGGAGGTCACCGACCGCCTCGAGACCGACCCGGGCAACGTCCTCCTCGTCACGGTCAGCGACGCTTCGCCGCCCAAGGTGGAGCCGGTCCACGTGGGGCGCTGGGCGTTCCCCGTCGTGCGCGCCGAGCTGGACTCCGCCGCGGACGACGACGCGCTGGGCCGGCGCCTGGAGGCCCTGCCCGCCAAGGACCGCACGGTGCTCACCCTCGCGCTGACGGGCACGCTCACCGTGCGCGCCGGCGCGGCCCTGGACGACCTGCTCGCCGCGCAGGCGGACCGGCTCGCGGGCCTGCAGCACTGGGCCCGGCACAGCGACCTCGTCGTGCGGGCCGACTCCGACGAGCTGGCCGACCTCGGTGTCGGGGGCTACGCGGACGCGGCGGTCGCCGAGCTGTCCACCCTCGCCGCCGGCGACGGGCCGGACGCCGCCGCGGCGCGCGACGCCCTCGCCCTCGTCTTCCGGCTCGCCGGGGCCGCCCGGTGAGGATCCACCGCCTGGTGCTCGACGACTTCCGCGGCGTCGCGCACCGCGAGCTCGTCCTGCCCGAGCGCGGTGTCGTCGTGCTCGAGGGGGCCAACGAGGTCGGCAAGTCCTCCACCCTCGAGGCGCTCGACATGCTGCTCACCGAGAAGCACAGCTCGCGCAAGGCCGCCGTCCTGGCCGTCAAACCGGTGCACCGGGACGCGCCGAGCGCCGTCGAGGCCGAGATCAGCACGGGGCCCTACCGGTTCACGCTGCGCAAGCAGTGGCACAGCAGGCCCGCGACGACGCTGACCGTGCACGCCCCGCGGACCGAGCAGCTCACCGGCGACGAGGCCCACCAACGGGTCCGGGACATCCTCACCGAGACCCTCGACCAGGACCTCTGGGACGCGCTGCGGGTGCTGCAGGACGCTTCCCCCGGTGCCGCCCGCGCCGACGCGGCCCTCAGCGGCAGTTCCGCGCTGGCCGCCGCGCTCGACGCGGCCGCGGGCTCGGCGCCGGTGGACGCGTCGGGCGAACGGGCGCAGTCGCTGCACGCGGCGGCCGCCGAGCGGGCCGGGCAGTTCTGGACCGCGACCGGGCGCCCGACCGGCCGGCACCGGACGTGCGCCGAGGAGCTCGCCGCCGCCCGCACCGAAGCCGCACGGGCGCGCGAGGCGCTGGACCTGCTGTCCGACGACGCCGACCGGCACGCCGAGCTGACCGCCGACCGCGCGGACGTGCAGGCCGAGCTGACCGTCCGCGCCGAGGAGGCCACGGCGCTGGGCGAGCTGGTCGCCGACCTGGCCGGCCGCCGGGAACGGCTCGCCGCCGCCCGGGAGCGCTCGTCCGCGGCCGCGCGGGCGGCCGCGGAGGCCCAGGGTGCCCTCGCGGTGCGGCGGCGCGAGGCGGCGGACCTGGCCCGCCGCACGGCCGCCCTGGACCAGGACGTGGCGCGGGCGGCCGAGCTCGGCCCCGCGGCTGAGGCCGACGAGGCCGAGGCGGTCGCCGCCGCGACGGCCGCCCAGGAGCACGCCGCAGCGCAGGACGCGGCGGCCGAGGCCGCCGACGCCGCCCACGAGGCGGTGCGCCGCGCCACCGACCGCGCCGCCCTGCGCCGGGTCCGCCGGCGGCTGGCCGCCGTCGCCGCGGCCGCCGACGAGGTCCGGACGGCCGCCGCGGCGGTCGCCGGGCTGCGCGTGGACGCCGCGACCGTGCGGTCGATCGAGGCCGCCGACGACACCGTCCGCCGGTTGCGGGCCCGCGCCGAGGCCGTCGCCGCCCGCGTCGTCGTGGAGGCGACCGCCGTCGAGGTCCTCGTGGACGGCCGCCCCGTCGCGGCGGGCACGGTGGCCGAGCACGCCGCGACCCGGCCGCTCAGCGTCGACGTCGCCGGGTTCGCCACGGTGCGCGTGCTGCCCGGCGCCGACACGGGGCCGGTGGCCGACGAGCTGGACGCCGCCGAGGCCGGGCTGCGTGAGCTGCTGGCGGCCGCGGGCGTCGAGGACGTCCCCGCGGCCCGCGCCGCGCACGAGGAGCGGCGCGCGGCCCAGGCCGCCGTCGACCTCGCCCGCGCGCAGCTGTCCCAGCTGACGGCCGACGCGGACGCCGACGCCCTGCGGGCCGAGGCCGAGCGGCTGGCGGCCGACCTCGGGACCGGTCCCACGACCGGCCCGACGACCGGCCCGACGACCGGCGAGGACGACCTCCCGGCGCTGCGCGCGGCGGAGGCGGCGGCCCGGGAGGCGGTGCAGGAGAAGCGCTCCCGCGGCCGCGACGTCCAGGCCCGTGCCGCCGCCCTCGCCCGGACCGCGGACGGGCTGGCCCACGAGCTGACGGCCCTGCAGACGCGGCTGGAGCTGTCGCGGACCGAGGTGGCGACCGCCGCCGAGCGGCTCGCGACCGCCCGGGCCGCCACCGGCGACGCCGAGCTGGAACGGGCCGCGGCGGAGACCGGTGACGCGGCCGCCCGGACGGACGCGGAGGTCCGGGCCCTCGAGACCGACCTCGCCGACCGGGACGAAGCGACCGTCCTGCGCCGGGCCCGCGAGGTGCAGACGGCCCTCGACGCGCTCTCGGGGCGCCGGGACGAGCTCGACGACGCCCTCGTGCTGCTCGAGGCGAAGCTGTCCGTCATGGGCGGCGAAGCCCGGCAGGAGGCGTGGGACGAGGCCGAGTCGCGCGTGCAGCGGCTGGCCGAGGAGCAGGCGGGTCTGGAGCGTCGCGCCGCGGCGGCCCGGCTGCTGCTGCGCACGCTGGACCGGCACCGCGACACCCAGCGCCGCCGCTACGTCCAGCCGTTCACCGACCGCCTCGAGGAGCTGGGACGCACGGTGTTCGGCGAGACGTTCGCCATCACCCTCGACGACGACCTGCGGATCGTGCAGCGGACGCTGCACTCCAGGACCGTCGCCTACGAGCACCTGTCGACGGGGGCCAAGGAGCAGCTGGCGGTGCTGGTGCGGCTCGCGTGCGCCACCCTGGTCGACCCGGCCGACGGCGTGCCCGTCGTCCTGGACGACGCCCTCGGGCACACCGACCCCGAGCGGCTGAAGCGGCTCGCGGCCGTCTTCGAGCACGTGGCCCCGACGACGCAGGTGCTGCTGCTGGCCCCGGGGCCGGGACTGCACACCGACCTGCCGGGCGCCGTCGTCCTCCGCCTCGACGACGGCCCGGGCGAGGGGTCGGGACCGGCGGTCAGAACTCCTGCAGCTGCAGGCGCATCCACGGGCTGAACGGGCCGGGTTCGGCGGCGACCTCGGCCCGCAGCTGGGCGAGGTCCACCCAGCGGTAGTCGTCGACCTCGCTCGGGTCGAGGGCCAGGTCCCCGGCGAGGCGGGCGGTGAAGACGGGGCAGATCTCGTTCTCGACGGTCCCGTCGGCCATGACGGCGCGGTAGCGGAACGTCGGCAGCAGGGGCTGCACGTCGGTGACGGGGGCGCCGAGCTCCTGCACCGAACGCCGGGCCACCGCGTCGGCGGGTTCCTCCCCCGGGCCGGGGTGGCCGCAGAAGGAGTTCGTCCACACGCCGGGCCACGTCCGCTTCACGGCCGCGCGGCGGGTCAGCAGCGTCCGGCCCGCCCCGTCGACGATCCAGCAGGAGAAGGCCAGGTGCAGCGGGGTGCTGGTGTGGTGCACGTCCGCCTTCGGCGCCGTGCCGCAGGGCGTGCCGTCCTCCGTCAGCAGGACGACCAGTTCGACGGTCGGGTCGGCGGGAGCGAGGGTCACCCCCGCACCGTAAGCCGTCTCACGGGGTGCTGCGCGCAAGGAAGGCCGCGACACCCGCGGCGATCCCCTCCGCGGCGCGCTGCCGGAAGGCCGGGTCGCTCAGTTGCGCCGCCTCCCGCGCGTTGCGCATGTTGCCCGCCTCCAGCAGCACCGCCGGGGTCCGGGCGAGGTTCAGCCCGGCGAGGTCGGAGCGCCGGGTGAGGCCCGGCTCGACGAGGTTCCCCGGGTAGTCCGCCCGGGGCAGGCCCGTCGCCGTGGCGAAGGCCGGGAGCAGGTCGCGCGCGGCCACGTCGGACGGGTCCAGGACGGCGCGGTTGCCGCCGTCGGGGGCGAGCGCGGGTTCGGCCACGTGGAACCCGGTGGCGTCCGCGGGTGCGCCGTCGGCGTGGATCGACACCGCGAGGGCGGCGCCGGCGTCGTTGGCGACCGCCGCGCGCTCGTCGACGCACGGACCGACACCGGTGTCGTCGGTGCGGGTCAGGACGACGGTGGTCCCCCGGGCGCGCAGCAGGGCCGCAGTCCGCTGGGCGACGTCGAAGGTGAAGGCGTGCTCGGGGTACCCGACGTCGGTCTCGGTGCCGGTGGTGTTGCAGGGCTTCTCGAAGCCGCCGGCCGGGACGAGAGCGTCCACGACCGCGGGGTGGGCGGCGTTGCCGCCGTTGTGCCCGGGGTCCAGCACGACGACCGGAGCGCCCGCCCGCACCACCGGGGCCCTGGACGGGGTGGTCGGGCTCGGCGTCACGGCGCCGGTCGCCGACGCCACCGTCGACGCCACCGGGGACGCCTCCGCGGACGACGGCACGGACGAGGGTGACGACGGCTGCACTGACGGGGTGGAAGGGGTCGCGCTCGACAGGGGGCTCGACGTCGAGGGTCCCGGGGCCGCGGGCGCCGGTGCGGAGCAGGCGCTCACCAGCAGCAGCGCGAGGAGGGGGACGGACCGCACAGCGCGAGCGCGCGGCACAGCCGTCCCCCTCCCCGGCACGGGCGGGTCAGGCCGGGACGGGCTGCGTCGCCGCGACGACGGCCTCGTCGAGCTCGGCGCCGAGCTGCAGGTCCTCCCCGGCGGCCAGGCGCGCCTCGAGCTCGCGCACCCGCGGGATGACGAGCTCGCCGAACGCCTCGACCTCCTCCTTGACGTGGAGGAACCCCAGGAGCAGCAGGTCGACGCCCACGAGCCGGTAGGCCAGGACACGGCGCGCCACCTCGTCGGGGGTGCCGACGAGGCCGGTGCGGAACCCGTCGTTGTACTGCACGAGGTCGCGGAACTCGCTGTCCGCCCACATGCCCTTGCCGTCCTTCGTGGAGTTCCCCGCCTCCTGGACGGCGGCGCCGAAGCCCTCGACCTTGGTGCGGTCGGCCTTGGCGATGATCTCCTCGAGCACGGCCTCGGCCTCCTCGCGCGTGTCGCGCACGAGGGCGAAGCCGTTGAGGCCGAAGCGGACGGTGCGGCCGTTCTGGGCGGCGAGGGCGGAGACCTCGCGGACGCCCTGGGCCGCGCCGGCGAGGGACTTGCCGTTCATGAAGTACCAGTCGCTCACACGGCCGGCCATGGCCTGTGCGGCGCTGGAGTTCCCGCCCTGGAACAGTTCCGGGGCGACCTTCGGCTGCGGCCGGAACGTGATGTCGGTGGCGTTGAAGAAGTCGCCGGACTGGCTGTAGCCGTCCTCGCTCCACACCCCGCGCAGCAGTTCGATGAACTCCTCGGACTGCTTGTAGCGGTCGTCGTGCTCGTGCCACGTGACGCCGAGCTGTGTCGCCTCGTTCTTGAACCAGCCGGACACGATGTTCAGCGCCAGGCGGTTGTCGGTGAGTTCCTGCGTGGTCGCGGCGAACTTGGCGAGCACACCGGGGTGCCAGAAGAACGGGTGGACGGCGGCGATGACCTTGAGGCGTTCGGTCGCCAGGAGCAGGGCCAGGGAGAACGAGGTCGACTCGTGCTGGGCGTCGGCGCCGTAGGAGGCGAGGTAGCGCACCTGGGTCAGGGCGTACTCGAACCCCACGCGCTCGGCGGCCTTGGCGACCTCGACGTTGTAGGCCGGGTCGTGGCTCGTGCGCTGCTCGATCGTCGAGACGACGAGGCCACCGGAGACGTTGGGGACCCAGTAGGCGAACTTCAGGGGCTCGTGCAGGGGCATCGCGGCGCGTCCTCCATCGGACCTGGCGGTAGCACCCCCGGGGGGTTGCTGCGGCGTCGTCGAGCCAGGTCTCTCAGCCGCTCTGGATGGGATCCACCGCAGCGTACCTCCTCCCCCACCCCGGAGCGGCCGCCGCTTTTCGGAACCTGGACTCGGACCGTTGCGGCGCAACGCATGCCGGAGAACCCTTTCCGGACGCCGATCGTCCGGAACCGCTTGACGACGATCTCGGACGGCTGTCAGAGTCCCCCCAGGTCATGAGCGCCAGCGTCAAGCCCCGGCTCGCTGGCCGGCAACCCTGGTTCGTCACGGGGTGCTCCGGGTGAGGACCAGGTCCGCAGGTGGTGCGGGCAAGGACGAACTTGGAGTTCCCGTGTCGAAGGCCTGTCCCCGCTCCCGCTGAGCGCACCCCTCTGCTCGCCCCCCGTCCGGACCCGGCGCACCCGCCGGGCCCGCGATCCCCCCTGCCCGGACTGCCGGACCCCCTGCTGGACCCCCTGCTGGACCCCCTGCTGGACCCCCTGCCCAGGAGTCGTCGTGATCGAACTGCGCCACCTCACCAAGACGTACGGGGACCCCCCGCACGCCACGACGGTCCTCGACCGTCTCGACCTCACCGTGCCCGCCGGCAGCATCACCGCCGTCGTCGGGCCCAGCGGTGCCGGGAAGAGCACGCTCGCCCAGTGCGTGACGCTGCTGACGCGGCCCACGTCGGGGTCGGTCGTCGTCGGCGGCCAGGACCTCACCCAGCTCGGCGCGGAGCGGCTGCGGGAGGCGCGGCGCCGCATCGGGACGATCTTCCAGAGCGACGGTCTGCAGACCCGCCGCACGGCCGCGCAGAACGTCGAACTCCCCCTGCGCTACCTCGGCGTCGTCCCCCGGGACCGGAAGCGGCGCGTCGCCGAGCTCCTCGAGCGGGTCGGGCTGGCCGGGCTGGCCGACCGCTACCCCCACGAACTGTCGGGTGGGCAGCGTCAGCGCGTCGGCATCGCCCGCGCCCTCGCCCTGCGCCCCGGCGTGCTGCTGTCCGACGAGGCGACGTCCGGGCTGGACCCGCAGGCGACGGCGTCGATCACGGGTCTGCTGCGGGAACTGCGCGACGACCTCGGCCTGGCGATCCTGTTCATCACCCACGAGATGGACACCGTCGTGGACGTGGCCGACGCCGTCGCCCGCCTGGACCACGGACGCATCGTCGAGGCCGCACCCCTGCTCGACGTGCTGCGCGACCCGGCCTCCCCGGTCGGGGCGGCGCTGCTGCCCCGCCGCGGCGTGGGCGACGCGGGCGGTCTGGTCGTCTGGGAGGTCCACTACCGCGGCGACGACGTCCCGGCCGACTGGCTCACCGCGGCCTCGCGCGAACTCGGCCACGACCTCGCCCTGCTCGGGGCGTCGGTCGGGACCGTCGCCGGACGCACCGTCGGGCACGCCACCCTCGGCGTCCCCGCGATGGTCGACCCCACCGCCCTCACCGCCGCCCTCGACCGCCGCGGCCTGCACGCGCAGACCCCGGCGACCACCCCGGCGACCACCCCTCGAGAACTGGACCTCGTGTGATCCCGCTCAGCGTCGCCGCCGCCTCGGACCTCGACACCCCGCTGGCGCAGATCCCCGCGCTCATCGCGCCGGCGCTCCTCGACACGCTGCTCACGGTCGGCATCGTCATGACGATCGTCGTCCTGCTCGGCGTGCCGATCGGCGTCCTGGTGCACAACCTCGCCCCCGGCGGGCTGTTCGAGCACCGGGCCGCGCACACCGTCCTGTCCTGGGTCGTCAGCACCGGCCGGTCGCTGCCGTTCCTCGTGCTGATGGCCGCGCTCGTCCCGTTCACCCGGTTCGTCACCGGCACGAACATCGGCATCCGCGCCGCCGTCGTCCCGATGGTCCTGGCCGGCACGGCGTTCTTCGCGCGCATCGTCGAGAACTCCCTGCGCTCGGTGCCGCCGCACCTCGTCACGGTGGCGCAGGCCTCGGGAGCCTCTCCGCTGCAGGTCGTCACGACCGTGCAGCTGGCCGAGGCCACGCCGTCCATCATCGGCGGGCTGACCATCAACACCATCGCGATGATCGAGTACTCCGCGATCGCCGGGACCATCGGCGCCGGCGGCATCGGCTACGTCGCCGTCACCTACGGGTACCAGCGCTTCGACCACGCCGTGATGATCGCGACCATCGTCGTCCTCGTGGCGCTCGTCGCCCTCGTCCAGCTCACCGGCGACGCCCTGGCCCGCGCGGCCGATCCGCGCACGCGCCGCCGTTCGGCCCCCACGCGCACCCTCCCCCGGAACACCCCTCAGAAGACCACGCAGAACACCACGCAGAACACCACCCAGAACCCGGAGAAGACCCTTGTCCACTGAGACCCGCGAACCCACCACCGACGACCACGGCTTCGAGATCCGCAAGCGGCGGCGCTGGCCGTTCGTCGCCGGCGGGGCCGTGGTCCTGCTCGGCGCCGCCGCCGCGATCGTCGTCCCGCGCCTCGGGGGCGACGCCACCGCGAACACCCAGGCGGGCGCGACGCTGTACGTCGCCACGGCCGAGGGCAACGCCCGCGAGGAGGCCCTCATCGAGTTCATCGCGAAGGACGTCGCCCCCAAGCACGGCATCACGGTCGCGTTCAAGGCGCTCGCCGACTCGAACACCATCAACCGGGCCGTCAGCGACGGCGAGGTGGCCGGGACGATCTACCAGCACAAGCTCTGGCTCGGGCAGGTCCTGCAGGCGAACCCCGACTTCCGGGAGGAGGCCGCCACGCCGGTGTTCCGCTGGGGCTTCGGCCTGTGGTCGGCGAAGTGGAGGAGCCCGCAGGACATCCCGGACGGCGGGACGGTCTCGCTGTACTCCGACCCCGCCAACGAGTCGCAGGGGTTGTTCGTCCTGCAGAAGGCCGGGCTCATCACGCTGAAGCCGGGCACGGACGTCGGGAAGGCCACGGTCGACGACATCGCGACCAACCCCAAGAACCTGAACTTCACGCTGCTGGACTTCGGCGCCCAGTCCCGCGCGCTGCCCGACCTGGACGCGGCCGTCGGCTACACCGAGTACTACCTGGCGGCGAAGATCCCGATCGAGCAGCAGATCTTCGCCCCGACCGCCCCCGACGAGTTCGCCGGGCAGTTGACCATCGGGTCGCGGTGGAAGGACTCGGACAACATCAAGGCGCTCGTCGCGACGTTCCAGGACCCCGCGGTCCAGGAGTACCTCGCGACGAACGCGGACGTGAAGGACGTGCTCCTGCCGCTCGACGCGGACTGACCCGGGGCACTCACCCGGGGGTCCTCAGACCGGGGTCGGCACGACCCCGGCGAGGACCAGGCACGACACGGCCAGCACGAGCAGCATGGCGACGTCGACCGCCCGGGAGCGGACCGCGAGCGCACCCGCGATCCGCACCGGGAGGACGAGCCGCAGGACGGCGGCCACGGCGAGGTCGGTGCCGAGCAGGACCCCGCCGACCGTCGGGCCGGCGAGCAGCGTGAGCGCCAGCGCCGCGACGATCCCGCCGACCAGGGTCAGCAGGACCGCGTTGCGCGGTGCGGGAACCTGCTCGGTGCCGGCCACGACGTCCACCCGTCCGTCAGTGGGCGAAGTGCCGGGCGCCGGTGAAGTACATCGTCACGCCGGCCTTCGTCGCGGCCTCGACGACCTCGGCGTCGCGGATCGACCCGCCGGGCTGCACGATCGCCCGCACGCCGGCGTCGAGGAGGATCTGCGCGCCGTCGGCGAAGGGGAAGAACGCGTCGGAGGCCGCGACCGAGCCGGAGGCCCGGTCGGCTCCGGCGCGGTCGACGGCGAGGCGGCAGGAGTCGACGCGGTTGACCTGGCCCATGCCGACGCCGACCGAGGCGCCGTCCTTGGCCAGGAGGATCGCGTTGGACCGCACGGACCGCACGGCGCGCCAGGCGAACTCGAGGTCGGCGAGCACCTCGGGCGAGGCCGCCTCCCCGGCGGCCAGGGTCCAGCCCGCCGGGTCGTCGCCGTCGGCGTCGACCGCGTCGAGGTCCTGGACGAGCACCCCACCGGAGACGTGGCGCCACTCCTGCGCGGCCCGGCCGTAGCCCTCGGGCAGCTGCAGGAGGCGGACGTTCTTCTTCTCCTGCAGCACCTGCAGCGCCTCGGGCTCGAACCCGGGGGCGATGACGACCTCCGTGAACACCGGGGCGACCTGCTCGGCCATGGCGCGCGTGACGACGCGGTTGGCGGCGATGACCCCGCCGTAGGCCGAGACGGGGTCGCAGGCGTGGGCCTTGGCGTGGGCGTCGGCGACGTCCGTGCCGGTCGCGATGCCGCACGGGTTGGCGTGCTTGATGACGGCGACGGCCGGGCCGGACAGGTCGTACGCGGCGCGCAGGGCGGCGTCGGCGTCGACGTAGTTGTTGTAGGACATGGCCTTGCCGTGCAGCTGGACGGCCTGGGCGATGCCGGGCGCGGCGGTCGGGTCGGCGTAGACGGCGGCCTGCTGGTGCGGGTTCTCGCCGTAGCGCAGGACGTCGGTGCGCTCGAGCGCGACCCCGGCGACGGCGGGCCAGCCCGCGTCGTCGGCGTCGAGGGTCTGCTGCGCGAACCAGGTCGCGACCGCGGTGTCGTAGGCCGCGGTGTGCGCGAACGCGGCCGCGGCCAGCCGGCGGCGCGCGGTCAGGTCGAAACCCCCGTCGGCGACGGCGGTCAGGACGTCGCCGTAGCGGGCGGGGTCGACGACGACGGCCACGCTGGGGTGGTTCTTGGCGGCGGCGCGGACCATCGACGGGCCGCCGATGTCGATCTGCTCGACGACCTCGTCGTAGGCGGCGCCGGAGGCGACCGTGGCGGCGAAGGGGTACAGGTTCACGACGACGAGGTCGAACGGTTCGACGTCGAGCTCGGCGAGCTGACGCACGTGGTCGGGCAGCCGGCGGTCGGCGAGGATCCCCGCGTGCACGCGGGGGTGCAGCGTCTTGACCCGGCCGTCCAGGCACTCGGGGAACCCGGTGAGCTCCTCGACGGGCGTCACGGGGACGCCGGCCGCGGCGATGCGGGTCGCGGTGGACCCGGTGGAGACGAGGGCGACGCCCGCGGCGTGCAGGCCCTGAGCGAGCTCCTCCAGACCGGTCTTGTCGTAGACGCTGACCAGCGCGCGCTTCACGGGGACCTTCGTGGCCTGGGGGTCCATCAGCGGGGTGCCGTCCTCTCGGGGTGGGTGAGCTCGTGGGCCAGCCGGCTCACGACGTGGGTGAGGAGTTCGCGCTCGACCGTCTTGATGCGCTCGTGCAGGCTCGCCTCGTCGTCGTCGGGCAGGACCCGGACGGCGGCCTGGTCGAGGATCGGTCCGGTGTCGACGCCGGCGTCGACGAGGTGGACGGTGCAGCCGGTGACCTTCACGCCGTGGGCGAGGGCGTCGCGGACGCCGTGCGCGCCGGGGAACGACGGCAGCAGGGCCGGGTGCGTGTTGACCGTGCGGCCGGCGAAGGCGTCGACGAAGGGGGCGCCCAGGATGCGCATGAACCCGGCGAGGACGACGAGCCCGGGCTCGTACCGGGCGACCTCGGCGGCGAGGGCGACGTCCCAGGCGGGTCGGTCGGCGAAGTCCGCGGGGGCGACGGTGAACGTCTCGACCCCGGCCCGCGCGGCGCGGTCGAGCGCGGTCACGCCGGGCTTGTCGGAGCCGACGGCCACGACCTGCCACAGGACGCCGCGGTCCGGGGAGTCGAGGAGCGCCTGGAGCGTCGACCCGGACCCGGAGGCGAGGACCAGCACCCGCACGGGAGCCGCGGGGGCTGCGGACTCGGGAGCGGGGTCACCGGCAGGCACGTGCACGGACTCTAGCCGCCGGCCGCCCCTGGTCCCGCACGGCGGCGCGGGGCCAGACTCGGCCCATGCCCCTGCGCACCCGTCCCTGGCCCGCCGGTGTGCCGTGCTGGGCGCACCTCGACACCCCCGACCCGGAGGCGTCCGCCGCCTTCTACGCCGCCACCGTGGGCTGGGCGACGGCCCCGCCCGGCCCGGACGGGTCGCGCGTCGCGACGGTCGAGGGGCACGCGGCCGCGGGCCTCGCCCGGTCCGACGAGCCCGCGCGGTGGACGCTGCACGTCGCCGTCGACGACCTCGACGCGGCGCTGGCGCGGGTGCGGGACGCGGGCGGCCGCGTCGTCCGGGAGCCGTGGGGAGGTGAGGGCACCCGCGCCGCAGTCGTCGCCGACCCCACGGGCGCGCAGGTCGGGCTGCTGCAGGGCGGGGGCGCGGACTGGGTGAACGGTCCCGGTGGCCTCGCCTGGGAGGACCTGCGCTCGGCCGACCCGGCGGCGTCGACGGCGTTCTACGCGGCCGTCCTCGGGTGGACGTGGACGTCGCTGTTCGAGGACTACGGCACGGTCACCGCGCCCGACGCCCCGCACCCGGTCGGCGGGATCGGGCCGCTGTGGGGCTCGGCGCCCGGCTGGCTCGTGTACGTGGGCGTCGCCGACGTGGACGCCGCGGTGGAGGCCGCGACCGCCGCGGGCGGGTCCGTCGTAACCCCCGCCCACGACAGCGAGTACGGCCGGATGGCGCTCCTCGCGGACCCGCACGGAGCCGTGCTGGCGGTCTTCACCCCGCCCGCGGGGGCACCGCAGCCGGAACGCTGAGGGGCTACTCCCCCAGCAGCTTCGGGGGTTCCTCCCCGCGGCGGCGCGCGGCGACGGTGTCGGGCAGCGTCACGACGAGCCTCGTCCCGCGCCAGGCCCGCCAGGCCCGGGTCAGCAGGACGGCGAGGACGGCCCCGGCCGCGACCTCGCCGGCCACGACGGCTCCGGTGAGCAGCGCGTCTGGGCCGACCTGGCTCATGCGGCCGTGGCCGAGCGGCCCGGAGGCGAAGGCGGCCAGGACGGCCACCCCGGCCCCGGCCGCGAGCCCGGCCAGCAGCGCGGCGCCGCACCGGCGCAGCAGCCCGGCGACCGCGGGGGCGCGGCGGGCGTGCAGCCACCAGGCGCCGGCCCCGACGAGGACGGGGACCGCGACCGCCGCCCACGCCAGGCCGGGCGTCGGGCCGGGGGCGGGCAGCGCTCCCAGCACGGGCAGCGTCGGCAGGACCTCCAGGGACGTGCCACCGGGGGCCACCGACGTCCCGGTCCCGACGGCGAAGCCCGTGCCGCTCGTCCAGGCCGTCGCCCACACGGCGAAGGTCGGCACCAGCAGGGCCTGTCCCAGGGTCAGCAGGGCCCCGCCGAGGACGCCCGGGTCGAGGGCCTGGTGCAGGGCCAGGACGTCGGCACGGCCGTGGACCAGCGCGAGGGCCGTCCCGAGGGCACCGACGCCCAGGAGGACCAGGCCGGCGGTGAGCGCGGGGCGGCCGACGGCGGCCGCGAACGCGGGCACCGGGGGCCGGTGCGGCCACAGCGCGACGAGCGCGCCGGTCCCGCCGACGAGGCAGCCCCCGAGCAGCGAGGACACCAGCCCGGCCGCGCCGACGCCGCTGCGCGAGACGAGGGCGATGAGCAGGGCCAGGACGCCGTAGCAGGCGGTGAAGACGCCGAGGGCGCGACCGAAGGGGACCTCGCGCTCGGACTCGACCTGGTCGCGCCGCCACATCCGGACCGCGCGACGGGCGGACAGGACCGCGAGCAGCGTCAGGCCCAGGGGCGCGATGCCGACGCTCCCGCCGACGATGGCGACGGTGCTGCCGTGCGCGAGGAGCCACAGGTCGGCCCCCACGCGCGCGACCGCGGCGAGGGAGGACGTCGAGCGGACCGAGGCGATCCAGCCGACGACGCAGAGCGCGACGAGCGGGACGAGCACGGTGAGCACCGCGCGGACCGCGGCGGAGAACAGCGGCGCGAGGTCGGAGGCGGCGGGGCGCGCCCGGCGGGACCGTCCCGGGGCGGGACGGGCAGCGGGGCGGTCGGTGGGCGTGGACATCACCGTCGATGCTCCCCCGTCCCACCCCCGAGGGCCGGGACCGACACCCGCCCCCGGACGCATCGTTGGCCCCCCGCTTCCAGTGATCGGAAGCGAGGGGCCAACGATGCGTTCGCGGCGGAGCCCGGGGGTCAGAGGCTCTGGAAGATCTCCCGCGCGAGCTTGGCGGTCTCCGACGGCGTCTTGCCGACCTTGACCCCGGCCGCCTCGAGGGCGTCCTTCTTGGCCTGCGCGGTGCCCGCGGAGCCGGAGACGATGGCGCCGGCGTGGCCCATCGTCTTGCCTTCGGGGGCGGTGAAGCCCGCGACGTAGCCGACGACCGGCTTGGTCACGTTGGCCTCGATGAACTTCGCGGCGCGCTCCTCGGCGTCGCCGCCGATCTCACCGATCATGACGATGACGTCGGTGTCGGGGTCGTCCTGGAACGCCTGCAGCGCGTCGATGTGCGTGGTCCCGATGACCGGGTCCCCGCCGATGCCGACGGCGGAGGAGAACCCGATGTCCCGCAGCTCGTACATCATCTGGTAGGTCAGCGTGCCGGACTTGGAGACCAGGCCGATGCGGCCGGACTGCGTGATGTCGGCCGGGATGATCCCCACGTTGGACTGTCCGGGGCTGATGAGGCCGGGGCAGTTCGGGCCGACGAGGCGCGTGGTGCCCGAGGCGGCGGCCATCGCGTAGAACTCGGCGGTGTCGTGGACCGGGACACCCTCGGTGATCACGACGACGAGCGGGGTGGCGGCCTCGATGGCCTCCACGACGGCGCCCTTGGTGAACTTCGCCGGGACGAAGATCACGCTGACGTCGGCGCCGGTCGCCTCGCGGGCCTCGCCCACGGAGGAGAAGACCGGGATCGCGACGGAGGAGCCGTCGGCGGCGGTGAAGTCGACGGACTGCCCGCCCTTGCCGGGCGTGACGCCGCCCACGATCGTCGTGCCGGAGGCCAGCATGCGCTGGGTGTGCTTGCGCCCCTCCGAGCCCGTCATCCCCTGGACGAGGACCTTGCTGTCGGAGTTGATGAAGATCGACATCGCTCAGGCCTTCCCAGCGGTGTTGGCGAGCTCGGCGGCCTTGTCGGCCGCTCCGTCCATGGTGTCCACGACCGTCACGAGCGGGTGCGCGGCCTCGGCGAGGATGCGGCGCCCCTCCTCGACGTTGTTGCCGTCCAGGCGCACGACGAGCGGCTTGGTCGCCTCGTCACCGAGGATGCCGAGCGCCGAGACGATGCCCTTGGCGACCTCGTCGCACGCGGTGATGCCGCCGAAGACGTTGACGAACACGCTCTTGACCTGCGGGTCGCCGAGGATGACGTCGAGGCCGTTCGCCATGACCTGCGCGGACGCGCCGCCGCCGATGTCGAGGAAGTTCGCCGGCTTCGTGCCGCCGTGCGCCTCCCCCGCGTACGCAACGACGTCGAGGGTCGACATGACCAGGCCCGCGCCGTTGCCGATGATGCCGACCTCGCCGTCGAGCTTGACGTAGTTGAGGTGCAGCTCCTTGGCCTTGGCCTCGAGCGGGTCGGCGGCCGCGGCGTCGACGAGGTCGGCGTGCGCCGGGTGCCGGAAGTCGGCGTTCTCGTCGAGCGTGACCTTGCCGTCGAGGGCGACGATGTCGCCGGACTCGGTGCGCACCAGCGGGTTCACCTCGACGAGGGTCGCGTCCTCGGCGGTGAACACCCCCCAGAGCTTGACGAAGACGTCGGCGACGGCGTCCTGCAGCTCGGGGGCGAACCCGGCGGCCTGGGCGATCTCGGCGGCCTTGGCGGCGTCGATGCCGGTGAGGGCGTCGACGGGGATGCGGGCGAGGGCCTCGGGGCGCTCGACGGCGAGCTGCTCGATCTCCATGCCGCCCTCGACGCTGGCCATGGCCAGGTAGGTGCGGTTGGAGCGGTCGAGCAGGACGGAGAAGTAGTACTCCTCGGCGATCTTCGCGCCCTGGGCGATCATCACCTGGTGGACGGTGTGGCCCTTGATGTCCATGCCCAGGATCTCGCCGGCGCGCTCGGCGGTCTCGGCCGGGGAGTGCGCGAGCTTGACGCCGCCGGCCTTGCCGCGACCGCCCGTCTTGACCTGCGCCTTGACGACGACGGTCCCGCCCCCCATGGCCTCGGCGGCCGCCTGGGCCTCCTCGGGGGTGGTCGCGACCCTGCCGTCCAGCACGGGTACGCCGTGCGCGGCGAACAGGTCGCGCGCCTGGTACTCGAAGAGGTCCACCGGAGTTCCTCGTCTTCCTCGTCCTCGGTCGGAAGTGACTGTCCGTGCCGTCTGCGGCACCAGTCCAACGGGCGTCTCGCACCCTAGACCCGCGGTCCGACGTGCGTCCGACCAGGTGTGGAGACGCCCGTCACACCCGGCTCGCCGCCTCCGGACGTGAGGGCCAGGATGGCGTGACCATGGATGCGCACCAGGAAGCAGCACACGAGACCGCCCCCGACGACCTCGAGTCCGTCCTCGCCGCCGCGCACGCCGCGGCCCGGCCCCTCGCCCGCAGCACCCCCGCCGAACGCGCGGACGCGCTCGAGGCGGTCGCCCGGGCCCTCGAGGGGGCGCGCGCCGAGCTCGTGGCCCTGGCCGGTGAGGAGACCCACCTCCCCCAGGCCCGTCTGGAGGGGGAGCTGACGCGGACGGTCTTCCAGGCGCGGCTGTTCGCGGCCGGGCTGCGCGACGGCTCGCTGCTGCCCACCCGCATCGACCACGCCGACCCGGACTGGGGCATGGGCCCCCGCCCGGACCTGCGGCGCACCGTGGTGCCGATCGGGCCGGTCCTGGTCTTCGCGGCCAGCAATTTCCCCTTCGCCTTCAGCGTCGCGGGTGGCGACTCCGTCTCGGCCCTGGCCGCGGGCTGCCCCGTCGTCGTCAAGGCCCACCCCGGCCACCCGCGCCTGTCCCTCGCCACGGCCCGCCAGGTGACGGCCGCGCTGGCCGCCGTCGGCGCGCCCGAGGGGACGTTCGCGCTCGTCGAGGGCGTCGAGGCGTCGAAGACCGCGCTGACCGACCGGCGGATCCGTGCCGCCGGGTTCACCGGCTCGGTCCGCGGGGGCCGCGCCCTGTTCGACCTCGCCGTCTCCCGGCCGGACCCGATCCCCTTCCACGGCGAGCTGGGCAGCGTGAACCCCGTCGTCGTGACCCCGGCCGCGTGGGCCGAGCGCGGCGCCGACGTCGCGGCCGCCTGGGTCGGGTCGCTGACCCTGGGCGCCGGGCAGTTCTGCACCAACCCCGGCGTCGTCCTCGTGCCGGACGCCGAGGCGTTCACGGCCGCCGTCGACCTGCCCGTCCCCGGCCCGATGCTGCACCCCGGGATCGTCGAGGGCTTCCGCACGGCGACGGACGAACTGGCGTCCCAGCCGGGCGTGCGCAGCGCCGCGTCCGGCGAGGCCGGCCCGGACGGGATCGCGGCGCAGGTGTTCTCGGTGCCCGCCGCGGACGTCGTCGCGAACCCGCACCTGCTCGAGCTGGAGGCGTTCGGCCCGGCCGGGCTCGTCGTCGGCTACTCCTCCGAGGACGACCTGCGCGCGGTCCTCGACGCCCTCCCCGGTCAGCTGACGGGTTCCGTCCACGCCGCCGCGGACGACCCGCTGGCCGTGGAGGTCGCGGGGCTGCTGGCCGAGCACGTGGGCCGGGTCGTCTGGAACGACTGGCCGACGGGCGTGACGGTCTCGTCCGCGCAGCAGCACGGCGGGCCGTGGCCGGCCACCACCTCCCCCACGACGACGTCGGTGGGCACGGCCGCGATCTCCCGGTGGCAGCGTCCCGTGGCGTTCCAGGGGTTCCCGACCGCCGCCCTGCCCGACGAGCTGAAGGACTGAACCGGATGAGCCAGCAGCACGTCGTCGTCATTGGCGCGACAGGTCACATCGGCAGCTACCTCGTGCCGCGCCTCGTGCGCGCCGGGTACCGCGTCACGGCCGTGAGCCGCGGGACGCGCGAGCCGTACCACGCCGACGCCGCGTGGGAGCAGGTCGAGACGGTCGTCGCCGACCGCGACGCCGAGGCCGCCGCGGGGACGTTCGGGACGCGGATCGCAGGGCTGCAGCCGGACGTCGTGGTGGACCTCGTCTGCTTCACCCTCGACCAGGCCCGTGAACTCGTCGAGGCGTTGCGCCCCACGGGCGCGTTCCTCGCGCACTGCGGGACGATCTGGGTCCACGGCGTGGCGGACGCCTCCCCGCTGCGGGAGGACGACCCCAAGGAACCGTTCGGGCCGTACGGGACGCAGAAGGCGGCGGTCGAGGAGTTCCTGCACGCCGAGACGCGGTCCGGTGGACTGCGCAGCACCGTCGTGCACCCCGGTCACATCAGCGGCCCCGGCTGGCCCGTCATCACCCCGCTGGGGAACCTCGACCCCGGCGTCTGGGAGGCGCTGGCGACCGGCGGGGAACTGCTGGTCCCCGGGCTGGGCCTGGAGACGATGCACCACGTGCACGCCGACGACGTCGCGCAGCTGTTCGAGCTGGCGGTCGCCCGTCCGGAGGTTTCGGTCGGACAGAGCTTCCACGCCGTGTCCGACCGCGCCCTCACCGTCCGGGGTTTCGCCCGCGCGGCCGCGGCGTGGTGGGGCCGGGAGGCGAACCTGCGGTCGGTGACGTGGGAGGAGTTCCGCGCCGCCGCCGGCGAGCACGCCGAGGCGAGCTGGGAGCACCTGTCCCGCAGCCACTCCGCGAGCACCGAGAAGGGCCGTGAACTCCTCGGCTACTCCCCCGGCACGTCGCTGGACGCGGTGCGGGCGGCCGTGGAGGCGATGGGACTGCTGCCCCGCCGCTGATCCGGCCGCCCCGCCCGCCCTCAGCGGTGCGTCACGTCGGGGGAACTGGTGGGGGAACTCGTGGGCGAGTCCTCACCGCTCTCCACCGTGACGCGGGTGGCCGTGAGCGACCCGTCGGCGGCACGGGTGGCCCGCACGCTCACGTGTCCCCCGACCCGCAGGTCGGCGGGCTCGACCTGGGCCCCGCCCTGCCGCAGCACGGTCGCGGAGGTGAGGGCGACGACGACGTCCTGACCGCGCTGGAGCTTGTCGCGTCCGCCGTGGACCGTGACGGTGATGCGGTTCCCCGCGGTGTCGACGGCCGCGAGGGTCCCGGCCACGACGAGCTGCGGCACGCGAACCCCGCGGGTGACGGTGGGGCGCGCGCTCGGCCGTCCCGTGACGGGAGCGGTCGCCGTGGCCGTGGCCGTGCTGGTGGCGGTCGGCTCGGGGCCCGCGGGTCGGGCGGCGACCGCGCTGCCCGCGGTGGGCAGCGCGACGACGGCGGCGAGGACGAGACCGACGGTGACGGCGGTGGTTCGGCGGTTCATGGGCAGTGCTTCGGCGGTCGGACCGCCCGGGAGGAGGGGTCCTCACCCGGGCGGCCCACCGGACTCAGACGCGGAAACCCGCCACGAGCTCGTTCAGCCGGTTCGCGGCGCGGGACACCTCGTCGGCCGTGGCCGCCGTCTGCGACGCGCTGTCGGTGGTCTGCCTTGCGGCGTGGGCGATCCCGGTGATGTTCGCGGCGATCTCCTGCGACCCCGTCGAGACCTCCGTCACGTTGCGGACCATCTCGCTCGTCGTCGCCGACTGCTCCTCCACCGCCGCGGCGATGGTGGCCTGCAGGCCGTCGATCTGGGCGATGACGTCGGCGATCTGCGCGATGACCCCGGTCGCGGCACCGGCGTCGGCCTGCGTGGCGTTGACCTTGGCGACGATCTCCTCCGTCGCCCGGGCGGTCTGCTGCGCGAGTTCCTTGACCTCACCGGCGACGACGGCGAACCCCTTGCCGGCGTCCCCGGCGCGGGCGGCCTCGATGGTCGCGTTCAGGGCCAACAGGTTCGTCTGCTCGGCGATGGAGGTGATGAGCTTGACGACGTCACCGATCTCGCGGCTGGAGGCGCCGAGGCGGGTGATGGTGGCCTCGGCGTCCTGGGCGGCGGCCACGGCGGTGGCGGCGGTCTGGGACGCGGTCGCGGTGGAGGTGGCGATCTCGCGGATCGCCGAGGTCATCTCCTCGCCGGCCGCGGCGACGGTGCCGATGTTCGCGCTGATCTCCTCGGTCGCGGCGGAGACGACCTGCGACTGCGAGGCGGACTCGGCGGCCCCGGCGGACAGGCTCCCGGCCACGGAGGTGAGGCGCTGGGACGACGTCGACAGGTCGCCCGCGTTCCGGGTGACCTCCCGGACGACGTCGGCCAGCTTGGCGGTGGAGGAGTTCAGGGCCGCGGCGAGCTGGCCCATCTCGTCCCGGCCGACGTAGTCGACGCGCTGGTCGAGGCGGCCCTCGGCCAGACCCTCGACGACGTGCAGGGACAAGCCCAGCGGACGGACGATCGAGCGGGCGATGACGACGGTCGCCAGCACGGCGAAGGCGACGCTGGCCGCACCCACCAGGACGAGGACGAGCACCGAGGAGCGGTAGGCGGCAGCGCCCTCCTCGGCCAGGTGAGCGGCGGCCGAGTTCTCCGCGGCGACGAGCTTCGCGATGGCGTCCATCGCCACGGCCGCCGCCGGGGAGACGGTGGCCTCGCGGTAGGTGCTGAAGTTGACGAGGTCACCGGCCATGGCGTGGTCGACCAGCTGCGAGCGCACGGACCGGTAGTTCGCGAGCGCCGTCGTGTAGGCGTCCCGCTCGGCGGCCGTGCTGCCCGGCTGCGTGCCCAGGTACGCCGTCCAGGCGTCGTCGAGCAGCTTGTCGTCGGCGTCCAGCTTGTCGCGCTGCGCCTGCCGCTTCTCCGGGGAGGCGACGGCGATGTTCTGCACGTCGGAACGGACCTGCAGGAGGGCCGCCTTGGTCTCGCCCATGGTCCGCACGGATGCGACACCCGAGGCGCTGAGCTGCTGGAGGTCGTCCTGGGCCTGCCCCAAGCGCACCAGGCCGATGACCGTCGACGCCACGAGGAGCAGCGTCACGAGCCCGAACCCGATGACCAACTTCGACGCGACCCGCAGGTTCCGCAAGAACGACACGACGCAACACCCTCGCCTTGGTTTGACGGTCGGGTGGGCACTGCACCCACCCAGCCGTCCATCGGCGTTCTCACAGGTGGACCTGAGGGGCCGTCCTAGACCACGACGCGGCGGCCCCGCTTGACCCGGTACATCTCGGCGTCGGCCGACCCGAGCAGGGACTCCACGAGCGCGGCCACCTGCCCGTCCACGTCCAGTCCGGCCGGCAGGTCGCCCACCATCCGCTGCGGTTCCCCGCGGACGGCGCCGGTGCTCGCGCTCGCGGTGACGACGGACCCGGCGAGCGGGAACGGTTCCAGGAGCGCCAGCCGGAGCCGTTCGACGAGGGGGCCGGGCTGGACGGCGGGGTCGGTGACGAGGACGGCGAACTCGTCCCCGCCCAGGCGCGCCACGCAGTCGCCGTCGCGCACGGCGGCGCGCAACCGGTCGGCGACCCCGCGCAGGAGGTCGTCGCCGGCGGCGTGCCCGAGGGTGTCGTTGACGGCCTTGAACCGGTCGAGGTCGACGAAGGCGACGACGACGGGTGAGCCGGTGAGCAGCGCCGAACGGACCACACCCGCCATCCGCTCCCCGAACCGGCGGCGGTTCTCCAGCCCGGTGAGGGGGTCGACGTGGGCCAGGGTGTCGAGCTGCCCGCGCTGCTGCTCGGCCGTCGCCAGCAGCCGCCGGTGGTCCTCCACCGTGAGGAACTGCCGGAGCACGACGAGGACGACGACGGCCAACAGGGTCGCCAGGACGACGCGGTCGATGGCCGCCCACAACCGCCAGGCGCTCGCGCACGCGGCCGGCAGCAGGGCGATGTACGGCACGAGCCGCGCCCACGACTCCGAGGGCGGCGCGACGGCGCCGGTCCGGCGCTCGGGTCGCAGCAGCGAGACGAGGGCGAAGCAGGCGAAGGCGACGATCCAGCTGAAGTCCGCGACCCCGCCCGTCTCGAACGTGCCGTGCAGCAGCGCGTACGAGTAGGTGACGTCGGCCACGGCGAACGCCGTCCCGCCCAGCACGACGAGCACCCCGGTGCGCGAGGACCCGGTGGCCAGCAGCGAGACCAGCGTCAGCGTGAGGAAGACGACGTCGACGACGGGGTAGGCGATGGGCACGACGAGGTCGCCGGGCGGGCTGTCGGAGACCCGGACGGCGCCTCCCAGCCACAGGACCCAGACGACGGTGAAGAGCGACAACCCCAGCAGCGCACCGTCGATCGCGGTGCGGACCCCGACGTGGGCGCGGATGCGTCCCCGCAGGTGGACCAGGGCCGAGACGACCGCGAGCGCGTAGTAGAAGGAGAACGGCAGGTCGGCCCAGGTCGTCGCCGCCAGCCCCAGGCCGAGGACGTCCTGGGCCATGAAGATGCCCTGGCCGAAGCTCCACAGCAGGCAGCCGACGGCGAAGAGCCCCCGCGCGCGGCGCACCCAGCCCGCGGGCATCCGGCGCGCGGCCCACAGGCCCAGCAGGCCGGCCACGAGGGACACGACGGTCTCGGTGAGCCCGAAGGCGAGGAGCATCGGGTGGCTGCCCCGGCCCAGGGCGAGCTGCGCGACGCCGAGGCCGATGAGCGTCGTCAGCAGCACGGCGGTCCCGGCGAGCAGGGGACGGTGGCGCGCGTCCGTCACGGTCGTCCCCCTCGTCCCGCGACCCACGGCCGCCCTCCATTCCGCACTCGGCAGCCCCGGGGCCCACCTTGAGACGTCCGGGCGGTCTGCGAGCATGCGCCGGTGCCGGACGACCGCCTGCTGGACGACCTCGAGACCCTGCTGGACAACCCCGTCTGGGCCGCGCTCACGGGCGTGCATGCCCAGCTCGCCGTCGGCGCGGGGGCCGGGCGCCGCTACCCCGAGGACGTCTCCCCCTTCGGCGGCCTGGCCGACCAGGCGGACCCGGCCGCGTGGGCCGACCTCGCCGCGGCCGCCGGCCCGGGGGCCACGGTCGTCCTGCCGACGCTCGCGACCACTCCCCCGGCGGGCTTCACCGTGACGTCCGCGCTGCCCGGGGTGCAGCTCGTCGCGACCGACGCCTTCGCCTCCCGCCCGGCCGACGACGTGCCCGGTCTGGTGGAGCTGGGACCGGACGACGTGGACGACGCCCTCGACCTCGTCGAGCGCACCCGGCCCGGCCCGTTCGGCCGGCGCACGAGCGTGATGGGCCGCTACCTGGGGATCCGCGAGGACGGCCGGCTGCTGGCGATGGCCGGGGAGCGGCTGCGGCTGGGCGCGGCGACGGAGATCAGCGCCGTCTGCACCGACCCCTCGGCGCGCGGCCGGGGCCTGGCGACGACCCTCGTCCGCGCCGTCGCGCACGGGATCCGGGAGCGCGGCGAGCTGCCGTTCCTGCACGCCGCGGCGCACAACACCGGTGCGATCGGGTTGTACGAGCACCTGGGGTTCCGCTTGCGGCGGACGCTCGACTTCGCGGCGGTCCGGACGCCGGGGGCCTGACGGGCCGGTCGAGGACTCGCTCCGGCAACGATCGGCCCGAACTGCTCCAGCGGTGATCACGGGGTCCCGATGATCGCCGGGTGAGCGCACGTTCCCTCGACACCGCCTGGCTGGCCACCCTGCCCTCGCGCCACCTGCCCCGGTGGACCCGGGCCTGGTGGCCCGCCGCGACCTTCGGCGGGTTCCTCGTGGTCGTCTTCTCCGAACCCGCCGATCCCTGCACCCTCGCCACCCCGTGCGCACCGGACCCGGTGGGGGACGCAGGACTCGGGCTCGCGGTCGCCGGGGCCGTCCTGACGGCCGTGCACGGTCCCACGGCGCTCGCCGCGACCGTGGTCGGGCTCCTCGTCAGCGCGGGGACCGGCAACCCCTGGTGGGCGTGGGCCGCCGCGGCTGCCCACGTCGGGTTCCAGGCGGCGGTCGTCGCCCGCCGCCGCCGGCGTCCGGAACCGGGGCCGACGGGACCCCTGACGGCGCCCCCGACGGCCGAGGTCGCGCCCCTCCCGCGGGCGACCCGCGGTCTCCTCGGCGCGGCCGGGCTGCTGGTGGCGATGCTGGCGCTCGCCGGTGTGCTGTCGTGGCACGAGGGCGCGGCGCAGGACGTCGCCCCCGTCCGGGACGGCCGGGTCGTCGCGCAGGACGCGGACGAGTTCACCGTGGACGTGGCCCTCGATGCGGGGGGTCGGCGGACCGTGGACGTCTACGACCCGGCGGACTACCCCGTCGGCACCGACGTGCGGCTGTGGGCGTTCGACGACGGGTCCGCGCGCCTGCTCAGCGAGCCCTACGACCCCTTCGGGGCGTGGGCCGGGGCGGGGTTCGGCGCGGCGGCCGCGCTCGTCACCGCGGCCTCGCTCCTGCACCGGCACCGGCGCCGCCACGCGTTCCTGGTGCGTCCGCAGCCGCGCTGGCACGCGAACGCCCGGCTGCTGCCGGGCGTCGCCTTCGTCCACCCGCTCGACGCCGGTCCCGACGACGAGCCCGTGCTGGCGCTCGCGGTGCCCCACGCGTGGACGGAGGACGAGGACCTCGAGACGGACGGGGAGGTCTGGGACCTGCCCGACCCGGTCCTCGTCGAACTGGCGGGTCTCCCTCTGCCGGGCCACTGGTGCGCGCTGCAGGTCGACGGGGCGTGGCTCCCGGTGCTAGACACCGCCGTCGACGGCGCGGGAGGTCCGCCCCTCGTCCTGCAGGACGCCGAGGTCGAGGTCGACGAGGACGGGCTGCCGCTGCTGGAGGTCCCGGTCGAGGACCTGTCGCAGCAGGACGTGGTCCCGCTCGACGGCGTCGTGGCGGCCGGCGGACGTCACGCGACCCCGCTGTGGGTGGGGCTGCTGAGCGCCGTTCCCGCGCTCGTCGTCGCGGCCGTCGGCCTGGACTGGGTCGACGGGGTCGCCGGCTGGCTGGCCGGGTGGTGGCCCGGCACGCCGTTCGGCCCCACGGTGCTGCGGACGCTGACGGCCGCGGCGCTGGGGCTCCTGGCGCTGGAGCTGGTCTGGTGGTTCCGGCTGCGTCCCCGGCTGCGGTGGGACGAGGACGGCCTCGACGTCGTCCCGCCTGTCGGGCGGGCGACCCGCTACGGCTGGGACAGCCTCGTCGAGGCCGACCTGGTCCCCCGCGGGGGCCTGCAGCTCACCCTGGTCACCGACTTCGCGCCGGGCCTGGCGGAGGGGCCTGGGCACGGGGAGTTCCCCGCGTGCGAGGTGGAGGTCCCGGTGGCGGCGTCGGGACTGCCCGCCGTCCTGCGCCGGGGCTGGCGGACCGGGCCGGAACTGCGGGCGGCGCTGCTGCAGGCGCGCGGCACCGCCCGGCACGACCGGCGGGCCCCGGTGCGGATCGACGGGCCCGTCCGACCGGTGCTGCCCTGGGTCCTGTGGGTGGCCGTGGTGGCCGCCTCCGCGGCCGGTGGGTGGGCCTGACCCACGTCCCCGGCTGGAAGCTCACCGGGACCGTCAGAGGACGCCGGTGTGCTCCAGCACGATGTTCACGCCGATGCCGATGAGGACCAGCCCGCCGAGGACCTCGGCGGGCTTGCCGAAGCGACTGCCGGCCTTGTGGCCGATGACCGCACCGACGGCGGTGATCACGGCCGTCGTGACGCCGATGGCGAGGGCGGCCGGGACGATGGCGACGTCGAGGAAGGCGAAGCTGATGCCGACGGCGAGGGCGTCGATGCTCGTCGCCAGGGCCAGGAGCAGCAGCTGCCGCACCGGGATCCCGTCGCTGTCCTCCTCCTCGTCCGCGCCGCCGGTGAACGCCTCCCACAGCATCTTCCCGCCGATGAGGGCGAGCAGCCCGAAGGCGACCCAGTGGTCGAACGCCGTGATGTAGCCGCGGAACTGCCGGCCCAGGGCCCAGCCCAGGACCGGCATGAGGGCCTGGAAGAACCCGAAGGCGAGAGCCAGGGACGCCGCGCTGCGCACGGTGAGGCGACGCAGGTGCAGGCCCTTGCCGAGGGCGACGGCGAAGGCGTCGGCGGAGACGCCGAGGGCGATGACGAGCAGGGTCCACAGGGACACGGGCGTGGCGGCCTTCCGGTCGGGAGCGACGCCCAGGGAACCACAGCGTCCCGCCCCGGGGGAACTCGCGGTGGACCGCCGGACCTGCTGCAGGACAAACGGATCGAGGGCTGCGGCGCACCGCACGCAGGTCTTCGGCGCACCGGCGGCGCCGCGCCGGTCCCGGTCCTACAGTGGGGCCATGGCCCGCTTCGTCGAGGTGCACCCGCAGGACCCGCAACCGCGGGCGGTCTCCCAGCTCGCGGCGATGCTGCGCGACGACGCGCTCATCGCCTACCCGACGGACTCCTGCTACGCCCTCGGCTGCCGGCTCGACAGCCACACCGGTGCCGACCGCATCCGGCGCATCCGCCACCTCGACGACCGGCACCACTTCACGCTCGTGTGCTCCGACTTCGCCCAGCTCGGCCAGTTCGTGCACCTCGACAACGTGCAGTTCCGGGCCGTCAAGGCCGCGACGCCCAACCCGTACACGTTCATCCTGCCCGCCACGAAGGAGGTGCCCCGGCGGTTCGCGCACCCGAAGAAGAAGACCGTCGGGGTGCGGATCCCCGACCACCCGTTCGTCCGGGCGCTGCTGTCCGAGCTGGGCGAACCGCTGCTGTCGAGCACGCTGCTGCTGCCCGACCACGAGGAGCCGCTCACGGACGGCTGGACCGTCAAGGAGGAGCTCGACCACGTCGTCGACGCCGTCGTGGACGCCGGGGAGTGCGGGACCGAGCCGACGACGGTCGTCGACTGGTCGCAGGGGTACCCCGAGGTCGTGCGCGTGGGGGCCGGGGACCCGTCGCGCTTCGAGTGATCAGCCCTGCGGTCCGTCGAGCGCCGCGGCGAACAGCGCGCGCAGGTCCTCGTCCGGCACCTCCCCCGCGCGGGCCTGCGTCAGCTTGAGCGTGCCGCGGCCACCGAGCAGGTCCGGGTGGCGCTCGCCGAAACCCCCGTCGCGGTCGGCGGACCAGCCGTACAGCGAGACGCCGTGCTCCCACACCCCCAGGTACAGCGCGGGCCGGCGCGCCCGGGCCGGTCCCGGGCGCCGGTACCGCAGGATCCCGTACGACAGGTCGGTCTCGAGGTCGTCGCGACCCTCGCGCAGCAGGCGGTCCACCCTCTCGAAGAGGGCCCGGTGCGTCTCCGGGACGGCCGCGACGTACTCGTGTGCGTCCATGCCGTCCAGACTGCCGTGCGCGGCGGAACTCAGCGGCGGGACTCAGCGGTGCGGTTGCCACCGGGGCCTGCGGGTAGGTGCGGGTCAGTCCCGTCCCCGCACCAGAGCAGGAGCACCTCGTGTCCCAGCCCAGCCAGCAGCAGGAACCCCCCGGCACCACCGACGCGATGCGACCGACCCCCGACCACGGGGAGACGTCCTACCGCGGCAACGACAAGCTCGTCGGCAAGGCGGCGATCGTCACGGGCGGCGACTCCGGCATCGGCCGTGCGGTCGCCATCGCGTTCGCCCGCGAGGGCGCCGACGTCGTCATCAGCTACCTGTCCGAGCACGAGGACGCGCAGGAGACGGCCCGGTGGGTCGAGGAGGCCGGTCGGCGCGCCGTGCTCGTCGCCGGCGACGTCTCGGAGGCCGACCAGTGCCGGGCCGTCGTCGACGCGTGCGTCCGGGAGTTCGGCAAGGTCGACGTCCTGGTCAACAACGCGGCGTACCAGATGAGTCACGACACCCTGGAGGAGATCTCCGACGAGGAGTGGCTGTTCACCGTGAACACCAACCTCAGCGCGTTCTTCTACCTCTCCAAAGCCGCGCTCCCCCACATGGGCCGAGGGTCGTCCATCATCGGCAGCAGCTCGGTGAACTCCGACAACCCCAAGCCCACGCTCATCCCCTACTCGGTGACCAAGGCGGGGATCGCGAACATGTGCGCCTCGATGGCGCAGCTGCTCGGGGACCGCGGCATCCGTGTCAACAGCGTCGCCCCCGGCCCCGTGTGGACCCCGCTCATCCCGGCGACGATGCCGCCGGAACAGGTCGAGACGTTCGGACAGCAGGTGCCGCTGGGACGACCGGGTCAGCCGGCCGAGCTGGCCCCGGTGTACGTGCTGCTCGCCTCCGACGACGGCAGCTACGTCTCGGGTGCCCGCGTCGCGGTGACGGGCGGCAACCCGATCCTCTGACCCGGGTCCGGTGTGGAGCCGGGTTCCCCTCCGTCGCCCGCCGGAGGGGAACCCGGGTTCAGGGGGCCGTCACCGGCCGCGGGGCACCACGGCCTCCCGCGGCCGGGTCGGGGTGAAGGGGAAGCGCTCGACGCCGAGCCCGCGCAGGACGGCACGTTCCACGGGCGAGTGGTCGGCGGGGTCGGGCCGGTCGAACCGCAGCGGTGCGCGCAGGCTCAGCGGCGGGTTGGTGATGAGCCGCTGGGCGCGCAGGACGTTCTGGGACGTGGCGTGCAGCACGAAGGGGTGCATGAGCACGACGTCCCCGGCCTTCCCCGTCAGTTCCACGAACTCGTGGCACTGCTCCACCAGGCGGGTCTGCTGCAGCTCGTCGGGCAGGACGCCCTCGGGGCGCTCGGCCAGGAACCGCGCGACGACGCCGACGGAGTCGGTGGCCACGAACGTGCCGCCGCCGCGGGAGTGCACGTCGGTCCACAGGACGATCGTCAGCAGCCCCTGTTCCGGGGAGTCCAGGAAGTGCCGGAAGAAGTCCCCGTCCTTGTGCCACCCGGGCACCGCCGCCGAGGGTTCCTCGAACGGCCGGTCGGCGCCCACACCCAGGTTGGCGATCATCCCGTCCGACCACCGCCACGGGGTCTGGACGCGGTCCTGTCCGCCCAGGAGCTGGCAGGCCGCGGCGTGGGCCGCCGGGGCGAACGACGCGGCGTCGAGGTGCTGCTCGGAGCGCAGGTGCACGCGGGGCCGGTCCCACGTCGAGGGGTCGTCGCGGTCGACGCCCAGCCGGTCCCAGGCGCGGTCCACGTGGGGTGCGGCGTCCTGGGCGGTGAAGCAGCCCGGCAGGACCACGTAGCCCGTGTCGAGGAAGTGCTCGACCTGCGCGTCGGTCAGCGCGGGGCTCGTGCTCGTCAGGCTCATCCCTTGAACGCTCCGTCCATGATGCCGGACACCATCTGCTTGCCGAAGAACGCGAACAGCACCAGCAGCGGCACCGTCACGAGGAAGGAACCGGCCATCGCCAGGCCGAGGTCGACGGAGATGTTGGACTGCAGCGCCTTGATGGCGATCTGCGCCGTGTACATGTCCGGGGACTTCAGCACGATGAACGGCCACAGGAAGTCGTTCCACGCGTTGACGAACCCGAGCAGCCCGAGCACCGCGGCCGCCGGCCGGACCACCGGGAAGGCGATCCGCAGGAAGATCTGCCAGGAGTTCGCGCCGTCCATCCGGGCGGCCTGCAGCAGCTCGTCGCTGATCGTCGCGCTGATGTGCTGGCGCATCCAGAAGATGCCGAAGGCGCTGACCAGACCCGGCACGACGAGCGCCTGCAGGGTGTCCACCCAGCCGAGCGTCGACATGATCATGTACTGCGGGATGATCGCGAGCTGGGCCGGGACGGTCATCGTCAGGACGAGGACGAGGAACAGCACGTCCCGTCCCTTGAAGGTCATCTTGGCGAAGGCGAAACCGGCCAGGGAGCAGAGGAACGCCTGACCGACCGCGATGAGGGACGCGACGACGAAGCTGTTGACGAGCGACCGGACGAACGGGACCGTCTCGAACACCAGCTCGAGCAGGTCCAGGAAGTTCCCGCCGGGCACGACGCGGGGCGGCAGCTGCGTCGCTGCCTGCGACCCCACGGAGGAGACGACGAACATCCAGTAGACGGGGAAGATGCAGGCCGCGGCCGCGAGGCCGAGCAGCAGGTAGGTGTACCAGCGCACGCGGCCGATGGACCGCCGGCGGGTCCGCGACGTCCGGACGCGGACGGAGTCGCGCTGCGGGGTTCCGGTGGTGGTGGCCATGTCAGCCCTTCTTCCCGAGTCGGCTGGAGAGCAGGAAGTTGACGAGGGCCACGACGACGATGATCGCGAACAGGGCGACCCCGATGGCCGAGCCGTAGCCGAACTTGAACGACCCGAAGCCCTGCTCGTAGAGGAACAGCGAGAGCGTCTGGCACTGCCGGGCCGTCCCGCACGTCAGCGTCCCGTTCGACAGCAGCAGCGGTTCGGTGAAGATCTGCAGCCCGCCGATCGTCGACATGATGACGGTGAAGACGATCACCGGCCGCAGCGAGGGCAGCGTGATGTGGAAGAACTGCTTGACGGGGCCCGCACCGTCCATCGCGGCCGCCTCGTAGAGGTCGCGCGGGACGGCCTGCAGCGCCGCGAGGTAGAGCAGCGTGTTGTAGCCGAACCAGCGCCAGACGACCATCGTGGAGACGAGGAGGTGGCTGCCCACCGGCGTCGACATGAAGTCGACGTGCTCGAACCCCAGGCCGCCGATGACCCAGTTCAGCAGCCCGAAGTCGCGGTTGAAGAGCTGGGCGAAGACGATCGCCGTCGCCGCCACCGAGGTGATGTACGGCAGCAGCATCGCCATCCGGAAGAAGGTGGCGAAGCGGAGCAGGGCGCTGTTCAGCACCTGCGCCAGGACGAGCGCGATGAGCAGCTGCGGGGCGGTCGAGATGATCCAGATGCTGAACGTGTTCTTCAGCGCGTTCCAGAACCGCGGGTCGGCCGCGAGCTGCTGGAAGTTCGCCAGGCCGACGAAGGTCTTGTCCCCGATCGGGTTCCAGTCGAACAGCGCGACGTAGAACGTGAACAGCAGCGGGAAGAGGCCGAAGACCAGGAACAGCACGTAGAACGGCGCGACGTAGCCGTACGGCGCGAGGCGTTCCCACCGCTTCTCCACCGGGCGGGTCGCGGTCGCGGGCTTCACCCCCTTGAGGGTGCCCGGGGTCAGCGTGGCGGCCATCAGGCGCCGATCGCCGTCTTGATGCCCTTGACGGCGGTGTCCCAGGCGGCGGCGGCCGGGGCACCGTCACCCTCGACGCCGTTGAGGGCGTTGAGCAGCTCGGTGCTGATCTCGGTGTTGTACTCGCCGTTGAGGAACGGCTTCAGGCCCAGGACGGCCTGGGTGAAGATCTTGCCGGTCGGCGCGTCGCCGAAGAACGGGTCGGTGTGGTCGACGAGCTCGGGCTTGTCGTAGTTCACCGGGGTCGTCGGCAGCGAGCCGGACTCGATGAAGTGCTGCAGCTGCTGCTCGGGCGACTGCATCTTCGAGATGTAGGCCCAGGCCGCCTTCGGGTTCCCGGCGCGGGCGGGGATGGCGAGGTAGCTGCCACCCCAGTTGCCGCTGCCGCCGGGGATCGTGGCGATGTCCCACTTGCCCTCGGTCTCGGGCGCGGCCGAGCGGATGGATCCGAGCATCCACGACGGGGCGGCCACGGCGGCGAAGGTGCCCTTGGCCATGCCGGCGTTCCAGCCGTCGCTGAAGCTCTCCAGCTTGGCCGTGATGCCGGCGGCGATGGCCTTCAGCCCGAGGTCGAAGGAGTCCTTGACGACGGGGTTGGTGTCGTACACGACCTCCCCGTCGGCGGAGTAGTACTGCTCGGTCCCCTGCGAGACGGCCTGCAGGAAGACGGTGGTGGCCGCGTTGTCGATGAAGGCGCTGCCCGAGGCCTGGGTGTAGCGCTGGCCGGTGGCGATGAACTCCTCCCACGTGGGCCACAGAGCGCTGACCTCGTCGCGGTTCGTCGGCAGGCCCGCGGCGGCGAACAGGTCGGTGCGGTAGGCGACGCCCATGCCGCCGACGTCGGTGGGGATGCCGACGATCTCGCCGGACTTCGCCGTGGCCTGGGCCATGACCCAGTCGACGTAGTCGTCCTCGACCTGGTCGGCGCCGAGGGTGGCGAGGTCGGTGAAGTTGCCGGGGTTCTTCATGAACTTCGGCAGGTCGCCGGCCTGGATGAGGACGAGGTCGGGGACCTTCCCGCCGGCCAGGGCGGTGGTCAGGCCCTGGGCGGTCTCCTGGGCGTTGCCGACCTCCGTCAGCTTCACCGTCACGTCGGGCGCGAGCTTCTTGTACGACTCGACGTCGGCCTTCTGGTTGATGCCGGTGAACGACCAGAACTCGAAGGTGTTCGGGTCACCGGACCCGCTGGAACCCGACGAGCAGGCCGAGGCGGTGAGGGCGACCCCGCCGGCCAGGCCCCCGAGGGCGAGGGCGCGGCGACGGCTGAGGAAGGGGTTCAGGGCGGGCGTGGTCACGGGGAGTCGCTCCTTCGGGAGGGCTGGACGAGGTGGTCAGGCGCTGACGGCGAAGCCGACGGTGGCGAAGCTGTGCGCGGGCAACGTCACCCGCAGCAGGCCGCCGTGGACGGACACGTCCTGCAGGTCGCTCACGACGACGGGGGTGTCCGTGGCGGTGTTGTGGGCCGAGATCTCCGGCGCCGTGAGGAGGTGCCCCTCGACGGAGCCGACCTGGACCCCCCGGACGTCGAGCTCGACGACGAGGGGTTCGGTCGCGTCGAGGTTGGTGAGCGAGACGAGGACGCGGCCGTCCTTGGTGCTGGCCGAGGCGGAGAACGTCGCGAGCTCGGTGTCCCCGACGGTCCGGCTCGGGGTGGCCCCGCGGACCGCCAGCGGCAGGGAGGCGGCGTCGTGGTGGCCCTTGTTCATGGCGAAGACGTGGTAGCTCGGGGTCAGGACGAGCGCGTCCCCGTCGGTGAGCAGCATGGCCTGCAGCACGTTCACCGTCTGGGCGATGTTCGCCATGACGAGCCGGTCGGCGTGCCGGTGGAAGGCGTCGAAGTGCACGGACGCGACGAGGGCGTCCCGCAGGGTGTTCTGCTGGAACAGGAACCCGGGGTTCGTCCCCGGTTCGACGTCGAACCACGTGCCCCACTCGTCGAGGACGAGGCCCACGCGCCGGTCGGGGTCGTACGCGTCCATGACGGCGGCGTGCCCGGCGAGGATCCGCTCGATGGCCGCGGCCTTCACCATCGTGCGGTAGTACTCGTCGGTGTCGAACCGGGTGGCCGACCCCTTCGCGTCCCAGCTGTCCCCGACGATCGTGTAGTGGTGGAACGACACCGCCTGGTAGGTGTTCGTGCCGTGACCGGTGACCTCGCCGACCCCGAGGTGGCGGCCGAGGTTCTGCAGGAGGACCTCGGTCCAGCGGTAGTCGGCGTCGGCCGCGCCCGCCGCGATGCGGTAGAGGTGGTTGTCGCCGTGGTCGAGGCTGTACGTCCCGTACTGCCGCGCGAGTTCGGCGTACGCACCGGAGCCCATGCCCCCGCCGCACCCCCAGGGTTCGTTGCCCAGCCCCCAGAACGGGACCCTCCAGGGTTCGTCGCGGCCGTTCTCCCGCCGCAGCCGCGCCATCGGGGAGTCGTCGGCCCGGGTGAGGTACTCGATCCACTCCGCCGCCTCGCGGACGGTTCCGCTGCCGACGTTGGCCGAGACGTAGGGGTCGGCCCCGAGGAGTTCGCACAGCGCCATGAACTCGTGGGTGCCGAAGGAGTTGTCCTCCACGACGTCGCCCCAGTGGGAGTTCACCATCGTGGGGCGGTCCTCGCGCGGACCGACCCCGTCGCGCCAGTGGTAGGTGTCCGCGAAGCACCCGCCCGGCCAGCGCAGGTTCGGGATGTCCAGCGCGCGCAACGCCTCCACGACGTCGAGGCGCAGGCCGCCCTCGTTCGGGACCTCGGAGTCCTCCCCCACCCAGAACCCGCCGTAGACGCACCGGCCGAGGTGCTCGGCGAAGTGCCCGTAGAGGTGCCGGTTGATGCGGGGGCCGGGCAGGTCGGCCTCCAGCACGGCGCGGACCACGCGGGAGGGCACCACGTCGTCGCTAGTGGTGGTCGTACTAGAAACAGTGTCCTCGTCAGCGGTGAGCACGTGTCCTCGCAAGGGGTTCGGGGAGAGGGACGGCGGCGGGCGATCGTCCTCGACTCGTCGCACCGTCCAGGGGAACCAGCACCGGTTCCCGCTGTGTGTGTATCGATATACTGATGACGCCCGCCCGGACTGTCAAGAGGGCTGCCGACGGCGGTAGCTTCGGATCGACCCGTCCTCGGAACCGGCGGGCCGGAACAGGAGGAGCCGGACGTGGTGACGATGCGCGACGTCGCGGCGGAGGCGGGGGTCTCCCCGATGACCGTCTCCAACGCCCTGACGGGCCGGCGACCGGTGAGCGAGGCCACCCGCCGCACCGTCCTCGAGGCCGTCGACCGGCTCGGCTACCAGGTGAACGTCGCGGCGCGCAGCCTGCGGCAGGGACGCACGGGCGTCGTCGGCATCGCCGTGCCCACCCTCGACAGCCACTACTACAGCCGGCTCGCCCACCGGCTGGTCCTCGCCTTCTCCCAGGCCGGGCTGGCCACCGTGGTCGAGGAGACGCACGCCAGCCGCGAGGGCGAGCTGGCCGCGTTCCGCGACTCCCGGCTCAACGCCTACGACGGGCTCGTCATCGCCGCGCTGGGACTCACCGAGCGCGAGATCAACGCCCTGAGCCGGGAGGTCCCCGTCGTCGTCCTCGGCGAGCAGGAACTGCACCAGACCGTCGACCACGTGAGCATGCCGAACGTGGCGGGCGCGGAGGCGGCCACGCGGTTGCTGCTGGACCGGGGCTGCCGCCGGCTCGCCCTCGTGGGTTTCCCGACGCTGACGGGACTGGAGGACGTGACCCTGCCGGAGGGCGCGGCGTTCGTGCTCCGCGCCGAGGGCTTCGCCCGGGTCGTCCGCGAGCACGGGGTGCAGGCCTCGGCGGCCTACGCCGGGGTCACCCAGGCCGCGGGGGCCGCCTGCGCCCGCGAGCTGCTGGGCCGCGGCGAGGTGCCCGACGGGATCTTCTGCGTCACCGACACCCTGGCCTTCGGCGTCGTGCGGGGTCTGGCCGACCAGGGCGTCCGCGTCCCGGACGACGTCCTCGTCGTGGGCTTCGACGACGTGGAGGACGCGCAGTTCCACATCCCCTCGCTGACCTCGGTGGCCCCCGACCTCGACGGGCTCGTCAGTCAGGCCGTGCACCTCCTGGGGCGGCGCATCGCCAGTCCGAGAGCGCTCCCACAGGACGTCACCGTCTCGTTCCGGGTGGTCGAGCGGGAGTCCACGACTCGCTCTTGACACAGCCGGGACGGGGCGGGCGATGATATCGATACACGGGCCCGCACCGCCGCGGCCCGACTCCGAACGGGAGAGAACGATGACGTCCCCCACCGCCGCCCGGCGGACCTTCCTGGCCCTCGCCCTCGCCGCCCCGCTCGGCGTCTCGCTCGCCGCGTGCGGCGACTCCGGCCCCGGCGCCGCCGCCGGCGGCTCCGGCGGTGACGGCGCGAGCATGTGGTTCCTCACGGGCCAGCCGGCCGAGGGCATCCGCAGCGACGCGATCGAGGCCTTCAACAAGGCCAACCCGGACTCGAAGCTGTCGATGGCGTCCTTCCAGAACGACGCCTTCAAGGCCAAGATCCGGACCGCCATCGGCGCGAACCAGGCCCCGACGATCATCCCGACCTGGGGTGGTGGCGGCCTGCGCGACTACGTGAAGAACTCCCAGGTGGAGGACCTGACGTCGTTCTTCGCCGAGAACGCCGCCCTCAAGGACAAGCTCTTCGCGAGCGCCTTCGGGGCCGCGACCGTCGACGGCAAGATCTACGCGGTGCCGTGCGAGACCGTCGCCCCCATCGTCATGTACTACAACAAGACGCTCTTCCAGCAGGTGGGCGCCGAGATCCCCACGACGTGGGACGAGCTCATGGCGGTCGTCGACGTCTTCAAGGGCGCGGGCATCGCCCCGATCGCCCTGGGCGGGCAGTCCCGCTGGACGAACATGATGTGGCTGGAGTACCTCTACGACCGCATCGGCGGCCCGGAACTGTTCACCTCCATCTACGAGGGACAACCGGACGCCTGGTCGCAGCCGGACTCGATCGCAGCGCTGACCAAGGTGCAGGACCTCGTGAAGGCCGGCGGCTTCGTCAACGGCTTCGCCTCGATCACCGCCGACTCCAACGCCGACCAGGCCCTGCTGTACAGCGGCAAGGCCGCGATGATGCTGCACGGTTCCTGGGTCTACGGCTCCATGAAGACCGACGGCGGCGACTTCGTGACGGGAGGGAACCTGGCGTTCAGCACCTTCCCCTCCGTCGGCGGCGGCAAGGGCGACATGGCGAACACGGTCGGGAACCCGTCGGGCTACTACGCCATGTCCTCCAAGGCCACCGACAAGGCCAAGACGGACGCGAAGAAGTTCTTCGCCGAGGGCCTGGTCACCGACGCCACGACGAAGGCCTGGATCGCGTCGGGCAACGTCCCCATCGTCACCGGCTCGGACGCGGAGTTCGGCAGCGGCGAGGACAGCGAGTGGCTGAAGTTCGTCTACGACCTGGCCTCCGAGGCGCCCTCCTTCCAGCAGTCCTGGGACCAGGCGCTCTCGCCGACGGCCGCGGAGGCGTTGCTGGAGAACATCGAGAAGCTCTTCGGCCTGTCCTCGACGCCGGAGGAGTTCGCCAAGGCCATGGACGCGACCAGCGGGTCCTGACCGCCGGATCCTTCACGCAGCGTCGACATCGACGGACGGCGGGTGGTCGACCACCCGCCGTCCGCTCGTCCAGCCGGTTCCAGCGCGCGGAGCCCGGTGAACCGTGGAAGCCTTCGGGCGCACCGGGAACCTCCCGGCTCCCGGTGCGGGCCCGCAGAGATCCACGGGCCCCGGCGAACTGGAGGAACTCGTGAGCGTCACCGGCATCATCACCGCCATCATCGTCGGGCTCATCATCGGCGCCCTCGCGCGCCTGGTGATGCCCGGCAAGCAGAACATCTCCATCGTGCTGACGATCGTCGTCGGCATCGTCGCGGCCCTCATCGGAACGGCCCTGTCCCGCGCTGTTGGTGTCAACACGACCGGGTTCAGCTTCCTGCAGCTCGTGATCCAGGTCATCATCGCCGTCATCGGCGTCGGCATCGTGGGCGCCCTGCGCGGTCGCGCCCGCTGACCTCCCCGTCGGGGGGGGGGGCCCCCGCCCCCCCCCCCCCCCGCACACCCCCCACAGAGCCGC